>DAOWAS010000054.1 GCA_030634465.1 Alphaproteobacteria bacterium | reverse complement strand
CGCTTCAGGTTTTGCGGGTGTTAACCGAAAGCGACAAGCCCGCGTCTGAGATGTTGCGTGTGTTTGAACCAATGCCACAAATATTGAAAAATGTTACTTATCATTCCGAAGGCATTATGGAACATAAAAATGTTGTTGAGGCCATTCGTGATGGCGAGGCTCGTTTAAACGGTAAAGGCCGCTTGCTTATAAGGAAGTCTGGTACCGAGCCAGTTATTCGGGTAATGGCTGAGGGTGATGATGAAGCCCTGATTAATGAAGTTGTCGATGATATTTGCAATGTTATGGATAATGCCGCATGACATCGTGCAAACCCGGCTCTCAGTTTGAGGGACGTGTTTTATCCGTAGCAGGTCTGGACCCATCTGGCGGTGCTGGCCTTTTGGCAGACATAAAAACCATTAGCATGCATGGATGTTATGGTGCAGGTGTTGTTAGCGCAATGACCGTGCAAAACACCTGCGGTGTTAGCCATGTTGAACCTGTTGACGGGGACATTGTTCAGGCGCAAATAAAAGCTGTGCTTGATGATATGGGAATTAATGCCATTAAACTTGGCATGCTTCATAATGAGGGCATGGTTAAAATAATTTCCACAGTTCTAACAGAACTAAAAGCCAGAGATGAAAAATACATTCTTGTGCTAGACCCCGTTATTAGAAGCAGTTCTGGGGCTGAGATGTTGAGCAAAGCTGGCGTAACGGCAATGACCGAACAGCTTTTTCCGCTAACAACTGTTTTAACCCCCAACATTCCTGAGGCTGAGATTTTAGCTGGCATGAGCATAAGTTCTAAGGAGCAAATGTTAGAGGCGGGCGAAAAAATAGTGTTGCAGGGCGTGGAAAATGTTTTAATAACTGGCGGTCATTTAGCTGGTGAGGGGGTGGTTGATGTTTTACTTACCCAAACAGGGGCTAGTTTTTTTGAAAGTGAAAAAATAGATGCACCTGACAACCATGGTACTGGTTGCGCTTTATCCACCTCGTTAGCTTGTCATTTGTCATTGGGCGAGCCAGTTGAGGTTGCCGCAGAAAAGGCAATATCATTTGTTCAGCAAGCACTAAAGAACACAATTAAAATTGGTGGTGGTAACGGCCCTATAAACATAGATGGCTATAGGCATGACTGAGAAGTTTATCATTCGTGAGGCCGTTGGTGCTGAAGACATGAAAACGGCTCGTCATTTAATTGAAGAATATATGGTGGAACTGGGCGAAGATCTTTGTTTTCAAGGTGTTGATGAAGAGCTTGAAAGCCTGCCAGCGCCATATGCACGGCCTGATGGGGTAATTTATTTTGCTATTTTAAATGGTGAAAAACAGCCAACAGCCATGATCGCGCTAAAAAGAATAGAGGGTAAGGCTTGCGAGATGAAACGGCTTTATGTTGCACCAAAGCACCGCAAGCATGGCATGGGCGAATCGTTAGTTAAAACCTTGTTGGCTGAGGCAAAGCGCATGTCATATGAAATAATGCGTCTTGATACTTTAGCCAGATTAAAACCCGCAATTGCCCTTTATGAACGATATGGTTTTGTAAAAACAAAGGCTTACAATGATGCTGATTTGGAAGGCATTACCTATTTTATGAAAGAGCTATAGGCTTTTTGTATATCAATTTTTTCTTATGTTGACTTGCACATTTAGATGGTTCATTACGTCCTTGGGTCACGCTCCCCCAACGGAGTGCAACTGTCTGTAAGGATGGACATAAAATGCAAGCAAGTATGCGTCCGCATATTAAGCCGCACAATCCCCGTTTCTCTTCGGGACCGTGCGCAAAAAGACCGGGATGGACTCCGGAAATTCTCCAAGATGCTCTATTAGGCCGCTCTCACCGTTCAAAACCGGGGAAGGCAAAACTATCTTTAGCAATTGAAAAAACACGCGAAATTCTCGGCATTCCCGATAATTATAAAATTGGCATTGTTCCCGCATCTGACACAGGTGCGGTGGAAATGGCACTGTGGTCGCTACTGGGCGAACGTGGTGTTGATGTGCTGGCGTGGGAAAGTTTTGGCAAGGGTTGGGTGGGTGATATTCTCAACCAGTTGAAGCTAAACAACGTCAGAGTTTTAGAAGCCGATTATGGTGAAATAGTCGACCTTAACTCAGTTAATTGCGACAATGATGTGGTTTTCACATGGAATGGTACCACCTCGGGTGTGCGGGTTCCTGATGCAAACTGGATAGATGCTGAACGCAAAGGCTTAACCATTTGCGATGCCACCTCTGCAGCTTTCGCTATGGATTTAAGCTGGGACAAACTGGATTGCACCACATTTTCTTGGCAAAAAGTAATGGGCGGCGAAGCCCAACACGGCATTATTGTGCTTAGCCCGCGCGCGGTTGAGCGTTTGGAAAGCTACACTCCGTCTTGGCCTATGCCGAAAATTTTCCGCCTGACCAAGGGTGGCAAGCTTATTGAAGGTATTTTCAAGGGTGCCACCATTAACACCCCATCCATGTTGGCGGTTGAAGATTATTTAGACACCCTTGCTTGGGCTGAAACCCTTGGTGGTTTGGATGGTCTGATGAAGCGTTCAAATGCCAACGCTGAGGCCATATCAAACTGGGTCAAGCAGTCGAGCTGGATTGACTTTTTAGTGGCTGATGAAGGGTTGCGTTCAAACACCTCTGTTTGTTTGAAAATAAAAGACCCTGAGGTTGTGGCTCTTAGCCAAGATGAACAGCAAGCATTAGTTAAAAAACTGGTGGCGCTATTGGATGCCGAGGGCGTTGCCTACGACATTGGTGCTTACCGCGATGCTCCTGCGGGTTTGCGCATTTGGGCTGGAGCTACGGTTGAAACAGATGACCTTGTGGCACTGTTCCCGTGGCTTAACTGGGCTTTTGACGAAATAAAAAAAGAATTAAAAAATTAGGATAAGACAATGGTTAAAGTATTAATATCAGACAAAATGAGCCCAAAAGCGGCGCAAATTTTTAAAGAGCGCGGCATTGAAGTGGACGAGTTCACAGGGCTAGACAAAGAAGAGTTACGCAAAATCATTGGTAACTATGATGGCTTGGCAATTCGTTCATCAACTAAAGTAAGTGAAAAATTGTTAAGCTTGGCACCAAACCTTAAGGTTATTGGTCGTGCCGGCATCGGGGTGGATAATATTGACGTGCCTGCGGCATCAGCCAAAGGTGTGGTGGTTATGAACACACCTTTTGGTAACTCTATCACAACTGCTGAACACGCTATTGCCATGCTAATGGCGGCAGCAAGACAAATTCCATCTGCCGACCAGTCGACCCGCAAAGGTCTGTGGGAAAAGTCAAAATACATGGGTGTGGAAATTTCAGGCAAAACCCTTGGCATTATTGGCTGTGGTAACATTGGCGCAGTGGTTGCCGACAGGGCGCAGGGTTTGAAAATGCGCGTGATAGCATTTGATCCGTTTTTGTCACCTGAGCGCGCCGAAGATCTGGGCATTACCAAGGTAGAGCTGAACGAGTTGTTTGAACGGGCGGATTTTATTTCGCTACACACACCATTAACCGATAGTACTAAAGGTATTATTGGTGCTGAGGCATTTGCCATAATGAAAGACGGGGTGCGTATTATAAATTGCGCCCGTGGTGGTTTGATAGACGAAGCGGCGCTAAAAACAGCGCTTGAAAGTGGCAAGGTTGCGGCGGCGGCATTAGATGTTTTTGAGGAAGAGCCAGCCAGAGAAAACCCCTTGTTTGAGATGGATAGTGTTATTGCCACACCGCATTTGGGGGCATCAACCACCGAAGCGCAGGTAAATGTTGCGGTACAGGTTGCCGAGCAACTATCAGATTATTTATTAACTGGTGCGGTGACAAACGCACTTAACATGCCATCAGTAACCGCAGAAGAGGCACCAAAGCTTAAGCCTTACATGGAATTAGCCAAGCATATTGGCGCCTTTACTGGTCAGTTGGTTGAAAGTGGCATTAAAAGTGTAACCATTGAATATGAAGGCCAAGTTGCAGATGTTAACACCAAGCCACTAACCGCAGTTGTGTTGGAGGGGTTGTTGCAACCATCTATGGATAGTGTAAACATGGTTAATGCACCAATTATTGCTAAAGAGCGCAATATCGACATTACCGAAGTGATACACGATAGAGAGGGTGACTATCATACCTTGATGCGTGTAACCATAAAAACAGAGGGTGGTGACCTGTCTTTTGCAGGAACATTATTTGCTAACAGTTCGCCAAGAATTGTTTCTATTATGGGTGTTGAAATTGAAGCTTTATTATCTGAATATATGCTATATGTTGCCAACGATGATAAACCTGGTCTAATAGGTAACTTGGGAAGTATTTTAGGCGATGCAGGCATAAATATCGGGACATTTAATCTGGGTCGGGATAAAAAACATGAATGGGCTATAGCTTTAATTTCGATGGATCAAAAACCATCAGACGAAGTGATAGCCAAGGTGATGAACTTGCCAAACGTAAGGCAGGTGAAAAGCTTGGAATTTTAGAAAAAAACAAGTGGAACACAAGGTAGTGTTCGCTTGATGGAAAAGGAGTTTGCCAGTGGGCAATGTTGTCGTAATCGGTTCGCAGTGGGGTGACGAAGGTAAGGGTAAAATTGTCGATTGGCTTTCAGAGAGAGCCGATGTGGTTGTGCGCTTTCAAGGTGGTCACAACGCTGGTCATACCCTTGTTATTGATGGCAATGTTTATAAGCTAAGTTTGCTGCCATCAGGCATTGTTCGTGGTGGTAAAAAATCTATCATTGGCAACGGGGTGGTTGTTGACCCTTGGGCATTGATGGATGAAATTGAGCGCATTTCTGAAAAGGGTGTGACTGTTACACCAAACGAATTGGAAATAGCCGCAAATTGTACGCTTATTTTGCCTATTCACGGCGAGCTTGATGCCCTGCGTGAAGATGCCAAAGCAGGTGTTAAAATTGGCACAACCCGCCGTGGTATTGGCCCTGCATACGAAGACAAAGTTGGCAGACGTGCTATTCGTTTGTGCGATCTGGCTGATAAAGACAGTTTAAACCTGCGTTTAGACACTTTGTTAGCACACCACAATGCACTGCGTATTGGTCATGGTACAGACCCTGTTAACAGAGCTGACTTGTTGGCAAAGTTAGAGGAAATTGCACCTAAAATTCTTCCCTTTGCATCAAACGTTTGGCGTACCCTGGACGATGCTAAAAAACAAAGCAAAAAAGTTTTGTTTGAAGGCGCCCAAGGGCAGATGCTTGATGTTGATCATGGCACATACCCTTTTGTTACATCGTCGCACACAACCGCAGGCCAAGCCGCCGCAGGTTCGGGTGTTGGTGCCAGCAGTTTGGATTATGTTTTAGGCATTACAAAAGCATATACCACACGTGTGGGTGAGGGGCCGTTCCCAACCGAACAAAATAATGATGTTGGGCAGTTGCTTGGTGAACGTGGGCACGAATTTGGTACCGTAACTGGTCGTTCACGTCGTTGTGGTTGGTTTGATGCTGTTATGGTGCGTCAGGCCATTACAATTGGTGG
The DNA here is from genome assembly GCA_030634465.1 of Alphaproteobacteria bacterium. GTDB lineage: Bacteria > Pseudomonadota > Alphaproteobacteria > Sphingomonadales > SMXR01 > DAOWAS01. The sequence goes on along the minus strand of DAOWAS010000054.1, from coordinate 9,015 downwards.
TATTCATGGCATTGCCCTGACAAAGGTTGATGTGCTGGACGGCATGAAAGAAATTAAAATTTGTGTTGGTTACGACCTTGATGGCAAAACAATTGATTATTTCCCGAGTAATACTGAGCTGCAAGCACGGGTGAAACCAATTTTTGAGACCATGGATGGTTGGAGCGAAAGCACCGAGGGTGCACGTTCGTGGGCAGAGCTGCCTGCAACTGCAATTAAGTATATCAGGCGTGTGGAAGAGTTAATTGGAGCGCCTGTTGCGCTTTTATCAACCAGCCCTGAAAGGGACGATACCATTTTGGTTAAAGACCCATTTCAGGCTTAATTTAATAAATTAACGCGTTTTTGTGAGAAAAATCGTCACTTAGCAGGGTATTTTAGAGCTTTTTCCTAGCATTTACAGCAACATATGCTTTAGATTGCCTAAGGGTATATGCAAATTAGCATGTGTGTTTTGAGGGAAGTAGAAGAAGCTTGTATTTAAATGGCCGGTGAAGAAAAAATATTACCAAAATCAACATCTCCTTTTGCAGATAATTATGATATTGATTTTGCAACAAGGCTTCCGCAATTTGATAGCCCTGGCGGAGAGGCTTACGCCGCCGCCAGTAAAAAAGATATAACCCAGTCGGTTTATGCTTTTGTGCACAATTTTGAAGTTCCTATGAGAGACAGTGTTACCGACCGTCTCATAAAAAAAACAATTAAATTTTACAACAATTTGTTAGACCAGGGTGTTTATTCTGCTGTTGAGGAAGGAAGTACACAAAGGCGTTTTGTTTCTGTTGTTGAACGTCCGTTAGGCCCATCACTGGACAGTGCGGAAGGGCGTGAACGCATTGATGTTAATTTCTTACAAAAAGATTTTCTAAAACCACTTTTGATTGCCTTGGCTGAATTGCACGGTAATAAAATTACTCACAGAGCCCTAACGCCAGCCAATATTTTCTTTGCTAATCCAGATGGAAATGAAATTATTCTTGGTGAATGTTTTAGTGCGCCTGCTGGTTTAAGACAGCCTGGCAGTTATACAACATTGGAGCGTGCGGCATGCTTGCCCATGGCACGAGGCGAGGGTGCTAGCGATGATGATGTGTTTGCCCTAGGGGCATGTTTGATGACCTTGGCAATAAGCGATCCTATTAAAACCTCAGAAGATAATACTGTTGATTTTTTTGCTCGTATGGACAAAGGCAGCTATAGATTTTTAGAGGGTAAGAAAAGAGTGCCTGATGCCTTTGAACTACCCATAAGGGGGTTGATGTCTGATGAGGCGGCGCACCGTTGGGGTTTAGGGCAGGTTGCCCAGTTTATTGATGGGCACGCCCCCCGTTTAAGTACGGGTACGGATAATTATGGCTTAAGCAAGCCTGTTACCTTTGCTGGGGTTAATTACACAGATAGACGCGCCCTAGCACAGGGCATGGCGATAAAAATTCCAGAAACAGTTACGTATTTCTCAGAATTTGATTTTGCAAACTGGGTTTCAAGCAACCTTACTGCCGAAGTTTTGTCAGAAAATGCTGAACTGTTCATCAAGGGTTCTAACAAGTCACATAATGCAAACTCAGCCGCCGAACTGGTTGCCCGCTTATGTGCCTTTTTAGACCCTCACGGCCCATTGCGATATAATGGTTTGACCATTGCTTATGATGGCTTTGGCCCAGTGGTAGCTGCGGCATATATGGATGAAAGTGGTAAAACGCTAGACATTGTAAAGGACATTTTGTCTTCAAATATTATTACCGAGGTAAGTAAAATTATTGGTGATGATAATGAAGTTATGCAGGAAAATGTTGGTAGCATTGTTTGGGCAGGTGGTTTTCTGAAAAATGAAAAACTGGGACAAGGTATTGAGCGTGTTCTATATGAACTTAACCCCAAACTGCCTTGTTTGAGCGACAAGTTTAAAGGTTACTGGATACGCGGTGCACGCGGCGTTCTGAAAAAACTTGATCAACTTATCGGCACGTCAGGCAGTGGTACCAACCTTTTAGATAGGCACGTTAGCGCGTTTTGTTCAGCAAAAACGGTTGGGCTGGATGGCATGTTTGGAACATTGCCTAATGGTGACCTGCCTAGTGGCCTGCACGCCTCTAGGTTTATAGACACTATGGGTGCAATTCAAACCAAGGTGCGTGTTGGCCCCTTGCCCAATTTATGTTCGAAGCTTTGTGAAGGGTTGAGGCCTGTTGTAAAGGCGATACATTATAAGCCAAGGCGAGAAATGTTGGCGAAAAGGCTGGATCAGCTATCTTCAACTGGCAGTTTGGCCAATGTAAGTTCGCAATTGAAGTTGGCCCAGCATAGAGCAACAGACGAACAAGAATATTCGCGGGCTTGTAAGGCGTTTAGCCATTTGGAGCGGATGCGCGAGCAAAATAAAGTATTGATTAAAAGCGATGACCCAAGGGCCGTTTACAAAGGATATAATGGAGTTAGCTTTGTAGGTATGGTGTTGGTGGCTATTAGCGTTGTTCTAACTGTGTTGGGGAGTTAGAAAACATGTTGGTAAATATAAATAATAAAAATAGTGGAGATTTGTCATGCCGATGATGGTTGGCGCTGCTATTTTTATGGCGTTGTTATTCTTTTGGCCTGCGGCTGCCATTGTTGGTGTAATTGGCATGTTGCCAACCTTTGTTTACTGGTTCGTGGATAGCCATGTGTATCGGGCTATGAGGCTGAAAACAATTTTCACCTTCAATTTAGCTGGTGTTGTTCCATATGTGTTTAAGGCTATTGATGCATCTGGCTATGAGGGCGTTGGTAGTGTTTTGTCCGATAGTGTGTCCATGATATTCATGTTAGGGGCAGGCGCACTTGGCGTTATGGTTCTGGGCGTAGCCCCAAATATTGCCGCACTTTTCATGCAAATGGCCGCCAATGACCGCGTGCGGAAAATAGAAGACCAGCAGAAAAAACTTCTGGATATTTGGGGTGATGAAATTATTACTTCAAAATCAAGTGGCGAAGAGAAGACCGCTAAACCAAAGGCAAGAGCCTAGTTAGCGCTTTCTTTCGATGCATTTATCATGGCTTTTTGTAGCTTTTCAAATGCCCTTACCTCAATTTGTCTAACTCTCTCGCGGCTGATGTTATATTGTATGCTCAGCTCTTCCAGCGTTGTGGGTTTTTCTTGCAAGCGTCGTTCTGTAATAATGTGTTGCTCACGCTCGTTTAAGCCTTTCATGGCTTCAACCATTAATGAACGCCTTATGCCAAGTTCTTCTTTTTCAGCATGAACAATTTCCTGATTGGGTTGTTCGTCTTCCAACCAGTCCATCCACTCACCCTCACCATCCATTTTAATGGGGGCGTTCAAACTGCGGTCAGCACCTGTTAGGCGGCGGTTCATATTCACAACTTCGGTTTCACTAACGTTAAGCCGTGTTGAAATTTCTTCAACATGTTCTGGTGACATGTCACCTTCTTCGATAGCTTTTATCTGGCCTTTAACGCGGCGCAGATTAAAGAACAGTTTCTTTTGCGCGGCGGTGGTGCCAATTTTAACCAGTGACCACGAGCGCAGGATAAATTCTTGAATAGATGCCTTGATCCACCACATGGCATATGTGGACAGGCGGAAACCACGTTCAGGGTCAAACTTTTTTACGGCTTTCATCAAGCCAACATTGCCTTCTGATATTAATTCACCAACGGGAAGGCCGTAACCACGATAACCCATGGCAATTTTTGCCACTAAACGTAAATGACTGGTAACAAGTTGGTGCGCAGCACCTGTATCGCCGTGCTCTTGCCACGCTTTTCCAAGCATATATTCTTCCTGTTTCTCTAGCATAGGAAATTTCCTGATATCCTGAAGATATCTGGAAAGGCTTCCATCAGGGGAAATTACAGGAAGTATTTTTTTATCAGTCATCCACTTGGTCTCCTAAATGTTAAGCATAATTATGCGTATCATTTGTGGCTACATCTGGGCAATTGTATAGGAATGTTAGAAGTTCCCCAACCCCTTATATGCAACGAACATATACCCTATATGGGTATGTTTTTTTATTGTTCAACCCTCATGGAGTAATTTTTTCAGGTTTTCCATATCTGCTGGTAAGGGGGCTTCAAAATGCAGTGTTTCCCCAGTTATGGGGTGTTTAAAGCCAAGTACCGTGGCATGTAGTGCCTGACGGTTGAAACTATCTAGTGCCGTTTTTAGTTTTTGTGATGCCCCTTTGGGCTTAGCTAGCTTGCGCCCATACACAGGGTCGCCAACCAATGGATGCCCCAAATGCGCCATATGTACCCGAACCTGATGGGTGCGACCAGTTTCCAACGTGCAGGTTATAATGCTGGCAAAGTTAACCTTACCCATTCTGAACACTTCGTTAGTTTTATAATGGGTAATGGCGTGTTTGCCCCGGTCTGGGGAAACGGCCATTTTTTTCCTATTGTTGGGGTGTCTTGCAATATTGCCTTCAACCTTGCCCATAGGTGGCTGTAGTTTACCTTTAACAATGGCGGTATAATTTCGTTCAATGTCGTGGTCATGGAACAATACGCTCAACCCTTTATGGGCTTGATCATTTTTTGCCACCACCAACAAACCCGAAGTGTCTTTATCAATTCTGTGGACAATGCCCGGTCTTTTTACCCCGCCAATGCCAGATAAACTGTCTTTTGAATGGTGCAAAAGCGCATTTACAAGGGTGCCACCCTCATGCCCATTAGCAGGGTGCACCACCATTCCTGCGGGTTTGTTTACAATTATCAAATGCTCATCTTCAAAAACAATATCCAGTGGAATATCTTCTGGTTCTGGCTCTGCACTTACGGCTTGTGGCTCAAACAGTTCAAAAACCTCACCCGCCTTTACCTTGCGAGACGGGTCTTTAAGTGGGCAAGACGTGTTTTTATCAAAAACATATCCCTGTTCCATAAGATTTTTAATGCGGGTTCGAGATAGATTGTCTAAGTTCTGATTAATAAACTTGTCTAAACGAAGTCCGACACTTTCATCATCTACACATACCTTGTATGATGATTGTGCCGAAGCCCTTATCAGGTCCATATTTTTTTTATCAGAGAGTGTCATGAGCAATAAATCGCACGAAAACAACCAAACGTCACCTGAAAATCAGCAAGACGATAATAATGATGGTAATAGCGTCATAGGATTAGATGAAGGCAGCATGAAACTTATTGTAATTGTGCTGGGTGTATTGCTGTTTTTTGGCTTTGTTGGTGTTGTTGGTACAATTGTTTATCGGGTTATAAACTTGCCACAAACTGAGGCTGAACTTGGCGAAAACATTTCGGAAAATAGATTTGAAGTTGTTGAAATGCCAACAAATGTTGCCATTGGGCATATTGAAGTGGAAAAACCCTTAGCCAGTAAACTTAAAACATTTCAGGTCAGCCAAGGGCTTGTGTATTTGCATTTCGAAAACACAGCAGGTGTTGAAAGCATTAGAATTGTTCGTTTAAGTGATGGCATGGTCATGGGTGGCATTGGTTTTGTGCGCCAAGAATAAAGTGCAATAAGGTGCAATAAAGAGCAATAAAGGGTTGAAATGGCACACGGCACAGTAAAATGGTTTAACGAGAGCAAAGGTTATGGGTTTATAAGCCCTGATGATGGCTCCCACGATATTTTTGTTCACATAACTGCGGTGCAGTCATCAGGCTTGGACAAGCTTGATGAGGGGCAAAAACTTGAATTTGAACTGCACCAACGGGGTGATGGCAGAACCTTTGCCCAAGCCATGAAGCTAATATCAGATGAGCCTGCGGATGATGCCGAGGGTACGGCAGACGGTGATGCGGATGATGAAGAGGAAGAGAGTTCGGAAGAACACGAGGCTTAACCTAGTTGCTAACTTAAGGCGATACCTCGTTACTATTTTCGTCTTCATTAGGTTTGTAATATTTATTAATACCCACATTAATGCCCAAGCGCATGCCCACACCCATTCTAATGGTTACAAGCACAATTCCCTGATCGCCCTGATAGCTGACATTAAAACCACCAACAAGATATGCTTGTCCTTCGCCAGCAGGTATCCACTGATATATTTGTTCGGGGTCGTAAAGGTTGTAAACCAAAACAAATGTTTCGCCACCGCTTAAGCCAAAGTCAAAACCCACACTTGGGCCTGCCCATTTTATTGGTTGTGTACCCTCTAGCTTATGATGAAGTGTTCCTTCGCCAAAACGTCCGCCTGCAAAAAATGCGGCGGATACTTCAGTGCCAGTAATATATGCTGTTGGTCTGCCGTGGGTGGTGTATATGCTTTCAATTAAGCCACCAATTTTTGCCGCACCTGTACCAAAAAATGTTTCTGCAGCAGCGCGGGTTTCTTCCTCGTTAAATGTATTTTCACTTCTGGCTGCGTTTTCATATTCTTGTTCAGCCTGCGGTAGTGTGCTTGTGTCGTCCAATGTTTTGGCACAAGCCGTAAGGCCTATAAACAGTGATGAAATTATTAAAGCCAGATTTTTCTTTTGTATCGCCATTTTTACTGCTCCTAAAGGGTCAACCACTGCATATAGTATATGTTTAGGTTAGAATGCTTAGCTGTGGTGTAAAATGCAACACATTTTTTAAGCTATTTTTGTGCGACTTTTTAATATTTCGCCCCTGTAGGCATTGTAAATATGGCAGAAAAATGTAGTATTTCTGCAAATAATAAAAGATGAGGGGTAATATGTTAGGATTAATGCAGAACTGGCCGTTATTGGTTTCAAAACTTATTGAGCATGCGGATAAATTTCACGGTAAAAGCGAAATAGTAACCCTTACTGTTGAGGGTGGTACCCACCGCTATACTTGGTCTGATTGCCATGTGCGCTCAAAGAAAGTGGCGCAAGCTCTGCACCGTATGGGCGTGGGCGAGGGCGATATAATTGGAACCCTTGCATGGAACACATATCGCCATGTTGAATTATGGTACGGCATTTCAGGAATGGGTGCTGTTGCCCACACAATTAATCCACGTCTTTTCAAAGACCAGCTTATTTATATTGCCAACCATGCCGAGGACAAGGTTCTGTTCCTAGACACTAGTTTTGTGCCAATTATTGAAGCTGTTGCCGACGAGTTGCCTAACATTGAAGCATATATTTTCATGACCGATGAAGAGCATATGCCAGAAACAACCCTGAAAAATGTTTACTGTTATGAAACATTGGTTGAGGCTGAGGATGGAAATTACTCATGGCCTGAGCTTGATGAAAACCTTGCCTCTGGTCTTTGCTATACATCTGGCACAACAGGCAACCCAAAGGGTGTTTTATATTCGCACCGTAGTAATTTTTTACACACGCTAGTGTCACTTGGGGCTGATGCTTTGGGTGCGACGGCTAAGGATGTATTTTTCCCTGTGGTGCCAATGTTCCATGCCAATGCGTGGGGCGTGCCATATTGTGCCGCCGCAGTTGGCTGTAAGCTAGCTTTAGCGGGGCCACATTTTGACGGCGAAACCCTGCAAAAATTTATTGAAGACGAAGGTGTGTCCCTAACTGCTGCTGTACCAACCGTGTGGTTGGCATTGTTGGCTTATTTGCAAAGCACTGGTAAGGGCGTTGGTGATTTAAAACGTGTTGTTATTGGTGGCTCTGCCGCACCGCGTTCCATGATCCAAAGCTTTGAAGATGATTACGGCGTAGAAGTTTGCCACGCTTGGGGCATGACCGAAACCAGCCCGTTAGGCTCGGTTGGTGTTATGACCCGCGAAACAGCAACATGGCCTAAAGAAAAACAACTGGATATAAAGTGTAAACAAGGCCGCCCTGTTCTTGGCGTTGAAATGGAAATTCTGGACGATGATGGCAATGCCCTGCCACATGATGGCAAGGCGTTTGGTCACTTGGTTGTGCGTGGGCCGTGGGTTGTTAAAGAATATATGAAAGCCGAGGGCGGTGACATTATCGATGAAAATGGTTGGTTTGATACTGGCGATGTGTCCACGTTAGACGAGCTTGGCTTTATGCAAATTACCGACCGTTCAAAAGATGTAATTAAGTCTGGTGGTGAGTGGATTAGCTCAATTGAATTAGAAAACGCCGCTGTTGGTCACCCTGATGTGGCTGAGGCAGGTGTTATTGGTATTTTCCACCCAAAATGGAACGAGCGTCCATTGCTTATATTAGTGTTGAACGAAGGTGCAACACTGGATAAAGACAGTATTATAAAGTGTCTGGAAAAAAGTGTGGCTAAGTGGTGGTTGCCTGATGACATTATAACTGTGGACGAACTGCCCCACACCGCAACTGGTAAAATTCTGAAAATGGAACTTAGGGAAATGTATAAGGATTATAAATTTCCCAACGCCTAAGTTCAGTTATGCCTAGAACGCTTGAAAGCCAGTTGCCCTTAAAATTTTCATAAGGGCAAATAGAAAGCCATATGCCGCCAGTCCAAAAAACAGGGCTATAAGCGCTGTTTTCAGGTGACCTTTTACGCTGTGTTTTCTAAGCGGGTGTTTTCTAAGAGGATGGCAGGTGGCGCTATCTATAAATTTATGTGTTTGTTCGCTCAGGTCATATTTATTTAACTCAGATAGTGGGACAAATCTCGCCTCGCTAGCATCGCTTCCTGCTTGGGGTTTTGCACCGTCTATCTCACCTGAATAAGTTTTAATGGCATAATGATATGTCTTTTCGTCATCATTTCCTGAAACTTTGGCATTTCCTGAAACCATGGCCTCCCCAAGCAATATGGGTAATTGAAAAGTTAAGCCAGTTTCTTCATGTACCTCTCTGGCTATGGCATCTTTACTATCTTCACCATCTTCAATCTTGCCGCCAGGCAAATGCCAACTGTTCATTAAAGGGGGCTTGCCCCTTTTCACCAGCAATACGGCATCATTTTTTATAATGACAGCCGAAACATCCTGAACGGGCGTTGGTTTTGATGTTTGTGGCATTACTTTCCCTGATGCTTTCCCTGATATAGTTTCTTCACATAAGTGGTAGGGTAAATTGTTCATATTATCCAGCCAAAGTTATAAATATCATTGAGTGTTCCCCAACACTGGTTTAATGGTTGATAGAACAATT
>DAOWAS010000124.1 GCA_030634465.1 Alphaproteobacteria bacterium | reverse complement strand
TCCTGCTTGTGCTGTTTTTGCAGGTTTTGGGCCCGTGCAAAATAACCAGAGCTTTTTTCTTTAAGGTCATGCTGAAACAACGCCCTGAGTTCTGGATAGCCATCAAATGAAAGATAGCGGGCAAAGCGTACAAAATTTGAAGGGTTTAGCCTTAGTTTCTCAGCGTTTGCGCGCATTGACGACAACGCTATTTCATCTGGATTATCTAAAATATAAGCAGAAATTTTCCGAAAATTAGGGCTCATCTGCCCATAAGTTTCAGATATTTTCTCGGATAACTCTTTAATATTTTGCACTGGCTTGCCTTCAACGAATCATAATTACAGGTAAACTAACCATTTTGTATGGAGATTGCAACAAATGTTGCATATGTGGTGAAATGGCAACACTTGTTGCAAAATATGCAATATTATGGCTCTGGCTGTTAAGTTTAGCTGTTAAATGCCAATGGTGGTCGCTAACTTCACGGGAACGGCAAAGCTCATCAATATTAATGTTTTTCTTATCTGCACTTAAATAATATTAAACAATGGGTTGAAGCAGTGCAGGTTGGTGGGTTTTAAAAAAAAGCTGATAATACTTTTAAAAACTAATGGAGGTTAACGTGAAGTTATCTAGAAAATTACTTATGGGTGTTTCTGGTGTTGCTCTATCATTTACAGCAACAACAACGGTTATCGCTCAAGACAATGAAGTTATCGAAGAAGTGGTGACAATTGGCTCTCGCAGTCAAAAGCCACGTTCTGTTACTGACAGTCCAGTTCCAGTTGACGTAATTAGCGGTGAAGATTTTACCAGTACTGGTAATGCTGCTGATATTACAGACAACTTGAAAATGTTAGTACCATCATACACAGCCACACCAGCTACTGGTGACGGCAGTGCATTCATTCGCCCAACATCACTTCGTGGCATGGCACCTGACCAAACATTAATTTTGGTTGATGGCAAACGCCGTCACCGTTCAGCTTTGGTTCAGTTCTTTGCTCCAGCAGCTGGTAACGGCTCACACGGTGTTGACGTTGGTATGATCCCAAGCATTGCATTGAAACGCGTTGAAGTGTTGCGCGATGGCGCCGCATCTCAGTACGGTTCTGATGCCATTGCCGGTGTTATTAACTTTATAATGAAGGACAGCAACGAAGGCGGCGAAGTTCTGGTTAGTTATGGCCAGTTCTACGAAGGCGAAGAAAGCATGAAGGTTGCTGGTAACATTGGTTTACCAGTTGGCGATAACGGCTTTATTAACATCAGTGCTGAATATACAGACAACGATGCCCTATCACGCGGCATTCAACGTACTGCTACTATTCAACCATTTGTTGATGCTGGCGTAACAGGCTTTGGTGCAGATAGCCCATTTGGCGATGCTCCGTTGGTACAAACATGGGGTCGTCCTGAAACAAGTGGCACACGTGTTTTCATCAACTCAGGTATTGAGTTGGATAACGGTGGACAAGTGTATGTTCGTGGTAACTATTCCGACACAGATGGTCGTTATCGTTTCTTCTATAGAACACCTGACCATTCAACTCTAACAGCCTTCCGCGATGCGGGTTATACTGGCCTACCAGCTGGTTACACACCGTTCCTTGATGGTGCGCAAACTGATTACAGCATCATTAGTGGTGTTAATGGCGAAACAGATGGTGGTTTGTATTATGACTTTAGTGCAGCTTTGGGTGTTAGTCAGTTGGACTATTTCCTAAACAACACTGTTAACTCAGGACTTGACCTAGTTAACGGCGAAATTCCACAAATGGACTTTGACATGGGTGGTTATGAGCAAAAAGAAGTTAACTTAAATGCAGACTTCTCAAAAACAATCGGAGACAGCTCAAGCGTTGCGTTTGGTTTTGAGTGGCGTGAAGAAACTTTCACCACAATTTCTGGTGAAGCTAATGCCCTCGTAGGTCCTGGTCCAAGTGGTATGACCAGTGTTAGCCTTGCTGATGCTGGTGCTTTCTCTCGCAGCAACTTTGGTGGTTATGTTGATGTTGAGCATGATGTGTCAGACGAGTTTATGGTGCAGTTTGCTCTTCGTTACGAAGACTTCTCAGACTTTGGTGGAACATTAAACGGTAAATTTGCTACACGTTACAGCCTATCTGACAGCACAACACTTCGTGCTTCAATTTCTACCGGTTACCATGCTCCAACACCTGGTCAGGGCAACATCACTTCAATCATCACAACTTTTGATGGCAACACAGGTTTGCAAGTTGAAGAAGGTTTGGTTAACCCAACTAGCCCAGAAGCATTAGCTGCTGGTGGTGCGCCGTTGAAAGAAGAAACTTCAATTAGTTATAGTGCTGGTTTAACAAAAGACCTTAGCGATAACGCAACACTAACAGTTGATATGTATCAAACAGATGTTGCTGATCGTATCTACCGTACTGGTGACTTGCCAGTTGTTGGTGGTGCCGATAACCAAACAGTGTCTTTCTTCACCAACGTGTTGGACGTAAGACATAAAGGTGTTGATGTTGTTGTAACATCTGATGTTGAATGGAATGCTGATACAAACACTGACATCACTTTCGCATTTAACTATAATAAGATTGAGGTAACAGGCGTTAAACAAATCAATGGTCTTACACCTGTTGGTGCTTCAACTATTGAGGATATTGAAAACAACTATCCAAGTATCCGCATGGCTCTAACAACCAACACATACTTTGGTGATGCGTGGAACTTCATGGCGCGGGCTAACTATTATGGTTCACACTATGATGAGCGTGGCACAATCGGTGCTGCTGTAAGCCCAAGTGCAAAAATTGGTGAAATTATTTACATCGATTTGGAACTTGGTTATCAAGCAACCGACAGTCTTCGCTTAGTAGCTGGCGGCTCTAATGTTTTCAACACGTATGTTGATGAAATTGGCGCACCATATGCTAACCGCTTAAGCGTTGGCCTTCAGTACCCACGTCGTACTGTAGCTAACTACGAAGGTGGTTCTTGGTACGTAAGAGCAAAATACTCTTTCTAGTACTGAGTAGAAAAAATTAAGGAAAGAGCCGCACTTGTTGCGGCTCTTTTTTTGTTCTTATTCCATTAACTATTTTTATGTATTATTTTTGGTGCTTGACCTTATTAGATTAATTGCATATTAGATAAAGCTATGAACACGATGAGCACAATAAAGACCACAACAACAAAGACCCGCACAATGAAGATGTGCGCGGGTGGCTTTGCTGTGGAATGTTTAATCTAAACTAAAATAAAATTCACAACAGGTCGCCCGCAACGAAATATCGTAGCGGGCTTTTTTTTGTGCGTTTGCAACAGACAACAGATAGGAATAAAAATGAATAACCCTATAAATAATGATAATAACTGGGTTGTGTTAAAATTTGGCGGCACCAGCGTTGCCAAGGCGGAACATTGGCAAACCATTGCTGAAATTGTGGCTGCGCGCATAAACGAAGGGTTTAGACCACTTGTTGTGCATTCTGCTTTAAGCGGGGTGTCTAACGCCCTGTCAGCACTTGTTGCTAAAGCCACAGAAGCCACCACAGGTAATGAAGCGTTTGATGTTGATGTTGATGGCGATGTTGAAGCTCTCAAACAACAGCACCTAACCCTTGCCAGTGAACTAGGTCTGGATGGTGCAAAACTTTTACAGCCATTTTTTGATGAACTATCTGTTTTGTTGGCTGATATTCGTTCGTCAGGCAGTGCCGCCCCAGTTGTTGAGGCAAGGGTGCTAGCTTTGGGCGAGCTGATGTCCACAACATTGGGTGCTAACTGGCTGCAATCCCACGATCTGTTTGCGGATAAAACACCAATACATTGGCAAGATGCCAGACAGCTTTTAAAAAGTGTAAACCAGCCAAAAAAATCTGCCCGCTCACAAGTTTTAAGCGCGGTGTGCGCCCATGAATTTGAGCAAGAATTGTCTGACCAGCTTTCAACCTTGCACGGCGTGGTTTTAACCCAAGGCTTTATCGCACGCAGTGAAAATGGTGACGATGTGCTTTTGGGCAGGGGCGGGTCTGACACCTCAGCCGCGTATTTCGCCGCAAAAATAGGCGCGCAAAAATTAGAGATATGGACCGATGTTGCAGGGGTGTTTTCAGCAGATCCACGTTTGGTGCGTGGGGCAAAACTGTTAAAAGAACTGCGTTACGACGAAATGCAGGAACTGTCCTCAATGGGGGCGTCTATTTTGCACCCTCGTGCCATTCCACCAGTGCGCAAGAGCAGTATTCCCACTTTTATACGCAGCACCCTTCAGCCACAGGTGGAAGGCACCAGAGTGGCAGACGATGTTGCATTTGGCGCGCCGCAGGTTAAGGCCATATCCATTCAACGTGGCACTGTGTTGGTTTCGCTTGAATCTTTCGGCATGTGGCACGAGGTTGGTTTCTTGGCAGATGTTTTTGCTATTTTCCGTGACCTTGGCTTGTCCGTAGACCTGATATCAACTTCAGAGGCAAACGTAACTCTAACTTTGGATGCCAATATTAATGCCTTAAACGAAGGGGCATTAACCCAGTTAAGGCAGGGTTTAGAGAAAATTTGTCGGGTTAAAATTATCAACTCCACCGCAGTGGTTAGTTTGGTTGGGGCAAAAATAAGAGCATTGTTATACGAAATTGGCCCTGCCCTTGAGGTGTTTGAAGAATATCCAATTTATATGGTTAGCCAAAGTGCCAGTGACCTGAACCTTAGTTTTGTGGTTGATGAAAGTCAGGCCGAGCAGTTGGTTAAAAAGCTTCATGCAAATTTGGTTAGCCAAAACCAGAATGCAATTTTTGGCCCTACGTTTGAGGCATTACAGCAAATGAATGTCGAGGCGCACCCACAACAAGTTAAGCCTGCACCACAAAAATGGTGGGTGGAAAAAAGAAGCGAACTGCTGAAAATGGCTAGCGAGGAACAGTCGGTATATGTTTATGACACTAGCGTTATTGACGCGGCATTGGCACGCCTGAAAAGCTTGAGCAATGTTGACCGTATTTTTTACGCAATGAAATCTAACAACCATGCTGAGGTGTTAAGCCATGTTTATGATGCTGGTTTGGGTTTTGAGTGTGTTTCACCAAACGAGGTGGATGCAATTTTCAAACTGTTTCCAAACATCTCAACTGAGCGTGTTTTATTCACGCCAAATTTTGCCCCTCGTGTGGAATATGAACAGGCACTGGCAAGAAATATTCAGGTGACGGTTGATAATGTGTTTCCGTTAAAAAACTGGCCTGAGGTTTTTGCCGGCAAGGAAATTTTGCTACGGGTTGACCCCGGTATGCGCAAAGGCCACCACCGCCATGTACGTACAGGCGGCAAGTTAGCAAAGTTTGGCATTCCGTTAGAAGATGTTAACGAGGCCATAGCCCTAGCCACAGCCAGTGGTGCCGAAGTTGTTGGTATTCACTCTCATGTGGGCAGTGGCATTTTGGATGCTGAAAACTGGAGCCGTATTGGGCACGTTATTTTAGAAGCTGTGGATAGCCTGCCAAACCTGAAATATTTAAACCTTGGTGGTGGTTTGGGTGTGGTTGAAAACCCCAATGACCAACCGTTGGATATTATAGCTTTGGACGAAACACTGGCTGAAATTAAAGCGGCCAGACCAGAAATGGAAATATGGTTAGAGCCTGGTCGTTATGTTGTGGCTGAGGCGGGTGTTCTGTTGGGACGTGTAACCCCGATAAAATCAACAGACGAAATTAGATATGTGTGCATAACTACTGGCATGAACTCACTTTTACGACATGAACTTTCTGATTCGTAC
>DAOWAS010000150.1 GCA_030634465.1 Alphaproteobacteria bacterium | reverse complement strand
TACCCTGAAATGGCTACAGATTTGGAAATGCAATATAACTTTAATGGTGAGGAACTTGACCTGAGCGCGTATTTAGAGCGCACAGAAAGCACAAGCTTACTGGTTATTAAAAATGGCACCATAGTGCATGAGCGTTATTTAAACGGTGCCGACCAAGCCAGCCGCTTTACCAGTTGGTCGGTGGCTAAGTCATTTGTTTCCACCCTTATTGGCATGGCACGCGATGAAGGGCTGATTGCCAGCGTGGAAGACACGGTTTCCACCTATTTGCCAGAGCTTACCGACACTGCTTATGGCAATGCCCGCATAAAAGACCTATTGCAAATGTCATCTGGTGTAGATTTTAGCGAAAGTTATGGCTCCACTGGCGGCAACACCGCCCTTGCCATGTCTAGCGTGCAAATAATGCTTAACAAGGCTTTTGTTCTTGGCATTGGCTTGGATGGGCAGTTAGGTAATTACGCCAAAATGGAAGATGCTGGCACACGTTTTTATTATCGCAGTTCTGACACCCATGTTTTAAGCGCAATTGTGCGCCGCTTGTATGACAAGCCATTTGAAGAAATTTTAAGTGAGAAAATTTGGCAACCGCTTGGCATGGAATCCCTAGCATCATGGAACACCGCCGAGGGTGTGCCTATTGGTTTTTGTTGCTTAAATGCGGTATCGCGCGACTATGCCAAACTAGGCTCGTTGTTTTTAAACAATGGCAACTGGCACGGCGAACAACTGTTGTCACATAATTGGGTTAATGAAGCCACAATACCATCTGACCCACATGTGCAACCCGAAAATACTTACGGACACCGTGGTTACCAATACCAATGGTGGGTGCCTGACAATTATGATGGTGAGTTTTTCGCCAACGGAATTTGGGGACAAGTTATATGGGTTTCACGCAAACAAAACATGGTAATTGTGCGCACTGCCACCGATCCAAAGTTCAGAGAACACACCCCTGAAACCATTGCGGTCATGCGGGCGATTAGTAATAATTTTTAAAATATCAAAAAATAGGATATAATCCGCCTCAACCTATATTCGAAAGAATTTCAATTTGTTCTTATTTGTATTGTTTTAAAAACATTATATCAGGAGCAAGTTATGCCTAAAAAATATACCCTGAAAAATAGCGATATTAAAACCGTCAAACAAGTAAACAGGCGCTCGGTTCTTGGAATGTTAGGATCGGTTGTTGTTTCTGGTTGTGTCACAACTGGCAACTATTCAGATAGTGATACTGGACGCTACGCTGACCCGTCAGGCGGTAGTCAGGCTGGCAGCCGCACCGACACTGATACGGGCGAATATGCCGATGCTGTGGGGTCTGGTCGCAGTACTGGCGGAACCGACACGGACACTGGCACCTATGCCGACGGGGTTGGTTCAGGTAGAGGTAGCGGCGGAACCGACACTGATACGGGTACCTATGCTGATGGGGTTGGTTCAGGTAGAGGTAGCGGCGGAACCGACACCGACACCGGTACCTATGCCGACGGGGTTGGTTCAGGTAGAGGTAGCGGCGGAACCGACACCGATACGGGTACCTATGCCGACGGGGTTGGTTCAGGTAGAGGTAGCGGCGGAACCGACACTGACACTGGCACCTATGCCGACACCGTTGGTTCAGGTAGAGGTAGCGGCGGAACCGACACCGATACTGGCACCTATGCTGATGGGGTTGGCTCTGGTCAGGGTGGACGCAGTTCTACAGACAGAGATTATGGTTCCAATGCTGATGGTTATGGTGGTGGCAGGTCGTCTGACCCCGCTGACAATGACAGCGGCAGTTGGGCTGACAGTGCTGATAGCGATTAACAATGTTTATGATTTTTGCTGGCTCGCTTTTGCATCGGCCCAAAGCCGCGTTAGGGCGTGCCACATGCTGTTGCGCGTTGACGCCATATATTGCGTATTGTCACTAAGCTGATCTCGCAATCTGCGGTGTGCCGCACCAAGCGAATGGTAGGGCATGTTTGGAAACAAATGGTGGGTAGCGTGGTAGCGCAAACCAACTGGCGCCCAAAAGCTTGTGAACATATTTCCTGGCACATCAACACCATCCAAAAACTGCTCAGATAATGTCATTTTTTTGTCCCCTGCGTTGCGATAAGCATGGGCGCACAGGGTGCGGATAGAGTTCAGGAACAGTGCTAAAAATGTTACTAAATACCACATTAACAATAACTGCTCGGGCAACACACTTGCGTAAACCAAATAAACAATAGCCCAACCATAAAGTGAGGCGGCAACCTCTTGCATGCGTGATGTGGGGTCGTCACTTTTGCCCATAGGGCGGCGTTTATAATTAATATCAATGGTTAGTGACGATGCCCGCTGCCAAACCAAACGACCAAGTGGTGGAATTATCAGCCCCAAAGGGGTTAAGACCATTGACCTGATAACTATAAACAGCGGTATAAGAAAGCTTAGGAACACATAGCTGATAATTTTCCACGGTGCCTCAGCACCAAAGGGCAAATATTCACCGTCTTCATTGGTGCCATAAACATCTCTGGCGTGGTGGTCGTTATGCACCCCGTGGTACGTAAACGATGGTGCCATAATAACAAAACCAACAGTTATGTTCCAAACAAAACGAAACAGCTTGAACGTGCCTTTTTTAAGGTGGGCAAGTTCATGGGTGAAAATAACCGCACGGTAAATAGCAATGCTGCTAACAATATATGTAACCCACCATATTGGGCTAAAAATTGTCGTGGTCGATGCCAGCCAAAATGCCGACCAACCAAGCACAATGTGAAATAAAAAATCGACCCAATAAATGCTTTCCTTAGGCGCCATCAAATCCTTAACAAGAGCGCGCGCTTCTTTAATAGGAAAGTCTTTTGCTTCCAATTCGCTTTGCATAACATTCACCCTAAATTAAAATTGTTCTACCTAAGGTTTTTCATTTAATTGCCCCAATATCAAGCGAATACGGAAACTATTATTCTTTTGTTATTAATCGATAAATTAGACAAATCTCCGAAACCCTTGCTATACTCAGGCAATGAGAGGATTAATGAATAAAATATCCCTTACTGCGTTAATTTTTACAATTGTAACATTGCCGTTCTTTGGCATGTGGCAAGACACACAAATTGATGTCATTACCAGCATATCAATGCTCACATATGCTTTCTGGTGGCTACTAATCGCTGGCATTGTATTTGTTACAAGTTTCACAAAGGTAATGCTTGATTTTGATTAAGCTATTTGGTGATTTGTTTAATCTCTATTCGGTTACCCTCTAAGTCGACAAAGGTTGCCCAACGCTGGTTTTCAAACACACCTTCGTTATCTGTAAACCTAACCCCTCGTGATTTTAAAATGGCCTTGGTTTCTTCTAAATTATCAACAAGAAGTGCGGTCATTGTTGACTGCTTTTCTGTACCTTTGGGGGTGGTGCTAGCTTTACCCTCTGTGAACAGCTCTAATAACGAGCCATTACCAGCATCAAAATGGGCGTAATGCTCCTTACGCCCCAACATGGTAAAGCCAAGTGTGTTTGAATAAAATTCTATTGCGGTCTCTATGTCTTCAACATATATGCCCAGCCAGACAAAGCCTTTATATTTAATTCCCATTATTTTTCCCTTATGACAGATACTTAAATATGTATCATCAAGTTAAATTCAAGAAATAAAATGGTGGGCGCGGACGGTTTCGAACCGTCGACCCCTACGATGTCACCGTAGTGCTCTACCCCTGAGCTACGCGCCCCAAAGGC
>DAOWAS010000153.1 GCA_030634465.1 Alphaproteobacteria bacterium | reverse complement strand
AGAGCAAGCAAATCCACGGCATCTATGGTTTTTGACGAGAGAAAAGAATGATATGCGCTTATGGCCAGTTCAAAGTTGCGCCCTCGAGCCGCGGCTAACGACAGCTCTCGCCAAAGGCTAGGGTTGTTTGGTATGTTTTTGGCAAGTTTCTCCAGTATATTTATTGCCGCTCCCCAGTTCTCCATTGCACCCTGTGCCTTGGCCATAAGCAAACCCACAGCCACGTCAGAACTGTTTAGGCGGTCTAAGTGCTGGTAGCATTGTTGTGGTAAGTTTAATTCCAGTAGTTTTTTACAAATCATATACAGATATTGGGTGTTACCACTAGCAAGTTCCGCCGCACGCAAATAAACCTTTTTTGCAGCCTCAACATCACCTGCATTATTAAGCGCCAAAGCAAGGTTAAACACAAATTCAGGTGCGTCAGGCACTATCTGACACGCCTGGTCTAATAGGGGGATAGCGTCTTTGTGCTGGCCTTTTTGGCAGAACACAGTGCCAAGACCATAAAGAGCATCAGGGTGGTCAGGGGCTTGTTTTAGTGCTGATTTATATTGCTCTGCCGCACTATCTAGCTGACCGCTACGATGAAGCTCTATGGCTTTGTTCAATATTAAATCAGTGTCCATCTCTAAACCTTCAAGTGATTTACCTTAGTCAAATGTCTTTCAACGCGATAAGCAATGCTTATGTTTAGAGGTGACGCTGACGTTTTGAATTGTGGTGTGAACATAGCACCAGTTTTTAGCTAATGGAAACATAGAAACTCAAACTATATATTTTGTTTCTTGAGGCATGGTGTTGTTTAGATTATATATGTTTTCAGATTTAAAATGTAATGTTGAGGGGAAACTAATTGTCTTCTAAAAAAACAATAACAAAAAAAATGGCGCAAGCTAACGAATTTATTGAAAAGAGCCAGTTTGAAGAGGGTGGCGCGGTTCTTAAAGATATTCTAAAGCTGGAGCCAGATAATAGAGATGCGGTTAATCTGTTGGTGCTGGTTGCTTTGGCACAGGGTGGTTTCCCTGAGGCAGAAAAGGTTATGGCATCTTTTGTGAAAGCAGACCCAACCCACCATCAAGGGCATAATGTTTTGGGCACATTTGTTGCTCAGCAACAGCGTTTTCCCGATGCAATAAAGCATTTTGCTAAAGCTGTGTTGTTAAAACCCGATGATGCTAAATATTATCTGGATTTGGGAACAGCACTTTATATGTGTGACCGGATTGACGATGCGGTAGAGGTTTTTTCTATGGCGGCATCACACGATGAAACTATTCGCCACCTTTTCAACATTGAGGGTGTGCCAGATGAGTTGCAAGAAAGATCAAAGCTAGCTGATATAAGCATACGTAAGAAAATGTCGGAAATGCATCTTGAGAGTGTTGCCGCGTTTGAAAAAGAAACTGGCGTTGGGGTTCCTCGCATTAAGAGGTCAATTTGGCCAAAAACCCACCACACCCCGTTTAACTATGGCAACCCACAACAGCAACCAACAGTTTTTTACGTTCCTGAGTTGCGTGATGAACCTGACTTTGACCTTTCCAGTTTAAAGTGGGTTAAGGATTTAGAAGCGGCATATCCTGACATTCGGGAAGAAGTTATGAGCCAACTGGATATGGAGAAAGATGGCGAGCCATATCTTGGTGATAGCTCTATAGCCCCTGCTGGATGGTCGTTGAAGGGAAATAGAGATTGGACATCTTTGCATTTATTCCAAAATGCAAGTGTTACACCATTTGCCAAACGTTTTCCGAAAACAGTTGAGGCTCTAAGAAAAACACCAATTTCCACTGTTGATGGCGAACCCATAGAAGTGTTTTTCTCTATTTTGCGCCCTCATACTCACATTCCGCCACATTTTGGGGTGGCAAACAATAGGCTGACCGTACATATGCCAATTGTTATTCCAGAAAAGTGCAAAATTCGTGTGGGTGACAAACAACATGCTTGGGAAGAGGGTAAGTTATATTGCTTTGATGACAGTTTTGAGCATGAGGCGTGGAATGATTCAGATGAAAACAGGCTGGTTTTAATATTTGAAACTTGGCACCCTGACCTAGCAGATGATGAGTGCACAGCAATTGAGCGGGTTTTTGCCGACCGTGATGCATGGTTAAAGGGGCGTAACTTGCCAGCAGATTTGTTGGGCTAATTTTTGTCGCAGGGAACTAAACTGCAGGGAACTAACCTTATGTCCTCTAGTGAAAACTGGATCTGGGATCAATATTGGCACAGTAATCGTATTGCATCTTGCTTTGATGGCGGTTCGCAAACCAATTATCAGGGTGAAGTTAGAAAGTCTTGGGAATTGTTCTTTTCTAGCCTTGCTAACAAGTCACGCATTCTTGACCTGTGCACGGGTAATGGCGCGGTACCGCTTATCGCGGGCGAGGTGTCTGAAAAAAACAACAAACAGTTTTCTATAACAGGCACAGATCTGGCTAACATAGACCCAGCACGCTTTTTACAAGGATATGCAAGCTTACCTTTCAAAATAAACTTTAAAGGTGGGGTAAATGCCGAAGACCTGCCATATGAAAATGAAAGTTTTGATGTTATTACCTCGCAATACGGCATTGAATACGGCGATGTGGCAAAAGTGTTTGGGGAAATGGCACGTGTTGTTGCAGCTGGTGGTAAAGTTAAAATGGTTGTCCATGCCCGTGATGGCATTGTGGTTAAAAATTGTAAGGTTGATGCTGAGGAAGCAAACTTTTTGTTAAATGGACCTTTGTTTGGTGCCGCAGAAAAAGCGATTACTATGGTTTCACGTTACGGACGTGGTGATGTGCAGCGGACAAGCGAAATAAATCAGGACTTGCAAAAAGCAGACGCAAACTTTGCCCAAGCGGTAGAAGAGGTCGCCGCAAAGCTTAAAAATGCCGTTAACCCGATGATGAGAGATAATGCCATTAACATTCTTGTCCATACATACAGACACTTTAATCATTTTGATGAAAGTGTTTTGTTAGGGAAGTTAAAAGAGCTGTATGGTGAAATTTCAGCCCATGCAAACAGGCTATCTGCGCTAGACAATGCCTCTATTGACCAGCAAGGCGCTGAAAAATGGGCTAAAAACCTTGCCAGTTTGGGTTTTGAAAACGTCACCAACGAGCCAATGTTTGATGGCGCAAAAGACAGGTTAATAGCTTGGCAAATTGCCGCCGATAAATAATAAATGTAACCTCCTAATTCCGTAATCAAAGTAAACTGTCACCGCAACCAATAACAAAAAGCACCCCAGCGGGGTTTTTTGTTATTTTGGTAGGGCGCTAAATTATACTCATATAACAATAGGTTAATTATATGTGTTGAGTTTCCCAATAAAATTCCGCTTAATAAGTGAGTTATTTGTCTAGGGTAAAAAATGGTTTTAAACTTAGTAAGCAAAATATAGCGGAGAAGGTAGTGTAATGGGATCAGGATCAACTCGACCAAACAATGCAGATGAGAAAATGTTCGCGGCTATTGAGCGCGGTGAACAAGCTGAGTTTAAAGATAGTAAACCACCTATAAAAACGGATAAGACACTAATT
>DAOWAS010000075.1 GCA_030634465.1 Alphaproteobacteria bacterium | reverse complement strand
GTGGTTAATCTTTCTTTTGGTTTTGATGAAGGTGGCACCAGTTCTGACCCAAATGCGACCGAAGTGTATGCACTGACAAATCCCGCTATTGTAATTGATAGGGGTGGGCTTTTAGTTGTAGCGGCGGGCAATAATGCTGATGATCCCGATGACCCAGGTAATGGATTAGAGCCACAATTATCCAATTTGAGAATTCGTGATGATGCTGACGGGGCGGGTCTTTTGGTAAATGGCCCCGGTGCTTTTATCATTGTTGGCTCGGTTGATAAAAACAATGTTATTTCCAGTTTTTCTGATAGGGCAGGAGCCTTTGACCCAAACGCCATTACCCAAACAATGGATATTTTTCTGGTTGCGCCAGGTGAGCTAATTGTTGCCCCTTGGATAGATATTGAGGATGATACTGTAAAACTGTTTTTCCTAGATGGCACATCTTTCGCTGCACCCCATGTGGCAGGTGCCGCCGCCATATTGTTTGATCGTTGGCCAACCCTTACCGCCAAACAGGTTGCTGATATTTTACTCTCAACCGCTACTGACTTGGGTGATCCCGGTACGGATGCCATTTATGGGCGTGGTATGCTTAACCTTGCTGAGGCCATAACCCCACAAGGACAGGTTCAGGTTAATTTTGTGGGTACGCCAACCCCTGTAAGCATTGATGACTTTTCACTTGTTTTGGGCGCACCTTTTGGTGATGGCACCCCCCTTGGTCTTACCAGTGTTATGGGGCAAGACAAATATGACCGCGACTTCTATTTTGATCTATCAAGCGGGATTTATAATTTGGCATCATCCATTAGCCCGCTTGTTGGTTTTATGGAGCAAAATAAAACAACCCAGTTTAACCAGTGGCAAGCAGGGGCGCAAACACTTGGGCTTCAGGTTTCTAACGACTTTAGCCACGGTTTTTTAGCCACCCAGTCGCAAATGGTGCAAGACAACACCCGCGAAACCCGTGTTATCTCTGGCTTTGCTGAGGGTAAAATAGCTAAAAACTGGGGTTGGAAAATGGGTGTTGGTTCTGGCCTAAAAGCACCACTATCAAACGCTACATCATCAGCACAGTTGTTATCCATGCAGGGGCAAGCAAGTTATTTGTCATCATCAGGCAGTTTTGGTCTGGTGGAGCATAATTTGGCTACTGCCACCACGCTTAGCTTCGGGGTTGATATTTCGGAAAACTCTGGTCTTCGCTGGCACACGTCTGAGCTAATGCAAGATGACCTGCCACGCTATAGCTTTGCCATGAAACTTGATCATAAGGTTGGCAAAGGCTCGGTTGGTTTTAGTTTCGGACAAATGTTGGAAAAACAATCAGTGCTTGGCAGTCGCTCATTCGGCGGGTTTTCTGTGGCTGACAGTGCCGCCACCAGTTTTGCAGGTCTTGATGCCATGTGGAATTTTGACGAGATATTTGCCCTTAGTGCCACGCTTCAAGCTGGGCTTACCAAGGTTGCTGAAACTGGCGGAAGCTTTTTTGAAGGCTTTAACAACTTTACCTCAACCGCTTGGCACATGCAGTTAGAGGCCAAAAACCTGTGGCTTAACAATAGTGCTTTTGTGGTTTCAGCCAGCCAGCCGTTGCGGGTTGAAAATGCAGTTCTAACTCGCCACCAAGCTGTTGGTATTGATGCTAACCGTGCGCCAGTATATGAATTGGCGTCAATGTCCTTAAGCCCCACAGGGCGTGAAGTGGCAATTGAAGCTGCGTATATTGTGCACAGCCAAGCTGGTAAGTTACCATGGTCATTGCAAGCAAGCGTGGTCTATAGGCTGGATGCGGGT
This sequence comes from Alphaproteobacteria bacterium, assembly GCA_030634465.1. Classification (GTDB taxonomy): domain Bacteria; phylum Pseudomonadota; class Alphaproteobacteria; order Sphingomonadales; family SMXR01; genus DAOWAS01. The sequence goes on along the minus strand of DAOWAS010000075.1, from coordinate 9,140 downwards.
CATGCCAATGGCATAACCGACACCGCAGGGCTGTTATGGTTAAAACGCAGTTTTTAGCGATTTAAGCTTGAGAAGTTTTTACCCTCAGCCACCAGCTTTTTAATAAGCGGGGCGGGTTTCCACCAACGCTCACCAAACTTGGCGGTAAAGTCTTCCAGAGTTTTAAGCACATTTTCTAAGCCAATATGATCGGCGTAAAACATTGGGCCACCGTGGTATGGGGGAAAGCCATAACCGTTCATCCACACCACATCAATATCGCTAGGGCGGGCGGCAAAGCCTTCTTCTAAAATATATGCCCCTTCGTTAATAAGTGGGTAAATACAGCGAGCGACAATTTCTTCATCGCTAATGTTTTCGCGTCTGGTAATTCCTGCTTTTGCGGCTTCTTCTATAATTATAGCTTCAACCTCTGGGTCAGGTTGCGGGGTGCGGTTACCTGCTTCATAAAGATAGTAACCCTTGCCAGTTTTTTGCCCTTTGCGTCCTGCTTCAACCATGCGGTTTGGTACACGGTAAGCATGCTCATCAAACCTGTCGGCGGGGAACTGCTGGCGTAACATATAGCCAATATCAATGCCCGCCATGTCGCCCATGGCTAATGGCCCCATGGGCATGCCCCAGTTAAATATGGCGGCATCAATTTGTTGTGGGCTAGCACCTTCCAACATCAATAAACCTGCTTCACGGCCATAACCTTCCAACATGCGGTTGCCAATAAAGCCATGACAAACACCCGCAACCACACCAACTTTTTTAATTTTCTTGGCGAGCTTAACAACTGTAAGCAATGCGTCTGGTGCAGTTTTATCAGCATTAACAATTTCCAGTAAACGCATGATATTGGCGGGTGAGAAAAAGTGTAAACCCAGCACATCTTGTGGGCGGTTGGTCATGTCGGCAATGGCGTTAATGTCCAAATAACTGGTGTTGGTGGCTAAAATCGCGCCTTTTTTGGCAACAGCGTCTAGCTTGGTAAACACTTGCTTTTTAACATCCATGTTTTCAAACACAGCCTCAATTATCAGGTCAGCATTAGCCAGATCGTCATAATTTGTGGTTGGGCTTAGCAAACCCATGGCACCTTCAACCTGTTCCATGGTCATGCGGCCTTTTTTGGCAGTCGCTTCGTAGTTTTTACGAATAATGCCCAAACCACGATCAATTGCATCTTGGTTCATTTCTAAAATGGTAACTGGAATGCCCGCGTTTAAAAAGTTCATGGCAATGCCGCCACCCATGGTGCCAGCACCAATAATGCCAACGCTTTTAATGTCACGTGGGGCAATACTTTTGTCAAAGCCTTTGATGTTGCTTGCGGCACGTTCGGCAAAAAATGCATGTTGCAGGGCTTTTGAATGCGGGCTTGCCATACATTCCATAAACAGTTCACGCTCACGCTTTAACCCCTCATTAAACGGCAGGTTAATGGCGGCCTCAACCGCTTGTATGCATTTTTCAGGGGCGAAATAGCCACGGCTTCGTCTAGCGATACCCTTGCGGTAGGTAGCAAAAAAGTCATCAGGCATGGCTGATGTGTCCACATTGTTATCGCTTATGCGAGGCAGGGACGCGCCTTCAGCTATTAACTCATTGGCAAATGCAATGGCACCTTCCAACAAATCGCCATCAACAATGCGGTCAATAATACCTGCTTTTAGGGCTTTTTCAGCTTTCACAGGGTTGCCAGATACCACCATGTCTAATGCGGTTTTCAGCTCAGCCACACGGGGCAGGCGCTGTGTCCCGCCAGCACCGGGAAGCAATCCCAACTTAACCTCAGGCGTGCCAACCAGTGCTGATGCAATGGCAACGCGGTAGTTACAGCCTAATGCAACCTCTAACCCGCCGCCAAACGCCGTACCATGAATGGCGGCGATTAGGGGCTTGGATGTTTTATCAATGCTTTCAACAACCTCAGGCAACCAAGGGTCTAATGGTGGTTTGCCAAACTCGGTAATGTCAGCACCAGCCATAAATGTGCGCCCCTCACAGCAAAGGATAATTGCTTTAATATTGTTATCAGCATCAGCCGCGGCGACATTGTCTTTTATGCCAATACGCACCGCTTGTGACAGGGCGTTCACTGGCGGGTTGTTCACGCTAATAATGGCAATGTTGTTTTGATCTTTGCGGCTAACAATATTATTCACGGGGTTTTCCTTTGCTTAATTCTTTGCTGGTTGTTTTAGCACAAAAACGTAGTATTGGAATATGGAGTTTTAATTGGTTTCGTTAGGGTCAGTAAATATAAATATAAAAACAAAAAAACCACTAAAAAAACCACTAAAAAAACCACTAAAAAAACCACTAAAAAAAACATTGCTGAAAAGCATTTGGGCTATTGGTATTGTAAGCGTTATTGTGTTGTCCACATTGCCAGCTGGGCAGTTGCCAGATGTTGGTGATGTTTCAGACAAAATTGAACATTTTCTGGCTTATGCCGCTATTGGTGTGTTTGGCATATTTGCCGCGTCCACTGACAGGCGGCGTTTGCTGGTTGCGGCGGCAACTATTGCCCTTGGTTTAGTGCTTGAGGGGGTGCAGTATTTTTTACCAACACGGGCTTTTGAATTACTAGATGGTGCCGCAAATACGCTTGGGGTTCTAAGCGCGCTTGGTGCTTATTATCTTTATAATTTTATGAGAGAAAAATTTGGAAGGTAGTGGTGCCGGATGTCCGACTCGAACGGACGACCTACCGCTTACAAGGCGGTTGCTCTACCAGCTGAGCTAATCCGGCATAGTTAGAATTAATCAGCAGTGCGGCGGCAACATAAGTCGAAGACGTAAGTTAGGCAAGAGGAAAATGACCTTGATTGCGTAATTTTATTTTTTTGCCGTGTTTAATTAGAAATCAATCAAAAAACCAGTGCAGTTTATTGAACTTAGTTCTAATAAGACTAAATGTGTATTTAACGTTTTATTCATTATGTTGAAGTAGTTAGTGCTATCAGTAGTTGTGTAACTTAACGTTGGAAAGAGGGTGCTGTGATTAAATCATTTATTGATAATTTGGATATTAAGGGGCGTTTACTAATTGGTTTCGGAGCATTGTTCACAACTTTGCTAGCCGTTGTTATTATTACCATAGTGTATGTTTCATCTATTTCTACAGATGTAGAACGTGTCGGTAGCTTGCGGGTGCCAACATCTGCCGCCAGCTCTAAAATGATAAATAATATAAATGCATCTCTGGCATCTTTGCGGGGGTGGATGATCACAGGTGCTGAGGGCTTTAAAACAGAACGTCAGATGGTGTGGGACGATATAGACAAGGTTTCCGCAGATATGGACGAGTTGTCCACACATTGGACAAACCCTGCTAATGTAGCCGTGTGGGGTGACTTTAAAGTAACCTTGCAAGAGTTCCGCGTAGCCCAACAACAGGTTGAGGATATTGCCAATTCAGTTGATGAGCAACCAGCGTTAAAGATTTTACTTAATGATGCCGCACCACAAGCGGGAATTATTGTTACTGAAATTACCGCAATGATAGACGAAGAGGCTGGACTTGCCGCCACGGCACAGCGCAAAGAGTTGTTGGGTATTATGGCTGATGTTCGGGGCACAATGGGTCTTTCGTTGGCTAATATAAGAGCATTGCTGTTAACAGGTGACGGTAAGTTTAGAGACAAGTTTGATGGGCTTTGGGCAAAAAACATTCGGCGTTTTGCTGACTTGGGAAACAAAACAAGTTTGATGACCAGAAGCCAAAGGCAAAGTTTTGCACGGCTTAGTGCCGCTCGTGAGATATTTGCCCCATTGCCAGAAGTAATGTTTGATATTCGCCAGTCAAACCAGTGGAATATGGCTAACTATACATTGGTAAGCGAGGCCGCACCCCGTGCAGGCAAACTGCTAACAGTGTTGGCTGGGGCCAAGGCTGAAGATGGTTCGCGTTCTGGCGGCATGGTTGATAATCAGAAGCGTCTTTTGGCAAATGACACCGAAGGCGTAATTGCAAGTGTGTTTGAGCTTAAAGTTATAGAATGGATTATGCTAGCTGTTGGTTTGGCAATTGCTGTTGTGGCAACCGCAATTACAACACGGGCAATACGTGGCCCTATTGTTAAGATGGTTGATATAATGGGTGACCTGGCTGGCGGTGATAACGAGGTTGAGGTTTTATATCAGGGTCGTAAAGATGAAATAGGTACGATTGCCAGCGCGGTGCAAATATTTAAAGATAATGCCATCGAGCGCGTTCGCTTAGAGGCGGAAAGCAAAGAAGCTGCTGCTCTTGAAAAAGAACGTGAAAAAGAGGCCGCTTTACTTAAACAGCAAGAGCAAGAAAAAGAACGTGAAGATATGTTGGCTAGAGAAGAGCGTGCCCGCCGTCTTGAAGAAATGATTTCTGATTTTGATAGTGGTGTTAAAGATGTTCTTGCGGCGGTTAGTGCGGCATCAACAGAGTTGGAGGCAACCGCAGGGTCAATGACTGGCTTGGCTGAGGGTTCTGAACACCAGGCCACATCGGCTTCAACAGCAACTGAACAGGCAACTCATAATGTTCAGGCTGTGGCTTCTGCCAGTGAAGAGATGAGCGCGTCAATCAGTGAAATTAGTCGTCAGGTAAACACGTCTAGTGAAATATCTGGTGAAGCGGTTACCGAAACAGAAGGTGCTGCAAACGAAGTTAAGAAACTGTCTGAAACAGTGCAAAAAATTGGTGATGTGGTTAAGTTTATTACAGACATTGCCTCCCAAACTAACTTGTTGGCGCTGAACGCTACTATTGAAGCGGCACGCGCAGGCGAGGCGGGTAAGGGCTTTGCCGTTGTTGCAAGCGAGGTTAAGGATCTGGCAACCCAAACAGCTAAAGCAACCGAGGAAATCGCTTCGCAAATTGCAGCTGTGCAGGAGCAAACTACCAGTGCCTATACCGCTATGGAAAAAATTAGTGATGTTATTGGACAAACAAGTAGCATTACCGCAACCATTGTATCTGCGGTTGAGGAACAGTCTGAGGCTACGGTTGAAATTTCCCGAAATGCTCAGGAGGCATCACGCGGCACCCAACAAGTATCGGAAAATGTTGGGCAGGTTAGTGAAGGCGCAATGCAAACCAAAGTTGCTGCTGAGGAAGTGCTATCTGCATCTAAGGAATTGGCGCAAAGTGGGGATATTCTTAAATCCACCATTGAGGGCTTCTTAGAAGATATCCGCGCAGTTTAAAAATACTTATTAATTAACCCGCCCCCGCTACTGGTTTGTAATTTACTTACCAGTGGCGGGTTTTTTTTATGCTTTGTGTCAAAAACAACCAAAACAAAACACCTGTTTTAGTTTTGCACGTGAATATTTATACATTTTTCTTATTTTTTAAACTCAAGTAAATCAATGGCTTAGGCTGAAAGTGCAAGTTTGTTTGTATTTTTTCTGGCGGTTGCGCTTGACTCTGCTGTTTAGGTGTATTACATAACTAGTACACCACGGCGATATGACAACAAACACAATAATAACCGCCGCAATAAAAAAAGGATAAGCAAATGGTAAACGACAGCAATTATAAAGCTCATAAAAGAGCACTAAGGCGCACAAGACGCCAAGCACGCAGAAGCCGTTCTCTTGGCTTTAGTAGCGCTAGTTTTGCGCCAGCAACACTTTTCGTTGATGCAGTAGGGATATAAGCATAATGAGTTTTGAGTTCACAGAAGATCAGCCGATATACCGGCAGCTTAGGAACTATATGGCAAGTGCCATTATTAAAGGTTCCTTGAAGGAGGGCGATGCCCTTCCTTCAGTGCGGACAGTTGCAGTTGACTTTCAGGTCAACCCGCTAACCGCATCAAAGGCATATCAAGAACTGGTCGGTGAGGAACTTGTAGAAAAACGTCGTGGACTTGGCATGTTTGTGGTTGAGGGTGCGCGTAACAAGCTTCTTAAAGCAGAACAAAAACAATTTCTAGAAAACGAGTGGCCGGCAATTTTGAAACGCATTCACGCTCTGGAAATAGATGACACTCAATTGCTAGAAAGTTTGTCTAGTAAAAGAAATGGGAAATAAAAAATGAATGCTATCATTGAAGCAAAAAACCTTTCAAAGCATTACGGCTCGTTTAAGGCCGTTGATGATGTAAGCTTTAGCATTGGTTTAGGCCGTATTGTTGGTCTTATTGGCTCTAACGGAGCGGGTAAAACAACCCTGTTGAACGCAATTTTAGGTTTAACACGCTATAAGGGCGGGCTTAGTGTTTTGGGTCAAGACCCATCACAAGACCGAGCTAAATTGATGGAAAAGGTTTGTTTCATTTCAGATGTCGCAACCCTTCCACGGTGGATGAAAGTATCGCAGACAATTGATTTTGTCGAAGGTGTGCATCCTGCTTTCTCACGGGAAAAGGCCTTGGACTATATTAGTCGCACACAAATTCCGCTGAATAAAAAAATTAAAGGCCTGTCAAAGGGCATGGTTACCCAGTTGCATTTGGCACTGGTAATGTCCATTGATGCCCAACTTTTGGTTCTTGATGAGCCCACATTGGGTTTGGATATTATTTTCCGCAAACGGTTTTATGAAAACCTGTTGGAAGATTATTTTGATCATGAACGCACTATTTTGGTTACCACCCACCAAGTGGAAGAAATAGAAAACATTCTAACTGATGTGATGTTTATTCGTGATGGCAAAATTGTGCTTAATTCAAGTGTTGATGACCTGACCACACGTTTCCACCAAATAACGGTTGAAGACGACGCGGTTGAAGCGGCCGAAGCACTGAACCCAATTTGGCAAAAAAGCGCTATGGGCATGAACAATTTTGTATTTGATAGCGTTCCACAAGAAAAGTTGGCGGAAATTGGCTCACCAAAACAAGTGGGCTTGGCTGACTTGTTTGTGGCTAAAATGTCTAACGGCAAAATATCTAAAGCCAAAATATCTAAAGACAGTACAGGAGCAAACTCATGAATGATAAAATAACAAATGAGATAAGCATGATGAACAGTAGAAAATTTAACCTAACTAATTATGGCAAGTTCCCCACTTTGATGGTGCGTGAATTTTACGAACACAAAACCGCATTTTTAACAGTGCCACTTGTTATTGCGGGCTTGTTTTTGTTATTTGCCATCGGCGGTTTGGTAACTGGTCAGGGCGAGGTTATGTCTGTCAATGGTAGCCACATGACAGCGGCTGAGCTTTTAAGTATGCACGCCAATGACACAGACATAGAAACTGTTCAACGAGCATTGAGCGCGGCGATGATGGGTGTGGGTGGTTCGGTAATTTTTGTTTTACCGTTTGTTATCCTGTTCCCATTGTTGAACTCTCTTTACGAAGAAAGAATAGAGCGTAGCTACTTGTTCTGGAAATCTATGCCTGTTAGCGACTTGCAAGAAGTATTGTCAAAATTGATCTTCATTGTATTCGCTGGCCCTATGATTTTATTTGCCATAGCCTCGCTTTTAAGCTTTGCAATCATGTTGGTTTTAACCCCATTCATGTGGGCAAACGACTTGCCGTTGATCAGTGTTATGTGGACGCAAACACCGTTTATCACTGGCTGGATTGGTGCTGCGGCAACATACTTGGTGTGGGCATTGTGGGCATTGCCAATATTTGGCTGGATATTATTGGCCTCAGCCTACGCACCAAAAGCGCCGTTGATGTTCGTTGTAGTGCCACCCATTGTTGTGATGCTTATTGAGAAAATGTTCCTTGGAACCGAATGGTTTGATCAGGCATTTGTATCGCGCATTGGTGAAAAGTTTGGCAACACTATGGCTAGTGTTTTGGATATGGATAAATTCCAAAGAGGGGGTGTTAATTTCAACGTACCTTCAGTTGGAGATGCTGGGCAGGTATTGTTCGCATCAATGGCAGACCCAAGCTTTTGGGTGGGAACAGCAGTAGCAGCAGCCTTTGTAATGGGTGCAGTTTATATGCGCCGCTACAAAATATAATTATAAAAATAATATTAAACCGACAGCGAAAATTGGAGAAAAAAAATGACTAACACAGCACTTTTAATGGAAATAGACGATATGCCCATGGTTGGTGATGCCACAATAGGATTGCTAAGATATGCGGCAAAAAAAGAAAAAAACAGACGCTTTAACCATAAGGTTACTAAGAAGTCAGACTTAAGTCTTGCACAGGTTTCATAGTCGCTAAAAAGAGTTGGAAAAACCAACCGAACTAGAACTGAATAATAAGACCAAAACTAATAATAAGAGATGAATAATCATCCAATGAAAAAAGGCCAAAATCGGCCTGAGTGACGACAGAGGATTTTATAATTAAGTACTCTCTACTAATTAGAAATCTTTGCTCAAATCTAGCCCCGATCTCTCTTTTCCCTCCTGAGAGTTCGGGGTTTTATTTGTTTTAACTTCTAACTAATTCGTAAAGAGCGATACTTGTGGCTACAGACACGTTCAGGCTTTCTATGCGGGTATCAATTGGCAGCTTGGCTAAAAAGTCACAAGTGCGCTCCACGCCCTGTCTAAGCCCTTGTCCTTCAGACCCCATAACAAGTGCCACGTTTTTACCAGCATCGGTTTTGGCTAAGGTTACGTCAGCCTCACCACTTAGGCCAACACGCCAATAACCCATTTCTGCCAGTTCTTCTAATGCTCTGGTTAAATTTGCCACCCGTACCCATGGTAAAACTTCCAAGCCGCCAGATGCCGCTTTTGCCAGCGCACCACTTTCAGGGGGCGAGTTTCTGTCCGTTGTAATTATCGCCCGCGCGCCAAAAGCAACGCTTGATCTGATAATAGCACCAACGTTTTGTGGGTCGGTCACATGATCTAAAATTATAACAATATTGTTTTGCCCATCTATGGGAGCGTAATCGTCAATGTGCTTGCCAGATAGTGGGCGCACTTCAAGCACCAGACCTTGGTGTGGCACACCAAAACCCGCCAAGCTTTCTAACCTGTCGTGGACAGATGGCACGACCTTAAGGTCTTTTGTCAGCAAACCAAGCTTGGCAATCTCAGCCAACGCCTTGTCCGAACCAGATAGGCAAACCTTCTCACGCTCAGGGTTTTTTAATGCCGCCACAACCGCATGCTTGCCGTAAAACACTATGTGCTTCGATTTTTGCGGGTTTGCACCTTGTGGCTTTGCACCTTGCGGATTCGACCCTTGCGGTTTTGGACCTTGCGGTTTTGCAGGCTGTTTATGCTTT
>DAOWAS010000094.1 GCA_030634465.1 Alphaproteobacteria bacterium | reverse complement strand
TCCTTGCAAGCGAAGTGCGGGGGATACTTGATGATTTGTTAAAACAAACACGCGACACTGGGGATGCTCGATGCTTTTTTATTTCGGAAGATATTCTTCAAAAATTTCAAAAAGAAAAAGGATTATAATGCCAATCCTAATCTCCATAGTAATAATAGCAATGCTCATTGAGGGCGTGCGTAAAATAATGAATCGATAATGTTCTACAAAAAAAGAAAGGCCAAGTATGAGGCTCAGATCAAGGAGCTTGAATCAAAGGTTCAGAAGCTTACGGGTGAACTTCATTCCGTAATCATTGAGCCGGAAAGTTTGCAGGCAATGAAGATTGTTGAGATATTTAAGTTGAGGGTTTCGTTTTTCAATACTTTTTGGGCGGCCTTTGCCACGGTCAGCATCATGCTTGTTTATAAACAGGGTGCGGATCATGTTTTGGGTGGCGGCACTGGTTACCATTTTGGCGAAATATTTGCTCTCAAGTTTTAGTGCTGTGTCCATTGGCACAATGCTGCCCTCATAAACACATGATAAAATGGCCTCAACCGCAGGGTAGTTATGCAATGACTTGTCTTGTGCCATGCCGTTTGCACCCATAAAGGTTTGCACTGCGCCCGGGTGCATGGCACCACCACCACCGGGGAATTTAAAGCCTCTTTTATCCCACGGTTGCACAGCAATTGGTTTGCTCATTAGCCATTCTTTGGCTTTTGCTAACAACTCGTCAGCCTCAACCACCTCTTGGAAAATGCCCATGCCCACAGCTTCTTGCGGGTTAAAGTTTTTGCCTGTTGTGGTGTATTGCAGGGTTACCTGAATGCCCGCCAAACGTGGCAGGCGCTGGGTGCCGCCACCACCAGGAATAAGCCCAACTTGTACTTCTGGTGTACCAAGTTGAATTTTAGGGTCGTTGGCGACAATGCGGTGATGGCAAGCAAGAACAACTTCTAAGCCGCCACCAAGTGCTGTGCCATTAACCGCCGCCACAACTGGTTTGCCGCAGGTTTCCATAGCACGAAGAACTTTGTTCATGCGGTAACATGCGCCGTAAACCTCAGCCATGTCAGGGTTTTTATTATCGCCTATCATACGACCTAACATGCGCAAATCAGCACCCGCCATAAACGCAGGCTTGGCAGATGTAATAATAGCGCCTTTTATATTTTCGTCTTCTGATATGGTTTTAACGTGGGCTTCTAAATCGTCCAGAAAGTTCTCGTTAATAACGTTCATACTTTCACCCGCAACATCAATAGATAGAGTTGCGATACCGTCGTCATCAATTGCAATGTTAATAGCTTTGCTCATAATTTTTCTCACACTCGCTCTATAATTGTTGCTGTACCCATGCCGCCGCCAACACATAGTGTGGCAAGGGCGGTTGATTTTCCTGTACGTTCTAATTCGTCCAAAACAGTGCCTAAAATCATCGCCCCTGTGGCACCGAGTGGGTGCCCCATGGCAATGGCGCCGCCGTTTACGTTTATGTCGCCATGGTCAATGTCCATCACTTCCATAAAGCGCAACACAACTGCGGCAAATACTTCGTTTAATTCCCACAGGTCAATGTCGCTTTTGCTCATGCCACTGCGCTCTAACGCGCGCTCAGCCGCATAACTTGGCCCTGTAAGCATAATGGTTGGTTCAGTTCCAACCGAGGCAAAGCCCCTGATGCGAGCGCGAGGTTTTAACCCCATTTTTTCACCCAGTTCTTTTGAACCCACCAAAATACCTGCCGCACCATCAACAATGCCTGATGAGTTGCCAGCATGGTGTACGTGGTTAATGGCTTCAACCTCAGGATATTTTTGCAGGGCAATACTGTCAAAGCCAATGTTTTTACCCAGATCAGTGAACGATGCTTTCAACCCGCCTAGTGACTGCATGGTGGCTTCTGGCCGCATGTGTTCGTCACGGTCTAAAACATTTAGCCCAATAACATCTTTCACTGGCAAGATAGACTTTGCGAACATTTTCTTTTCCCAAGAATTTGCCGCGCGTTTTTGGCTTTCAACCGCGTAAGCATCAACATCATCGCGGGAATAGTTCCACTTGGTTGCGATCAGATCAGCGGAAATGCCTTGGGGTACAAAATAAGTTTTAAATGCCACCGCAGGGTCGGTTGCAAGTGCGCCACCGTCAGAACCCATAGGAATGCGTGACATGCTCTCAACCCCGCCGCCAATAACCGCATCGCTTTGACCTGACATAACCTTAGCCGCCGCCATATTTACGGCCTCTAAGCCTGAAGCGCAAAAACGGTTAACCTGAACCCCTGCAACTTCTTCGTTATAATCAGCCACCAAAACTGCGGTGCGGGCAATGTCTGCGCCCTGTTCACCCACGGGGGCAACACAACCTAAAATAACATCATCAACCAATGAGGTGTCCAAATTGTTACGATCACGCAGGCCTTCTAAAACCTGTGCCGCTAGCTGTGTTGGGGTTATTTCATGCAGGCTACCGTCAGATTTGCCACGACCGCGTGGGGTTCTAACTGCGTCATAAATATAGGCTTCAGCCATTGTCTTGTCCTTAGTGTTAGGTTTTGTTTGAACTATTTTTTTTACTGCTATTTAAAATGCGTCCGCTGGTAAATCCATCATTACATCAGCACCAACTTCAATTTTTTTCAGGTGGGCTGAGGTGTCTGTAATCATACGCTTAAAGAAGTAGCGCGCGGTAATAAGCTTGTTTTTATGGAAATCAGCATTTTCAGCGCCATCTGCCAGTTTTTGCAAACTAGTTGCGGCCATTTTGCCCCACATATGACCAAGAGCAACTAACCCCATTAAATGCATATATGATGTTGATGCTGCACCCGCATTATCTGGGTTGCCAACAGCATTTTGCATTAACCACATTGTTGCGGCTTTAAGGTCATCGGTGGCGGCTTTAAGTGATGCGTTAAATTCGGCCATGTCGTCATTGTCATTATCGCTGATAAATGTGTCTAGCTCTTCAAAATAGGTGCGAATAGCAGCGCCACCGTTTTGCGCCAGTTTTCTGCCCACTAGGTCTAGCGCCTGAATACCATTGGCGCCTTCATAAATCATGGCAATGCGGGCATCACGCACAAATTGTTCCATGCCCCATTCTTTAATATAGCCATGACCACCCAACACTTGTTGGCAATTGGTGGCGTTTTGGTAACCAAGGTCGGTCAACACACCTTTTAACACGGGTGTTATCAGGCCAGCTAGTTCTTCTGACTTTTTTCTATCTTCTTCAACTGGGCTTTTGCGTGACTGATCAACCAAAATCCCCATCCAAAGGGCAAGGGCGCGTGCGCTTTCGTTAAATGCTTTTGTGTCCATTAACATGCGGCGCACATCAGGGTGCACAATAATAGGGTCGGCGGGGCCGTCAGGGTTTTTAACACCTGAAATTGAGCGGCCTTGCAAACGGTCGCGGGCATAATCGGCGGCATTTTGATATGCCACTTCTGATGCTGACAGGCCCTGAACCCCAACGCCAATACGGGCGGCGTTCATCATAATAAACATGGGAGCCAGACCGCGGTGTTCTTCGCCAATTAGATAGCCTGTGGCTTCTTCATAGTTAAGCAAGCAGGTTGAGTTGCCGTGAATACCCATTTTTTCTTCAATAGAGCCACAAACCACACCGTTTCTATCGCCCAATGAACCATCGTCATTTACATTTACCTTTGGCACTAAAAACAGGCTAATGCCCTTAACCCCATCAGGGCCATCAGGTATTTTTGCCAAAACCATGTGGATAATGTTGTCGGTCAGGTCATGCTCGCCTGCTGATATGAAAATTTTAGTACCAGTAATTTTATAGCTACCATCTGCTTGCGGTTCAGCTTTGGTACGCATCATACCCAAATCAGTGCCGCAATGTGGCTCGGTCAGGTTCATGGTGCCAGCCCACTCACCAGATATTAATTTTGTCAGATATTTTTGTTTTTGCTCGTCAGTTCCCGCAATGGAAAGCGATGCGATAACGCCGCTTGTCAGGCCGGGGTACATGTTAAACGAATGGTTTGCTGAAACGCACATTTCTTCAAGCGCAATGCCTAAAATATAAGGCAGGCCTTGGCCGCCATATTCAGGGTCAGATGTTACACCCTGCCAACCACCTTCTATATATTGTTTGTAGGCATCTTTAAAACCTTTTGGGGTTGTAACGCTACCATCTTCATGACGGGTGCAACCCTCAGCATCGCCGCTTTGGTTTAGTGGTTGCAGAACATTTTCTGCCAGTTTGCCACCCTCTTCCAAAATTGCCTTCAACAGGTCAGGGGACAGGTCCTCAAAACCAGGCAGGTTGTTGTATTTTTCAATTTGCAGGACATCGTTCAAAATATATTGAATGTCGTCAGTGGGGGCGCGGTAAATGGGCATGTTAACCTCTTTAATTAGTTAGGGGGTTTAAATATCTATGATGCGGCTTTTTTAATTTTTTCGTCCATTTCTGGGCTGACCAAAATTTTACAAAACCCTTCAAGCTCTTTAATCATGAAGGCAAGATTGTCTTTTTGCTCTTTCATATCTGCAATACGCTCATTGCAACGCTCAAGCGTAACCAATCTTTGGTGTTGGCGACCATCGTCTATAGAATAAAGGTTCAATAGTTCGCCAATTTCACCTAATGAAAAACCAACGCTTTTACCCTTTAAAATCCAAGCTAGGCGCGCATGATCTGCTTTATTATAAATACGCGATTGCCCATCTCTTGTAGGGTTTATTAAACCTTGGTCTTCGTAAAAACGAATTGCGCGAGAGGTCACGTCAAATTCTTGCGCTAGCTGGGCTATGGAATATGTTTGTTCTTCTGTCATACATCTCACAATATATTTTTTGAACACAAAAGCTTTTGAAGGGGGCAAAAGTCATTTTTACTTAGCCGAATGTTAGTTGACGTTTACGTAAACGTCAAGCAAATAAGTTTGCACTTACCTGTATATGGTTTTATCATTTTTGTGTTTTTGTAAGCGGGCTGTTTAATTTAGGAACTTTTTATGTCTGAACGTATTTCAAGTTATGCTGACTTTTTTCCATATTATTTAAGAGAACATTCAAACCCAACATGCCGAGCAATGCATTATATTGGCACAACTCTGGTTATTGCACTGTGGGTTAAGTTTGCCCTAACTATGGATATTATGTGGTTGGGAATTAGTTTTTTTGCAGGCTACGGATTTGCATGGTTTGGTCATTTTTTCATAGAAAAAAACAGGCCAGCAACTTTTCAATATCCGCTTTGGTCGCTGGTGTCAGACTTTCGCATGTATGGCTTGTGGCTTACGGGCAGGTTGCGCGCGCGCTTGGATGCCGCTAACGCTGATGCCAAGTAATTAGGGCTTAGCCCTTTTCAATTTCAAAAAACAGGGTGTTGTTTTTTTCGTAGGCCGTTAATATTTTATGCCCATTGTTGGCGCAAAATATTGGAATTTCGTGCAGGCTGTTTGGATCGCTAAGTTGTAGCTCTAGCACCTCACCAGATTTAAGTTCGTGCAGGGTGTTCATGGTTAAAATGACGGTGTCTGGCGTGGGTAAGTGTAGTGCATCAACGGATGTCATTTCTTTTTCCTTTATTCTTTATATTCTATGAAAAAGAAGTCAAAAATTATTTAATAAGTGAAAACAATTCTGGCGAAGACCTAGTGCAGGGTAGTGCCCGCAGGGATATAATATTGGGTATATCTGTTCATTAGTTGTGTTTGCACACCTTGCCACAGGTCAAAACCTTCATCGTCACCTATTGCACGCATTTTTTTCAATGCTTCATCAGCCAGATAAAGCGCCTTTTGACCGTGGGTCTTTAAAAGGTTGTCGGCAACAATTCCAAAATAAATGTCAGTGTCAAATTCAGCGTATGGCATTTTATATTCCTTAAACTTATTATTGTTCAAAGATATATAAGCAAGCATCACGCCAACTTTTCTGCCTATCTAAGCATCTGTTTTAGTTGGGTAATTTTTAAGCGGTTGTGCTTTCTGGCAGGTAGCTAGGAATTTATTACCTTATTTTTTGTTTTTAAGTAGGTAAAAAGACAGGTCTAAATCGTAAAAATTTCTAATGCCTTGATAAATGAAGCCAAGCTTCTCAGCCACCATTGATGAGTTTTTATTTTCAGGTCTAAGTACCAGCATAACTTCGCTTAACCCTAGCGTGCCGAAGCCCAGTTCAATTAATGCTCGTGACCCTTCGGGGGCTAAACCTTTGCCCCAATGGCTTTTTAACAGGCGGTAGCCTATCTCTATCCATCTGCCATCTTCGGTGGGGCGTAAAATTAGCCATCCTATGGCTTTGTCTGTGGTCTTGTCTGCCATCATGCGGTAAAATTTGAAACGCTCACCCTTTTTCAGGTCTTGGCGTAATTCTGCTATAAAGGCTTCTTTGTCTGTTTGCGGACTGCGAATGTAGCGCATAACATCAGGATCGCTGTCCATGTTCCAAATTGCTTCAAAGTCATCTTCACGCATCTGCCGCAGGGACAGGTTCTCGGTTAATATGGGCTCTAGCGGAAGCGACAGGGTTAAGCGTGAATATGGCTTTTCCCATTTCATTTTTTGCCACCGAACGCATTTATTATGAAGGTAAATTCTTCTGCAACTTCATATAAGCTGTCATAGCGGCCAGACTTGCCACCGTGCCCTGCACCCATGTTGGTTTTAAGCAATAATATATTATCGTCGGTTTTAAGCTCCCTAAGCTTTGCCACCCATTTAGCGGGTTCCCAATATGTAACCCGTGGGTCGTTCAACCCTGCGGTTACCAACATTGGTGGGTAGTTTTGTTTACTAACCTGATCATAAGGGCTGTAGGATAAAATATGTTCAAACACTTGTTTGTCGCTAATGGGGTTGCCCCATTCAGGCCATTCAATTGGGGTTAGGGGCAGGGTGTCATCTAACATGGTGTTAAGAATATCAACAAATGGCACATGGGCAACTATAGCGCGCCACAAATTTGGTTCCGCATTGGCGATATAGCCCATTAACGAGCCACCGGCACTGCCGCCAGAGGTGGAAATGTTACCCACACTGCAAAAACCGTTATCTGCCAGATAGTGCGCCACATCTAAAAAATCATGAAATGTGTTTTCACGCTTTTCCAGCTTGCCACCTTCATACCACGCATAGCCCATTTCATCGCCACCACGAATGTGGGCAATGGCATAGGCAAAGCCGCGGTCTAAAAGGCTGATGCGCGCGGTGGAAAACGATGGCGTCATGCCAATGCCATAAGCACCGTAACCATATAAATGAAGCTTGCCCTGACCGTTTTTTTCAAAATTCTTTTTATAAACAACAGACACTGGCACCAAAACACCATCACGCGCCTTAACCATTAATCGCTCAGATGTGTACTGGCTAGCATCATAACCCGATGGAATTTCCTGCACCTTTAGGGTGATAAGTTTTTTGTCATAAATATTATAATCATAAACGGTTTTTGGTGTGACCATCGACTGGTAGCTAATTCTAATGGTGTCGCTGTCAAATTTTGCCACGTGACTAAGGTTGGCATCGTATGCATCTTCAGGAAATGGAATGGAATAGCTGTCACCATCAAGCCCTAAAATTGAAATGTGATCCAGACCATCTATGCGCTCTTCAATGGTGAGGAAGTTTTTAAAACCTGAAATGTTGCGAATGTATTTTTGATCGCTGGGTGCCACAATCTCCTGCCAGTTTTCAGGGCTGGGGTTTTGCTTGCTTGTTCGCACAATGCGGAAGTTTTTGTGCTTGTCGTTGGTGCGAATGTAATAATAGTTTCCTGCTTGGCTAAGGTCGTATTGGTGGTTTTCTTGGCGCGGCGATATAACAATGGGGGTGTCAGTTGGGCTGTTAAATGGTAGCAAATACACCTCTGACGTAACGTGGTTGCCACAGCTTATTAAAATCTGTTCACCGCTTCTTAGTTTTGCAATATTTACAAAAAACGAAGTGTCGTTTTCTTCATAAACCGTTATGTCATTTTCTTGTTTGTCACCAATTGTGTGCAGACGCACTTTATATGGCCTTAAGCTTTCGCTTAGCTCTACATATAAAAAACTGTGGTTGTCCTTAACCCAAATTCCCACACCCGATGTGTTGGTAATTTTGTCTGGGCAGGTTTCGTTGGTTTCCAAATTACGAACTAACAGCTCATAACGTTCAGACCCATCTTTATCCTCAGACCACAGAATAATATTCTCGTTTGGTGAAATATCGTGACTGCGGCATTTATAATAATCATGGTCTTTTGCCCGCGCCGCTTCGTCTATAATTAGTTCATTGTCGCCGCCTTTTAGCGGGGTTCTGAACCATTGCAGGTGTTCTGCACCTTTTTCAAAACGCCAAAAATATGTGTAGTTTTTTTCTTCAACTGGCACCGAGCTGTCATCATCTTTTATGCGGCCTTTTATCTCGCTAAACAGGGTTTCTTTCAAGCCCTGAACAGGTTCCATAAATTGGTCGAAATATTTGTTCTCGTCTTTCAGATAATTTAAAACCTCAGCACCCTCAACATCTAT
>DAOWAS010000134.1 GCA_030634465.1 Alphaproteobacteria bacterium | reverse complement strand
ACAGTTCGCGCATTGCCGCAGTTCGCGGTGGTGAGGCCGCAGAAATTGCCGGTGAAAAGATTTCGTTTACCGAGGGGTCTGTAGTGGCATCTGACGCATTTTTCCCATTTGCTGACGGCTTGCTATCCGCCGCCGAAGCTGGTGCCACGGCGGTAATTCAACCCGGCGGTTCCATGCGCGATGACGAAGTGATAAAAGCCGCAGACGAAGCAGGGCTTGCCATGGTGTTAACAGGCATGCGCCACTTCCGCCACTAAGCGGTAATTAATACCCTAAAATACTGCGAATATGACGAGCGGCAAAGCTTAGCTTGGCAACTGTTATGGGGCCTGAAGATTTCAGGTCACTTAACAACCGCTCTGCTCTAATTTCCACAACCGCATTGGCACCCATCCACTTTGCCACAGCCGCAGTTCCGCTTGAACCATTAGCCTTGGTAAGTATTTCTTTTGTAAGCGAGCTTTGCATTTTTGCAAGTTCGTCCAAAATTGAATGTATGGCCAAATTGTCCCATCTATCATCGCTAGCTAGGTCTTCTGTTCTTTGACGTAGCCAGTCGAAACCAACTCTGTGACCAACGTCAAAATATGCTGTGCCCACATCTGCCACTGGTCTTGATAGGGTTTCGCCAACATTAACAATATCACAAGCCGAACCCATAACCTCCAAACCTGAAATAGTTCTGGCCAATGCTTTAGGCACACCACGGTCTTTTAATTTATGTTTGTTGGTTTTGTAAGCAGCCAAGGATAGTGGACCTAAAACCGCTTCCGGTTTGTCAAACAATGCTTTAATACCTCCCGCAAAACGCTTAACCAAACCCGATACATCAATTGGGCTTGGGCTATTATGCAGATACCAAATGGTTTGATCGCGCAAGAAATTACAAACCCCTATGTGCATTTCCATTTGCACATCAGGCGATATTTTATAATCTAGCTTATCAATATCACCCCAAATACTGTTTAGGTTAAAGGCGTCTCTAACCACTAAAAATGCCGCGATAATTTGATCAACGGCCAAGCCTGTTTCTTCTTTAATGTCGTAAACAAAGGTCATGCCGCCACGGTTAACAACTTCGTTAGCAAGTGTTGTGGCAATAATTTCATGGCGCAACTGATGGCGTTTTAACTGCTTGGCAAAAGTGCCGTGTAAAATGGAAGGAAAGCCCCACTCTAGCTCTGCTTGCAACACAGGGTTATCCATCAACGAGCTTTGCAACAAAACATCATATAAAGACATTTTAGCATATGAAACTACAACTGCTAGCTCTGGTCTGGTCAGACCCTGCATGTTTGCCGCCATTTCTGCAAACTGCTCATCGTTTGGCAGGCCTTCAATTTCACGGTCCAAACGCCCTTCGCGCTCCAAAAGGCGAATAAGGGCTGCATGTTGATCCCTTGCTTTTACCGCTTGTTTTTCCGCAATGGAAATAGCCTGAGTTTGTAAATAATTGTCTTCCAGAACAATGCGGCCAACATCTTTTGTCATGCGAGAAAGCAATTTTACCCGTTCTTTTTCTGTCAGGTCTTTTGATGACATGGCGTCAGCTAGAAGAATTTTGATATTCACTTCTTTGTCTGAGCAATCAACACCTGCTGAATTATCAACAAAGTCGGTGTTTAACCGCCCACCAACCCTGTCAAATTCAATTCTGGCCTTTTGGGTCATGCCCAAATTACCACCCTCGCCAACGACCTTAACACCCAGATCGTTTGCACTAACACGTACAGGGTCATTTGCCCTGTCGCCCACCTCAACATTACGCTCAGTGGTGGCTTTTACATAAGTACCAATACCGCCAATCCACAATAAATCAGCCTTGGCTTTTAAAATTTGGTTTATCAGCTCGTTCGGTGTCATGGACGTGGCCTCAACACCTAAAAACTCTCTGAACTCTTTATTCAGTGGAATTGATTTTGCCGAACGAGGAAAAATACCGCCGCCTTCTGATATAAGTTTTGCTGAATAATCCATCCAGCTTGAGCGAGGCAATTTAAACATGCGCTTACGCTCGATATAGCTTTTTTCAGGGTTGGGGTTGGGGTCAAAAAAGATATGCCTGTGATCAAAGGCAACGTTCAACAGTATTGAGCGTGACAATAACATGCCATTACCAAACACATCGCCCGACATGTCGCCAATGCCAATTACGCTAATGGGGTCTTTGGCAACATTTACCCCAAGTTCACGGAACAAACGCTCAACCGAAACCCACGCACCGCGCGCCGTAATACCCATTTTTTTATGGTCATAGCCAATAGAGCCGCCTGAGGCAAAGGCATCGCCCAACCAAAAACCATAGTCGGTGGCAATGCTGTTTGCGGTATCTGAAAATGTTGCTGTGCCTTTATCTGCCGCCACAACCAAATAAGGGTCGTGCTTGTCCCAGCGCACCACTTTTTTCGGGGAAACAACACGGCCATTTTTCAAATTATCGGTCACGCTTAACAAGCTAGAAATAAACGATTTATAACACGCCGTGCCCTCGTCCATAAATGCTTGCCTGTCCATTGAGGCATCTAGATGTTTAGGAACAAAACCACCCTTGGCACCAACTGGCACAATAACCGAGTTTTTAACCATTTGCGCTTTTGCCAAACCTAAAATTTCAGTTCTGAAATCTTCTGGCCTGTCTGACCAGCGCAAACCACCCCGTGCCACAGCACCACCACGCAAATGCACACCTTCGTATCGCGGCGAATATACAAAAATTTCAGCAAATGGTTTTGGCTCTGGCGCCATTTCCACATTGCGTGAACGTATTTTCAAAGCCAAGCCCGGTACATGACCACCTGGCGCATCACCACAAACATAGCTTGGCTGATAATAATTGGTGCGAACGGTTGCTAAAATAACGTTTAAAAAGCTTCTTAAAATTCTGTCTTCATCCAAGCTAGTTACGTTTTCTAAAATTTGTCTTATTTCAACAGATAGTTTTTTGGCATTTGCTAGGCGAGATTTTTTGCCACCACCAGCAGGGTCAAACAGCACCTCAAACAACTGTACCAACCTTAAAGAAACATCAGAATTATTAACCATGCATGACAAAACATAGTGTTGGCTAAAGGGCAGGCCAATTTGACGAAGATATTTTACATATGCCCGCAAAACCACAATTTGCTCGCCGCGCAAGCCCGCATCAATCGTAAGAGCGTTTAGACCATCGCCTTCAATTTTTTCAGCCCAAACCTGACCTAGAATTTCTTCTACAGGTGTTTTTATGGCCTCAATATTTATTTCTGCGCCCACGACACCTTCCATATAAAAGTCATGGATACAGCCGCCAAAATCATTACGAATAGAATATGCGTGTTCAGCCACAACCCTTAAGCCAAGGTTTTCCAAAATTGGCAAGCAATCAGACAAAGACACCATTTTTGAAGCATGGATAATTTTCAAACGAACCACATTGTTGTTATCAGCCAAAAGACGGTAAACCTCAAAAACAATGTCGTCTTTGGTTTTTATTTCTTCCAGACGAATAACATCGCTTAACGCTCTGTGTGGCCAGAAGGCCTCGCGGTAAGTCATAGGGAAAACATTTTCATATTTTGCCCCAAGGCGCGCGCCTTCAATGTGACCAAGGCGGCGCATAAGTTTTTCTTTTAAATGTTGCGACCAGTGCTTGGCGGCGGCTTCAACCTTGATGTTAATTTCATTCATATCAGGGTGCGGAACATTACCCGGCTGGGTACGAATAATAAAATGCCAACGGGCTAAGCTAACATCGCTTAACTGAGCGTAATAAACTGATATTTCGCCATTGTGGGCATCGGCAATAATGCGACCAATATCGTTTCTGAGGGTTGAGTTGTAATTTTCACGCGGCACATAAACAAGGGCGGAGACAAAACGTTCGAACTTGTCTCGTCTGATAAACACCCGCGCTCGTGGGCGCTCCATCAACTGCTGAATGCCCATACTCATTTCCAGCAATTTGTTTTCGCCAATTTGGAACAATTCATCCCTTGGGAATGTTTCCAGAATGTGTGCCAAAGCCTTGCCTGCGTGGCTATGTTTTTCCAAATTTGAGCGCTCTTGCACATTTGTAAGCTTGCGGCGAACTAGCGGTATGTCCTCAGAGCGTCTGGAGTAGGATACAGATGTGAACAAGCCAACAAAGCGGCGCTCGCCTATCACGTGGCCTTTGCTGTCAAACATTTTAACACCGATATAGTCGAGATGGACAGGGCGGTGAACCTGAGTTTTTACATTGGCTTTAGTAATAATTATAGGGTCTGGAAGCGACAGAAACTCTCTAATTTCAGGGGAAATTGCCGTGAAACCCTTTGCCCCACGCAAAATGTGGCGTGATGAATTGCGCAACAAACCAAGGCCAGAGCCACGGGTTGGTTTAAAATCTGCAGTTTTGGGGTCGCCCTTGAAGCGATATTCTCTATAGCCCAGAAATGTGAAATTATCCTCCATAAGCCAAGATATAAATTTCTGGGTCTCTTCGGCACCACCAGTGTCTTTTAATGACTTGTGCTGACCTAAAACCTTAACCGTATCTTTGGCGCGCTCTACCATCAAAGGCCAGTCGTCTACGGCTAGGCGAACATCCTCCAGAATGCTATGAATATCTGCGCATAGCTGGCTTAGTTTATCGCCCTCCAAGCGGGTGTCTATTT
>DAOWAS010000085.1 GCA_030634465.1 Alphaproteobacteria bacterium | reverse complement strand
TGATGGCAGTATTGTGTTCAGCATGCACAATGTTGAAGTGCCAGAAGCGTGGTCACAGGTTGCCACCGACATTATTGCGCAAAAATATTTCCGTAAAGCTGGCGTTCCTGCCATTACCAAAGCCGTAAAAGAAGACAATGTTCCAAACTGGCTGTGGAAACAGGTGCCAGACGAAGAAGCCATGGCAAAGCTAGATGAAGACAAACGCTACGGCCCTGAAAATAGTGCCAAGCAGGTTTTCCACCGTTTGGCAGGCACATGGACATATTGGGGTTGGAAAGGTGGTTATTTTGACCGCGAAGAAGATGCCAGAGCTTACTATGAAGAAATGGCAAGCATGTTGGCGTTGCAAATGGCAGCACCAAACTCGCCACAATGGTTTAACACTGGTCTAAACTGGGCATATGGCATTGATGGCCCTGCCCAAGGTCACCACTATGTAGATTTTGAAACTGGCAAATTGATAAAGTCGAAAAGTGCTTACGAGCACCCACAACCACACGCCTGTTTTATTCAAAGTGTTTCTGACGATCTGGTAAACGATGGCGGCATTATGGACCTTTGGGTGCGTGAAGCCCGCTTGTTTAAATATGGCTCAGGCACTGGCAGTAACTTTTCAAACATTCGTGGCTCAAGCGAGCCACTATCAGGCGGCGGACAATCATCTGGCCTAATGAGCTTTTTACGCATTGGCGACCGTGCCGCAGGGGCAA
Source organism: Alphaproteobacteria bacterium (assembly GCA_030634465.1). Lineage (GTDB taxonomy): Bacteria > Pseudomonadota > Alphaproteobacteria > Sphingomonadales > SMXR01 > DAOWAS01. Next base: position 8,703 of record DAOWAS010000085.1, on the reverse strand, counting down.
TAAAGTCTGGCGGTACCACACGTCGTGCCGCAAAAATGGTTATTGTTGATATTGACCACCCTGATGTTGAAGAATTTATCAACTGGAAAGTAGTTGAAGAGCAAAAAGTGGCGGCACTGGTTGCTGGCTCTATTACCACCAAGAAAACCCTGACCCGCATTATGGAAGCGTGTTGCGCTGATGTTGGCGGCGAAGAAGGCGATAATTTCGAGCCTAAGAAGAACCCTGCGCTGAAGTCTGCAATTATTGCGGCTAGAGAATGTGCGGTTCCTGAAAACTATGTTCAGCGTGTTATTCAGTTTGCCAAGCAGGGCTATACTGAAATTGAATTTCCAGCATACGACACCGATTGGGATAGTGAGGCGTATCAAACCGCATCGGGGCAAAACTCTAACAACACTGTTCGGGTTTCTGACGAATTTATGCGCGCTGTGCAAGATGGCAAAGACTGGCAGTTAAAAGGCCGTCGTTCTGGTGAAGTGGTAAAAACCATTGAAGCCGCCGAGTTGTGGGAAAAAATTGGTTATGCCGCATGGTCGTGTGCTGACCCTGGTTTGCAGTTCGACACCACCATTAACGACTGGCACACCTGCCCTGAAAGTGGCCCTATTCGTGGTTCAAACCCGTGTTCGGAATATATGTTTTTAGATGACACCGCTTGCAACTTGGCATCTCTTAACCTTATGACCTTCCGCAATGAAGATGGCTCGTTCAACAATGAAAACTTTGAACATGCGGTTCGCATCTGGACTATTACTTTGGAAATATCAGTATTGATGGCACAATTTCCATCACCTGAAATTGCCCGACTTTCATACAGATACCGCACCATTGGTTTGGGTTATGCCAACATTGGTGGTTTGTTAATGGCATCTGGCCTGTCATATGACAGCGTCGAAGGTCGCGCTCTTTGCGCCGCCATTACCGCCATTATGACTGGTGTTTCATATAAAACATCGGCTGAAATGGCTGGCGAGCTGGGTGCGTTCCCCGGTTATAAGAAAAATGAAAAACACATGATGCGCGTTATGCGTAACCACCACAGAGCCGCAAATGGCTTAAGCGCTGGTTATGAAAACTTGCACACCAATCCAGTGCCACTGGATATTGCCAATTGTCAGGACAAAAACCTGACAAAAGCGGCGGCAAAGGCATGGGACGATGTGTTGGAGCTTGGTGAAAAGCATGGCTTTAGAAACGCCCAATCGAGTGTTATTGCGCCCACAGGTACAATTGGTCTGGTAATGGACTGTGACACCACAGGAATTGAGCCTGACTTTGCCTTGGTTAAGTTTAAAAAACTGGCGGGCGGTGGTTACTTTAAAATTATCAACCGCATGGTTCCTTTGGCTCTTTCAAACCTTGGTTACTCCGACATTCAAGTTCAGGAAATTTCCAACTATGCCGTGGGTCAAGGCACCTTAATGGGTGGCAAGGGTATTAGCCACAATGCCCTAAGAAGCAAAGGCTTCACCGACACTGAAATTGATATGGTTGAAGCTAGTTTGGAAAGTGCTTTTGATATTCGTTTCATTTTCAATCGCTGGACCCTTGGCGATGCGTTTTGCAAAGACGTGCTTGGCATTACCGACGAGCAGTTAAACAATATATCGTTTGACCTGTTGTCTGCCATTGGTTTTAGCAAAGCAGAAATAGAAGATGCCAATCTTTATTGTTGCGGTGCCATGACACTGGAAGGCGCACCACACATGAAAGACGAGCACTTAGAAATATTCGATTGTGCCAACCCTTGTGGTAAAATTGGCAAGCGTTTCTTATCTGTTGAAAGCCACATTTTAATGTTGGCGGCGGCACAGCCATTTATTTCTGGTGCTATTTCAAAAACCATCAACATGCCTGCGGGCGCATCAGTGGTTGAGGCTAAGTCAGCTTATGAACTTTCATGGAAACTGGCATTAAAAGCCAACGCGCTTTACCGTGATGGATCAAAACTTTCACAACCGCTTAACAGCCAATTGCTGGACGATGATGACATTGACGAAATGGCTGAAATGCCAACCGATGAGCGTACCAAAGTTATTGCCGAGCGTATTGTTGAACGTGTGGTAAGTGGCCCTGCTAATCGTAATAAACTGCCAGCTCGCCGCAAAGGTTACACCCAAAAAGCCGCCGTTGGTGGACACAAAGTGTATCTGCGTACTGGCGAGTATGACGACGGTACAATTGGCGAAGTATTTATCGATATGCACAAAGAAGGTGCCGCGTTCAGGTCATTGATGAACAATTTTGCCATCGCAATTTCCATTGGCCTACAATACGGCGTGCCACTGGAAGAGTTTGTTGACGCTTACACCTTCACCCGCTTTGAGCCAAATGGTCAGGTTGAGGGCAATGAAGCTATTAAAATGTCCACATCGGTTCTTGATTATATTTTCCGTGAATTGGCTATTTCATATCTTGGTCGCAACGATTTGGCGCACATTGTACCATCTGACCTGCACCCAGACAGCATTGGTAATGGTATGAATGAAAATGCCTCAACAGTAGAGGCGTTGCAACTAGCCAGCACTGGTTACATAAGAAACAATCTTTATGTTTTGAAAAACAATGATAAATGTGAAGATAATATTACCATGAAAGCCACTGGCACAGATGAGGCCAGCCCAATTGCACAAACAGATAGTGGCATAACCATAGAAAACACCGGCAAAGGGCGCAAGGTAAATGGCCAAAGTAAAGAAAACCGCAGACAACAAGCCAAAATGCAAGGCTATGAAGGCGATGCTTGCGGCGAATGTGGCAACTTTACTTTAGTTAGAAATGGCACATGTTTAAAATGTGACACCTGCGGTGGAACCACTGGTTGTTCGTAAATTTTAACAAGGTTTGTATTTTGTATTTGAGTTGTGAAAAAAGAATTTACCAAATGTTTACCACAAGAGTGAATACTCCCTAACTACCTATTTTTTTAATAGGTGGATAGGGTCGGTAATTCTGTGCTTATATTTTAAATAATTGCAGCCTATACCGTAAGTAAAAAGTATATCATCAGGGTCTAATCAAAAATGCTACATGATAATTCAGACACAGACTATATCGCAAAAGCTACCGACAAAGCTTTAAGCGGTGGGGATGCGTCTGCTTGGATTATAGATAATCTACAGCTAGGCATTATTGTAATGCAGCCATGCTCACATGGTTGCAAGGTTGAGCTGAGCAATGATTTTTTCAACACAACCTTCAACATTAAAAAAGAAGACATTGTTGGCACGCCATTAAGTGCAATTGAAAACCTGCCCATATCAGCTATTTTTCTTGAAAAATGCGCACTTTTAAACACAACAACAGATAAAATAACCTTTGAATGGGAAAACAAATTCTCACCGCAAGGGCAAACATTTATGTGCAACATGATTGCGCGCAAAGACAAAGACGGCAACATTTATCAAATTTTAGGCACTATCGACGATCATACTTCTGAAAAAAGAGCTGAAAAAAATCTGCTTCACAATGCGTTGCATGACGGCTTAACCGAATTGCCAAACCGCATATTGTTCCAAGAACACGTTGAAGATGCCATTAATAATATTAATGAAGGCTCAGACAACCACTGCGCCGTAATGGTTATGGATGTTGACCGTTTCAAGCTTATTAACGAAACTCTGGGTCATATGGCTGGTGACGAATTTCTAATTGCATTTGCGGCACGGCTTAAGCGCGCGGTGGATGATAAAATTATTCTGGCTAGGCTAAATAGTGATGAGTTTGCCTTTCTGCTGACGGCGGTTAAAAATATAGATGATGCCATTGCTATTTCGGACAAAATTCACCAGTCGCTTTTAGATCCGTTCCAATTGGGCAAGTCTGAGTTCTATGCCACGGTTAGTATTGGCATTGCCTCAACCCTTTCTAGCCTGCCCTACCCTGAAGAACTGGCACGAGATGCCGACTTTGCCATGCACAGAGCCAAACAAAGCGGCAAGTCCAGATCTGAGGTTTATCAAAGAGCCAGCCATGAAAAGGCTCGTTCACAGTTTTTGCTTGAAATAGAGCTTAGAAAAGCGGTTGATAACAAGCAATTGCTTTTATATTACCAACCCATTTTAGACCTGCAAACTGAAAAGCTAGTGGCTTTTGAGGCTCTTTGTCGTTGGAACCACCCCGAACGCGGCTTGGTTCCGCCTGATGAGTTTATTCCTATTGCTGAGGAAACAGAGATTATTGTTGATCTTGGTCGCTGGGCCTTAGACACCGCCTGTATGCAATTAAAACATTGGCGGGACACTATTCCTGGCGCTGAAAATCTGGGGGTTACGGTTAACGTATCTAACGCCCAGTTTAGAAAAACCAATGTGGCGGACGATACCGCTAATTCGTTAAAAATGTCTGCTCTGCCAGGCAGCGCCCTACGCTTAGAGTTAACCGAAACTGTTATTATGGAAAACCCAGTTGAAGCTGTGGGCTATTTGGAAGAAATAAAATTGCTCGACGTTGGCTTGGCCTTGGATGACTTTGGTACAGGCTACTCTTCACTTGGCTCGTTGCAAAACTTCCCACTGGATGTAATTAAAATTGACCGTTCGTTTGTAACCGATATTGAGTGTAATGAAAGCAACTATAAAATTGTTGAAATTATCACCCAACTTAGTAACACACTGGGTTTGGTAATGGTGGCAGAAGGCATTGAAAAACCAGAGCATGTTGACGTTCTAAAACTTTTGGGCTGTCAATTAGGACAGGGTTATTTACTTTCACGGCCACTTACAGCCGATGATGCCGAGGTTTTAATAAAAAAGAACCTACAAGCGTGTTGAACATTATTTGACCAATGCCCTTGATCTGCCATAATTATAACCCAAATAAAGTATTGTAAGCTACGTACACTTGTTTATGACCACACAGCCCTTACCCAGATGTAACTTTTTTGCAAAATATTGGAAATTATAATGGCTTTAGAACCAGAGAAAAAAACCAAAACCACAAAAGCAAAAAAAGCTGTAACTGGCAAAAAAACGGCCGTTAAAAAAACTGTAAAAAAAGTAGCAAAAAAACCAACAGCCAAGAAACCAGCCACAAAAAAAGCTCCAGTAAAAAAAGCACCTGTTGGGAAAACCACTAAAAACAGCGAAGATAAAACAAAAAAGGACACCCCCATGAGCACAAAAGAAAATACACAATCCAGCCACCACGGCATTGATGAAGGCTTGGGCAACGCCAAACTGGAACAAACTGGTAATGTAGCCGACAAAATTTGGCGTTTAATGGCAATGACCGCATTTGCATTTATCGCAAACTTTGCCTTGTTTGCAATTGTTGTGCTGTCTGCCATGCAATTTGTTGTTGTCTTTATGGAAGACAAGCCAAACAAAGAAGTTCAGTCACTAGTAAAAAAATTAGAAGGTTATTTAAGCGAAACCATTTCATTCCTGGCTTATAAAACAGATGTAATGCCCTTTCCTTTCAGTAGCTTTCCCAAAAACAAAAACTAGAAAATAAAACATTATCAAAAGGCTCTGATTAATATTAATCAGAGCCTTTTTTTTAATCAGCTACAGTTAAAGCCTTGAAGTAAATTATGGTCTGATAGCCTTCAATATCCTCTTTATATCTGGTTTCAGATTTTTCAAACTGCATATCCACCAGTGCATGTCCTGTTATGGGAAAATCAGCATTATGCAAAACCGCCATCACCGCCGAAGCAATAGACTTGGCCTTATCACTACCGCCTGCTTTGCTCCATACAATTACATGTAATTCATGCTCTTGACCGTCAAAGGTTGCGCTATGCCATGCAAATGACTTGGTATCACCAAAAACAATTCTTGGAATTATCTCAGTTTGTTGTGCTTGGTCAAACACCTTAAAGTTGCCGCCCATTTCGGACTGTAAGCTTATATTGCTTTCCAATTGTTTTAAAACTTGTCTTTGTAGATTTAAGGCGGCGTTATTCGGCATTTCTTATTCCTTCACATGTATTACAATTAACAATTACGGATGTTTAGCTTTATTAATTTCACCCATAAGACAAAGATAGAATAACCAAATAGGTACATTAAATATTATAAAATGTCAATTGTGGTTATTTTTATGGCGTTAAAACTGCTAAACCAACAAAACTTTTCAATACAAATTTTCAACAATTAAAAAACAACTAGTATTTATGCCTTAATTATCTAAATAGGAAAAAACCTATTGTCAAATTAAATTCCTATTGCTATGATAAGCCCACAGCAATCAAAGGATTTGTGACATGACCGTTGATCCAAAAAAATTTAGCAATCAGATGGTAAGAGAAAAATTAAAGGAACTGATTCGCCAGCACCCAACCCACGATTACACCTCGGTTTCTCAGGCTATTGGGCGCAACCACGCCTATATCCAACAGTTTATAAACCGAGGGGTGCCTAGCCGCTTGCGCGAAAACGACCGCAAACAACTGGCACAAATGTTTGATGTGGCCGAATGGGAACTGGGCGGCAACATGCCTGATTATAAAAAAAGACCCAACCGTGGCTTCGCCGAAGCATATGACGAAGGCGTTGTTTTTGTTGCCTCATATGACGTTAAGGCAAGCGCAGGTTCTGGTTCGTTTGTCGAAGACGACTGGCCGCAAAAATTTGTCCCCTTTCGCGCCAGCACAGTTCGCCAGTTTCATAGCCCCAAGGGTGATAGCCTTACGGTCATCACCGTATCTGGCGACAGCATGGAACCAACATTGTTTGCTGGCGACGATATATTGGTAGACACCAACAACACCGATGCCACCAAAGAAGGCATTTTTGTTTTACGAATTGACGAAACCCTGCATGTTAAGCGGCTGTCGCTAAACCCCGCAACGGGCAAGCTAACCATTAAAAGCGATAATCCTCTTTATGAAACATGGGTAGATTGCGCCATAGACACCATAAATATTTTAGGACGTGTTGTGTGGTTTAGCCGCACCTTATGACAAATAGGAATTTACCTATTTGGCTATCTACACGTTACAGTTGCCCTCAGGATTATAACATTATAGGCTTTGTTCTAGCGCAGTTAGGCTCAGGCTATAGGATTTGTAACCATGGACACATACGTACAAATAATTTCTTCACTGGTCGCCGTTTTGTTTCTTTTTTATCTTAATAAAAAACTGGGTGTTTATATCACCGCCCGTTTTAAAGACGAAAAAATGGCGACAGAGGTTATAAAAAAAGACTTTCCCGACAATAAAAACCTTAAGCTTGGGCAGTTACTTTTTTTGGACAGCACCACCGCCCTATTTGAATATATTGATAGCGACAAAGAACGTGCTGATGTTTTTGGCCTGTCACAAGCTCTGGGCGATAATTTTGTTAACCGACAGCTAGCCACAACACTGCTAACAAGCAGCGCCAATAACATAACTGCAAGCGGCAATAAATATTGCCTAACCTTAAGCCCGAAAGACATGACCCTGCCCCCAACCAAAATTCAGTTTAACGACACCGACACGCTTTACTATTGGTTGTTGGAACAAAATATTTCATTTCCAGCCTTAAAAACAAATAATAAGGAGTTGGCAAATGCAACTACCTGATCCAACCCAAATAGCCACCCCTATTTTTGTTATTCTTATCATTATGGAAATGTTTTTTGCCCGCCACCACAAAACCGTGCGTTACGAGCCAAAAGACACCGTAACCAGCATGTTAATGGGAACTGGCAGTGTGGTATCTGGTGCCATGTTTGCATTTTTCATCGTTGCACTTGCTAACTGGGCTTATCAGTTCCGCGTTATTGAAATTCCATTTGCCATATGGGCGTTTATATTGTGCTTCATTCTGGACGACTTGTTATATTATGTTTTTCACCGCGCCAGCCACAGGGTGCGCTGGTTGTGGGCCAGTCACATCATTCACCACTCGTCACAACACTACAACCTGTCCACAGCACTGCGCCAAACATGGACAGGGCCTTTGTCGCTTTCATTCCTGTTTCGCTTGCCACTATTTTTCATTGGTTTTCCGCCTGAAATGGTGTTTTTCATTGTTGGTATCAACCTCATTTACCAATTTTGGATACACACCGAAAGCATCGACAAAATGGGCATGTTCGAGCTGGTTTTCAACACCCCAAGCCACCACAGGGTTCACCATTCGACCAACCCCATATATTTAGACACCAACTATGCTGGTGCGCTTATAATTTGGGACAGAATGTTTGGCACATTTGTGGGCGAGCGTGATAGTGAGCCGTGCAAATATGGCATCATCAACAACCTTGGCACATACAACCCGTTTAAGGTTGCCTTCCACGAATGGATTGGAATGTTTAGGGATATTTGGCGGGAAAAAAGCTATAAAAACAAATTAAAGTTTTTATTGTTACCCCCTGGTTGGACACCAGATAACTCGCGCAAAACCACAGAGGTTATAAAAAAAGAATGGGCCGAAATACATTCTGAAGAGCAAGCCTAGCCAGCTTTAGCTTATTTATCTTGCTTACTGGCTGCTTCGTCTTCAGCGTCTTTTTTCTTTTCGTCGCGCCTGTCCATATATATGGCGGCGGCTAATGCGCCAATGCCCAGCACCACTGCGCCCACGGCTGGCGATCTAAAAATTAAATGCCCAGCAAATGTTCCAATGAACAATCCTGCAAAAAGATAAAATCCGGTACGTGAAGGCATATGAACGACCCTTGTTTAAAAGTTATTGTTAAAAAAGCTTATATATATTGCGCAACATTAGGTCAACCAACAGCTTAGTTATAAAACATAATAACTTA
>DAOWAS010000103.1 GCA_030634465.1 Alphaproteobacteria bacterium | reverse complement strand
CTGCTTCATCCAGCATTGCTTTACCACCAACAACTAACACTCTTGTGTCTCGGTTTCCCTGTACTGGGCAAAGTGGGTGCAATGCATCCGCTGCCCATTTTACTGGCACACCACCATCTAAGCTCACAGCATCAACACCTGTTTGTTTAATATAGTTAATATATCTAACACCAGCACCACGCGGAAAACCAATAATTGGAATATCAGGGTATTTAGCTTTTACATTTGCAACAATTTGTTTTGTTGGCTCAATCGACCATTTTATAAATGCGGTCTCAGACAGGCTGCCAGCCCAAGTATCAAAAATTTGTAATGCCTCAGCACCGCTTTCAACTTGGCGTAAAAGATATTCTGTTGTTGAGGTTACCAATATATCTATTAATTTTTGAAATCCTTTTTCATCGCCGTAAGCCCAATTTTTTGTATCTTCATGGTCTTTAGAGCCACGACCGCCAACCATGTATGTAGCGACAGTCCACGGCGCACCAGCAAAGCCAATAAGTGCCACATCATCAGGCAATTGTTTTTTTAATCCCTTAAGGGTTTCATAAACAGGGTTTAGGTGTTGGTGCAAATTATCCATGTTTAAAATGCTTAATTGATATAAATCTCTAATTGGTTCTAAAACTGGGCCAATGCCTTCGTTAAATGAAACGCTTTGCCCTAAAGCATCAGGAATTACTAAAATATCAGAGAATAAAATAGCTGCATCCATATGGTATCTACGAATAGGCTGCATGGTAACTTCAATAGCGTCTTCAGGCGAATAAACTAAATCTAGAAAACCACCTTGTTTTTTTCTTGTGGCTAAATATTCTGGTAAATACCTGCCAGCTTGGCGCATATACCAAAAGGGTGGTCTATCTGTTGGCTTATTATTTAACGCGCTTAAAAATCTTTTCATAATTAACCCTGAATTTTAATACTTAGCTGAAGAGCTACTATAATATATATTATTATATATATAAGATTGTAGTTGTTGTTGGTCGTGTGGATAAGTGGAATTCTTTTTTTTCCACAATTATTTACACAGATAAGATAAATAGTTTTAGATAAGTTTGACAGGAAACCCAAACACTAATTTTCAATATTAAAAACTTATCCACATTAAATATATATGTGAATAAATTATTTTAGAGTTTAATAACTAAATTATATAAATCGAAAAACCTGCATAAGTTTTAACATTTAAAATAATATGCTAGTTTTCCACAGAGTTTTACATATGTTGTTAAAATGAAACTATTTATCAAGAGGTTTTGTTGCCAGATAAAAATCGAAAATATCATCTTCATTTGGTTTCAGACGCAACTGGAGAAACCTTGGAAAGCATGTCTAAGGCCGCGCTAGTTCAGTTTGAAGGCATAGACGTAAAAAAACATTTGTGGCCCATGGTTAGAACCCCGCGGCAAATGGAACATATTCTTGATGACATAAGAGAAAACCCCGGTCTGGTAATGTACACTCTTGTTAACCCTGAAATTAGAGAAGTGCTAACAAAACACTGTACCAAAGCTGGTCTGCCCACGGTTTCGTTATTAGAGCCGGTTATAAATGCCTTTGGTTCTTTTTTCCATATGAAGGCAAAGGCGCTGCCAGGGCAACAATACGCCCTTGATAGTGAATATTTTAAACGTATTGAAGCGCTGCAATATACCATGGCTCATGATGATGGTCAGCATGTTGAAGGATTGATAGATGCAGATATTATATTGGTTGGTGTCTCCAGATCATCAAAAACACCAACAAGTATTTATTTAGCTAACAGGGGTTATAAAACCGCAAATGTACCCTTTGTTGCAAATTGCCCCATGCCCGAACAGTTGGATAACATAGAGGGTCCGCTTGTTGTTGGTCTAACCGCCAGCCCCGATCGCTTGGTGCAAATTAGAACCAATCGTTTACGTTCAATAAGGGATGAGACAAACAGAGATTACGTAAGCCCAGACCTTATTAACGAAGAGGTGGTGGCGTGCAGGCGCTATTGCACTAAGCGGGGCTTGATGGTTATTGATGTAACCCGCAGGTCAATTGAGGAAACCGCCGTGGCTATACTGAACCACTTGGGTGAGAAAGATTAAATAGAATGATAACCTTGGGCATAACAGGTTCTATCGGCATGGGTAAAAGCGAGGCGGCAAAAAGCTTTGCAAAACTTGGCGTGCCTGTTTTTGACAGCGATGCCTGTGTGCACGAATTGTTTGTTAGTGATGAAAAACTAAAACAAGACATAAAAATAAACTTTCCTGATGCTACCGAAAACAACGAAATTAATCGGGCTAAACTTGGAGCAATTGTTTTTAATTCGGCTGAGAAAACAAAACAATTAGAGGCGCTGGTTCACCCCCACGTTAGAGAGGCTCAAGAAAAGTTTTTAGCTAAATATAAAAACAAGAAAGCCCCATTGGTGGCCTTTGACATACCGCTTCTTTTTGAAACAGGGGCTGAGCAACGTTTGGATAAAACCTTGGTCATATCTGCATCTAAACAAACCCAACAACAAAGGGTGTTGGAACGCGGCGGCATGACAAAAGAAAAATTTGCGGCAATTTTAGCTATGCAAATGGATGATGCTGAAAAACAAAAACGTGCCAGTTTTGTAATAAGTAGCGAAAATGGTATCGAGCCCATGCAAAAAGAGATAGAAAGCCTTATAAAGCAGCTTACGACGTAAATTTAGAAAGACAGCCCCATGCGTGAAATTGTGTTTGATACCGAAACTACAGGCTTTGACCCTACCCAAGGCGACAGAATTGTTGAAATAGGTTGTGTTGAGCTTATTAATGGCATTCCAACAGGAAGCACCTTTCAAACCTATGTTAATCCCGAGCGCGAAGTTCCAGCTTCTGCTACAAAAATTCATGGGCTGACATGGAAGTTTCTTTCAGACTTTCCAACATTTTCAGTTATTGCCGATGACTTTTTAGCGTTTATTGATGACAGCAAGCTAGTGGCGCATAATGCCGAGTTTGACTTCAGGTTTACTAATTGGGAATTACAAAACGCCAATCATTTGCCCCTGCCGCTTTCTCGCATGATAGACACATTGCAAATGGCAAGAATGAAGTTTCCTGGTGCGCAAAATAGCTTGGACGCGCTTTGCAAAAGATTTGCTATTGATAGTTTTAGCCGCGATTTGCACGGCGCGCTGTTGGATTCGCAAATTCTGGCAGAAGTGTATTTAGAATTAAAAGGTGGTCGCCAGTCGGGTATGGATCTGGATGTTGAAAAAACCACAGAGGTTGTGGCAAAGGCAACAACAGCTAGAGAAAAGCGGTCTTTTCCACCAACAGAGGAAGAGGCAGAGAACCACAAAAAGTTTGTGGCCAACCTCAAAAACCCAATTTGGCTTCGATAGTTGACCACATAAATTTTTAAACAGTATTTTTTAAATAGCGCTTAGCAATGCTTAAGAAGCGTCGCCTTTTGCCTCAGCTTCTTGTTGTGCTTGTGCCAATGTGTGTTGGTAAAGAGCACCAAAATCAATTGGCTCCAACAATAGCGGAGGAAAGCCGCCATCCCGTGATGCATCAGCAATTACGCGGCGTGCAAATGGGAATAAAAGTGTTGGTGCTTGAATAAGCAAAAATGGTTGAACTTGCTCTTCAGGAACGTTTTTAAGACCAAATACGCCAGCATAAACCAATTCAATTACGAATGTATTGCTGTCGCCATTTTTGGCTTGAACGTTAACCTTTAACTCTACTTCATGGCTTTCTTCGTTAAGCTTGTTAGTAGCAACACCAATATTTACATCAATACTAGGCTTGCTTTCAGCCATAGTTTGAAAGCTATGTGGTGCATTTGGGTTTTCAAATGAAAGGTCTTTTGTATATTGAGAAATAACACCAACTTGAGGGGCGTTTTCATTTTGCGCTGGGGCGGTTGCCGCTGCGGCTTTATCATTTTCGGTTTCAGCCATTTTTTTTCTCTCTGCTAAATAATATTTACAAAACGTAAGTATCTTTTAAAAATTTGCACCGTGGCTAACATGTCTTTGCTAAAATCACAAGCGCAAGTTGTTGGGTTTGTTGCTAAATCAATGGGTTCAATCTTCGTCTTTGTCTTTATCTTCGTCACAAATACGGTACTGCCCCTCAATTATAACATTACCCTGATTGTCATATTGCGGGGTGGGCTTCGGGTTGCCAAGAACTACACCAGCCATACCGAAACGTCCTAAAAGGGTGCGTATGGGTGGTAATAATAGTAATGCTCCCAAGCCATCGGTTAAAAACCCGGGAATAACAAGCAACAACCCAGCTAAGAATAAAAACATACCGTGAATGGCCTCTGCTACCAACGGCTCACCCTTTATCATGTTTTCTCTAGCTCTGGACATTACAACCAAGCCTTGTAGGCGCACGATATAAACCCCAATAACTGCGGTTAAAAGCGTAAGCAAAGCGGTCATTGGTCCACCAATTTGGGCGCCAACTTCGGCAAAAATAGATATTTCAACCAGTGGTAGGCCAATAAGAAGCAGAAGAATTACGATAGGCATCCTTGTTCTTTCCTTAGAAAAGTTATATTTATTACCCTTGTTTATATAGTTATATAAATCAGGCTAAAGCCCCGCTAAAGTTATTATGGCTTAGAAATGGGCCTGTTGACGAAAAATATCAAGGGTAAATACGACAAATTTAAGGGCAAACGGTAAAATGGATAACGGTATTGCAATTTTAGACATCATTCTTTTGGCCATGATCGCGGGTTTTATCGCCTTGCGTCTAAGAAGTGTTTTGGGTAACAAAACTGGTCATGAAAAAGACCCAGAAGAAACTGGCAAGAAAAAACTTAAAGAAAGCTCTCATTTGAAGTTGGTTCCTGACGATAATCAGGACAATGAAGTTTTTGTATCTAGCCCCGACCCTGTATCTCTGGATAAATTATCAAAACAGTCTCAAGATCATCTGGATACTATTTTAGCATTAGAGCCAAGTTTTAGCATTGAGCAGTTTATAGAGGGCGCATCTAAAGCATATCCCATGATATTGCAGGCGTTCTGGGATGGGCGCATGTCTAAGGTTGAGGGTTTTTTAAGCAAAGATGTCTACACCCAGTTTAACGGCGCTGTAACGGGCCGGGAACAAGATGGCCTAACTTTGGATAACCGCCTTATAGAAATGTCTGACGAAGTTTTGTTGGAGGTTGAGGTTGATAACAGGGTGGCAAGCCTTACGGTTAAATTTGTAAGCGACATTGTTTCTATAACCCGCGATGAGGCGGGCGATGTGGTTTCTGGCGATGAGACAGATGCTATTGAGGTTACTGACATTTGGACATTTACCCGTGAACTTGGCAGTAATGACCCTAATTGGCTTTTGACCGCAACGCGTGCGGGCTAGGGGCGGGGTTATGGTGCTTCTTGGACGCATTGCTTTAGTTTTATTTTTTGGCCTCATGGGTTGGTTAGCGCTTTTTTTAGTGCCTGTGGGTGTTGATAAAGACATAACCCTGACACCAATTAGCTTTGCCGAGCTTGATGGCTGGCAGGACGACAACCAAGGAAACGCCCTTCTTTCATTTCGCAATAGCTGTGGCTTGTTTTTAAACTTGCCGTCTGGCACGCCAAACGAACCTGTGGTTGTTGGTGGTACCGTTAACCACTGGGTTGATGCTTGTATAAAAGCAAAAGACACTTTGGCTGAAGACCACAGTGCGGCAAGACAGTTTTTCGAAGAAAATTTTACCGCATTTTCACTTTCCTATAATGGCAAAACAAGGGGCTTGCTAACAGGGTATTACGAACCGCTTATGGAAGGTAGTTTAAGCCAAAGCGAAGAATATTCCGTTCCGCTTTATTTGCTACCACCAGAACTGGTTACGGTTAACCTTGGGCTTTTCAGGGACGATTTGCGTGGTCGCCGTGTTGCCGGGCGTGTTATTAATGGACGCTTGCAACCGTTTGAAAGCAGGCGTGAAATTGAAGATGGCGCTTTACTGGGGCGTGACTTGGAATTGATGTGGCTTAAAAAACCAGTGGATGCATTTTTCCTTCACATTCAAGGTTCAGGCCGTGTGGTTTTAGAAGATGGCACAATGCAAAAGGTTGGTTATGCGGGGCCAAACGGTCATCCATATACCGCCATTGGCGCCAGTTTAATTCAGCAGGGCTTTGTTTCACGTAGCGAAATGTCCATGCAAAAAATCAGGCAATGGATTGAAGCTAACCCCGAGGCGGGTAAAGAATTAATGCGCAAAAATGCCTCCTATATATTTTTTAGATTGTTAGATGGCGACAGCCCTGTTGGTTCGCAAGGGGTAGAGCTAACTCCGGGGCGTTCATTGGCGGTTGACCGCACGCAGGTACCGTTAGGCGCACCCATTTGGTTGGAGGGCACACGACCATCAGCCCAAGATCCAAATGGTGATCCTGTTGTTTTCAACCGTTTGCTTGTGGCGCAGGACACTGGCGGGGCAATAAGGGGCGGTTTGCGCGGCGATGTGTTTTGGGGTGTGGGTGCTGATGCCGAAACCATTGCAGGTCATATGAAAAACCAGTCTGGTTTTACAATTTTTTTACCAAATGGTTTGGCTAGCAGCATAAGCGAAGGCATGGCCAGTGGCAGATGATACAGATGATGACAATCTGTGGCATGAGGTTACAAAGAGCGTAACTCCGCTAGGCAACAGGCCAAAGGTTGAGGTACCAAAAAACACCAGACCAAATATCAGATACCAAGGCGGGAACACTAAGCCTAAGCTTCTGGACGAAAGAATTATTTTTGGTGGTGTTGAGGGTGGGGATAATCTGGAGCCTGAGAAAATTCACCGCCGCGAAGCAAGGCGCATTGCCCGCGGCACTGTTAATATTGATAGTACTATAGACCTGCATGGGGCAAACCGTGAGCAGGCGTATAGAATGTTGTTTGACCACATTACTTTTGCCTACGGTCGTGGCGACAAGCTTGTGCTTGTTATTACTGGCAAGGGCGGGCGAAGCTTTTCAAGCGACACACCTATTTCACAAAAACGCTTTGCTGACTTTAACCACGAGGAAGGGGTTTTAAAAAAAGCAATCCCTAGCTGGTTGCGTGGGGATGATTTGAACAAATATGTGTCTTCTTATAAAACAGCCTCTAAACACCACGGTGGCGATGGTGCGGTTTATGTTCGCTTGCGTTCAAAACAGAAAGAATAACCATGACACCATTTGGTGAAAAAATCAGAGCATTGCGGGCGGCCAAGGGTGTTTCACAGGCGGCAATGGCAAAAGCACTGAACATTTCACCCGCTTATTTATCAGCGCTTGAACATGGCAAAAAGGGCGCACCGTCATGGGGGTTGGTTCAGGGCATAATTGCTTATTTTGATATTATTTGGGACGATGCCGAAGAGCTGCAAGCTTTGGCTAAAGTGTCCCACCCGCGAGTGGTTATAGATACTTCAAACTTATCGGCAAACGCCACAAAACTGGCAAATATAATTTCCCACGACGTAGGCAAACTAAGCGAAAAACAAATTAGTGATATGCTTAAAATTGCTTTTGAAAAACCTATAAAGAAAAACCTATAAAATAAATTTCGACAGGTCAGCATTTTTGGTCAGTTCACCAACCCTATCCATTACATAGCTTTCATCAATAACCACGGTTTGCTCAGGGGTATCACCTGCGGTAAAGCTTATTTCTTCAACCACCCGCTCTAAAATAGTGTGCAAACGTCTGGCACCAATGTTTTCCACATTTGCGTTTACTTCTGCTGAAATTTTGGCAAGCGCTTTAATTCCCTCGCCGGTAAAATCCAAAGTTACATCTTCGGTTTTTAAAAGGGCGGTATATTGTTTTATCAAGCTAAACTCAGGCTCGGTTAAAATACGCACAAAGTCTTCTT
>DAOWAS010000027.1 GCA_030634465.1 Alphaproteobacteria bacterium | reverse complement strand
GGCGCTGGGGCTTCTTCTAATATTTTTTGGTGGCGACGTTGTAGCGAACAATCGCGCTCGCCCAAATGAATGGCGTTGCCGTGTTGGTCACCCAAAACCTGAAACTCAATGTGGCGTGGGCCTTCTAAATATTTTTCAATATAAACTGTTTCGTCGCCAAATGCGGTTCTGGCTTCGTTGCGCGCGGCAACGATTGCTTTTTCCATTTCCCCGTGGGAGCGCACAACCTTCATGCCGCGTCCACCACCGCCCGATGCGGCCTTAACAATAACAGGGTAGCCAATGTTATCAGCAATGCGCAGGGCTTCTTTGGGGTCGCTAACACCGCCATCAGAGCCGGGTACAACTGGAATGCCAATTTCTATTGCGGTTTTCTTGGCGGCAATTTTGTCGCCCATGGTGCGAATGTGCTCAGCCTTGGGGCCAATGAAAGCCATTTGATGTTCGGCAATTATGTCTGCGAACTTGGCATTTTCAGATAAAAAACCATAACCGGGGTGAATGGCATCGGCATCGGTAATTTCTGCGGCGGAAATAATGGCAGGTATGTTTAAATAACTATCCACAGATGCCGCAGGGCCAATGCAAATGCTTTCATCAGCCAAGCGAACGTGCATGGCATCAGCATCAGCAGTGGAGTGTATGGCAACGGTGCGAATGCCCATTTCACGGCATGCTCGGTGAATGCGTAGTGCTATTTCACCACGGTTAGCAATGAGGATTTTATCAAACATAAGGCCTCTTATTGTTATTCAATTATGATAAGAGCTTGATCAAACTCAATAGGTTCGCCGTCAGTAACCAAAATTTCGGTTACGGTGCCAGAATTTGGTGCGGTTATGGGGTTCATAACCTTCATGGCTTCAACAATTACCAATGTTTGCCCCGCTTTAATCTTGTCACCAACGCTGACAAAATTATCAGCCCCAGGTTCTGGCGCTAAATATGCAGTGCCAACCATTGGTGACTTAACCGCATTTTTAATGTCTTTTTCAACAGCAACTTCTGCCGCCGCTACAGGTGCTGCAACTGGTGCCGCCACAGGTGCCGCTACAGGAGCCGCCACATATGCGCCGCCAGCGTTTCTGGCAACACGAATGCGCAGACCATCTTCTTCAATTTCAATTTCAGAAATATTTGTCTCATCTAGCAACAAAGCCAAGTCGCGAACGAGAGTTTTTGTACCTTTGGATTTAGCCATACCGCTTGTACCATCCCCACTTAAAACATGATTGTTAATATTAGGCCTTTTTATATAGACGATTAATGCATCTGGAAATAGTAAAATAAGAAAAATTATTTAAATTACTTTACGGAATTATATTTCATTTTTAAATGAAGAACTTTTCATTTTAAGTTGCACCGTTCGATTGCAAGTATTATGTGTGACATATGATTAAGGTTTATATAAATGGCGACGAAATGAGCTTTCCTGATACAGTGAGTGTAACCGCACTTATGGTTGAGCTTGGCATGACAAAAGGCCGTGTTGCTTTAGAAAAAAACCGTGAAATAGTGCCGCGTTCCACCTTTGACGAAGTTATGATCGAAGATGGTGATGTGATGGAAATTGTCCACTTTATTGGAGGAGGCTGAAGTAATGGCTGTAAAAGATGAAAACCCCTTGGTAATTGCGGGAAAAGAATATTCATCACGGCTAATTGTGGGAACAGGCAAATATAAAGATTTTGCCCAGAACCAAGCCGCAGTTGAGGCTAGTGGTGCAGAAATTGTAACCGTTGCAGTTAGACGGGTTAATGTAACCAAGCCTGACGAGCCGATGTTGATGGATTTTATTGACCCGAAAAAATATACATATTTGCCCAACACTGCGGGCTGTTTTACTGCTGACGATGCCGTTAGAACCCTAAGGTTAGCGCGCGAGGCTGGTAACTGGGATTTAGTTAAGCTTGAGGTATTAGGCGACCAAAAAACCCTGTACCCCAACATGCCAGAAACCTTTATTGCCGCAAAAACACTTATTGCGGAAGGCTTTAAGGTCATGGTTTATTGTAGCGATGACCCCATTGCCGCCAAAACGTTAGAGGACATGGGCTGTGTTGCTATCATGCCCCTTGGCGCACCAATAGGCTCAGGACTTGGTATTCAAAACCCTGTGCAAATAAGGCTTATTGTTGAAAGCATTAGCGTGCCAGTGTTGGTGGACGCGGGTGTGGGCACAGCATCAGATGCCGCAGTGGCAATGGAGCTGGGTTGCGATGGGGTGTTAATGAACACCGCCATAGCCGAGGCCAAAGACCCAATTTTAATGGCATCAGCCATGAAAAAGGCGGTTGAAGCGGGCAGGGAAGCATATTTGGCAGGTCGCATGGGCAAAAAGCTCTATGCCGACCCATCATCACCTTTAGCAGGACTTATCTAGGCACTAGTGCCGCGGGTGTTGGTGTCGTGGACATTTATGCCGCGGGTGTTAGCTAGTGCTGTAAATATTTTTCTCTGTGTTGCCAGTTGCACGCCATCAGTTTCCCGCTATCAATTGCACGCCATCAGTTGCACGTCATCAGTTACGCGTCAGCAGTTGTACATCATCAGTTGCACGCCATCAGTCTATGTCAGCAATGTTTAGGGCCACAAGTGGCCGCACTACAAGTGGCCGTACTACAAGTGGCCGTACTACAAGTGGCCGTACTACAAGTGGCCGTACTACAAGTGGCCGTACTACAAGTGGCCGTACTACAAGTGGCCGTACTACAAGTGGCCGTACTACAAGTGGCCGCGCCACAAGTGGCTAGTTGTTAGTTTGCTGCTCTGGCTTCATCAATGATGGCTTTCATGCGTTCATACCCTAGCGCCCCAACAAACACCTTTTCACCCACTATAAATGATGGTGTTCCAGTAATGCCAATTTCTCTGGCTAAGGTGAAGTTGTCACGAATGCCATCCAAAATAGCAGGTTCTTGAAGGTCCAACTGCAAGCGGGTCATATCTACGCCGATCTCGCTTGAAATACGGCCTAGGTCTTCGATATTCATTTGGGTGTTAAGTGCCATAACGCGGTCTTGAAACTCCTCAAACAAAAATACGCCTTGTTTTGCAATGGCTTGCGACATGCGCGCGGCGGTTAGCGATACTGGTTCTTCGCCTTGGCGGTCTTTTACAGGGAATTGTTTGTAGACCACACGCAGGTTCGGATCGTTGGCTAACAAGCGCTTAACATCGTCGTGGCTTTGCACACAATAAGGACAGCGATAATCGTAAAATTCAACCAATGTTATGTCGCCATCAGGGTTGCCAACAACAACTGAAAAGCCATCGTTCAATAGCTTGCCTTGGTTGGCAATAACTGCGGCGGACATTTCTTGTTGGTGAATGGCCTCTTGGCGGGCTTGTAATATGCCAACGGCTTCGGGAATAATTTCAGGGTGTTCTAAAATATAGTTTCTGACAATTTCCTCAATGGCCTTTGTTTCCTCTTCGCTCATTGTGGTTTGGGCTAGGGTTTGGTTGCCAAGGGATAGCGCGGCCATACTTATGAAAAGGCCAAGGCTAAAAAGCTTTAATATTACTGATTTACCAATTGTCATTTTTTTAAATCCTTTAATTTCTTCTATCTCTATTTTGTCTTTTATATTCAGAACTTTCCATAATGTTTTCGTTCTGCATAATAATGTCTTGCGCCCGTATCCATTTTGGCGAACCTACTGGGAAATATTCAAGGGCAATTTCAGCATGATATTTTGATGCTGGATACTGCCCATAAAGCTGGAACATTTCAGCCGAAGCCAAGCTGGCTTCTTCCGCTAGGTCGTTTTGGGCATAGGCAGTGCCAAGTTGGCGCCAGGCAAAGTCATTTTGAGGCTCTAACCTGACAACATGTTCTAAAAGGCCAATTGCCTCGTTATTATTTTCTGGTGTGTCGGTGGCAACCAGTGCATGTGCCAACGAGGTCATTATTAACGCACTTTCAGGCAATGTTTCCACAGCACGGCGATAATAGGGAATGGCCTCGTTTACATTGCCATTTTCCAGATAAATTTGCCCAACAATTTCCTGAAAATAAGGGTCCTGTTCATTTTCTTTAATCAGTTCGTTTGCCTCGCGTAGAGCGTTGTTCCAGTCTATGTCCTTATGATAGGCGTAAACTCTGGCATAGCGCGCTTCCAAACTGGTGTCGCTTTCAGGGTATGTGGCATAGGTAACTCTGGGGCTGTTTACATAACCTGCAAGCTTGGCCTTAACCCGCGTGAACCAATATTCATACACAGGGTCAGGTGGCTTGTTATAATATTGCGAGCTTTCAACCCGTTGGCTTAAGCTAAGAATACGGTCGCTAGACATGGGATGCGAGCGGGCATAAGGGTCTTTGCGTCTAAATGACAGCATTTCTTCATCTCTAAACAGTCGAAATGTTTCAATAAGTCCTTTACCTGATGTCTGGGTAGCCTCTAACAGTCTTGCACCTGCTTGATCTGCGGCCGATTCTTGTATTCTAGTATATTTTAAATAGGTACGAAGAGCCATGCTTTGCCCGCCCATCATCAGCCCAATTGCGGCATCAGGCGAACCTGCAAAAACCGCGGCCACACCCAGCAACATGGTAACTAGCACCATGTTTGTTGCCCCTTGGGCGCCATCGCTTGACCTTGCCAAATGGGCGCCAGATATATGCCCAGTTTCATGGGCGATAACCGCTAAAAGCTGGTTAACATTATCAACTTGAAGAATAAGCCCCGTGTGGATAAAAACATTTTGCCCGCCTGTGACAAAGGCATTGATAGAGTTATCATTAACAATATAAATGTTAACTGCATCGGGTTGTAAGCCTGCGGCATCAAACAATGGGTTGGATATCATGCGCAAAAACATTTCTGTTTCAGCATCACGCAGCAGCCCTATGGCCAATGATGGCCTAGGCTGAACCGCCATAAAAACAGCAACGAAAAGAACAAAAATTCTAGCTGATTTCGATATTTTTTTCGACGATAATTCTAACAAACTGGTCAATGTCTACTCCATTGCCGCAAATTGCGTTTCAATTAGACCTGCCAACTTAGCTTAAAGCAGTGCTTGCAATAAACCTATTGGTTAGTGTTGAACATTTCGTGAGTAGAGGTCTAGTCTTCAACTTTTTTTTGCCACCAACCACGTTTTTTCGGCTTGTCATCTGCCTTTGCTTTCGCTTTTTCAGATGCTTTTTCTGTAGCTTTTACAGGAGCCTTCTTAGCCTTACTTGGTTTTTTTGCATCGGCTTTTGCATCGGCTTTTTCTGTGGCTTTTTCTGTGGCTTTTTCTGTGGCTTTTTCTGTGGCTTTTTCTGTGGCTTTTTCTGTGGCTTTGGGTTTATCAACACTTGCTACCGTTTCGCTATCTGCAGTTTTTGCTTTAGATGTGGCGGTTTTGCGGCGGGCAGTTGTTTTTTTAGGTTTTTCTTGCACCTTTGCCTCAGCATCTACAGGTTTTTTAGCCCGTGATCTGCGCTTTGGCTTTTCGTCTGCAGGTTTCTCGGCAGGTTTCTCAGATGTTTTTTCAGATGCTTTTTTAGGTGCTGTTTCTGTAGTTTTTTCTGTAGCACCTTTGTCTGTGGCACCTTTGTCTGTGGCACTTGTGTCTGTGGCAGGTTTTCTTCTGCGTCGTCTGGCGGGTTTTTTCTCGCCATCAGTTTTTACATCAGTTGCCTTTGCATCAGTTGCCTTTGCATCAGTTACAGGGGGGCTTGCTTTAGCACCACCATCAGTCTTGCTGTCAGCACCGCTATCAACCTTGCTGTCTGCTTGGCCTTCTGTTTTGCCATCAGCATTTTGGTTTTCTTGGTCAGTTTGGGTTCTGTCCCCACCACGAGAGTAGCGAGAGCGTCTGCCACCACGTCTGCCACGGCGACGAGGTTGTTTTTTACCACCCTCTTCATCAGTGCTAGGGCTGGTTTTAGAGGCATCACCTTCTGCGCCTTCTTTTGCACCCTCTTTTACAGTGTCACCTTCAGGTTTTTTATCGCCATTTTGCTGTGTGTTTTCACCATCAGCATCATCCTGAAAACGATTGCGACCATATTTGCCACGACCACGTCCACCACGGCGGCGGCGTCTTCTTGGTTTTCTATCACCTGTTTCTTCATCACTGTTTTCAGTGTTGGCATCTGCACTATCAGCGTGCGCAACATTACCGTTAACAGGTGGGTTAATTGGCGCCTGTTTAACAATATTGGTATTAGATGGTGCCACACCTGACGCGCTTATTTCATAATTAGGCGAAATAAGTGCAGAGTTGCCAGTAAGCTCCAGTTTAATGCCATATTTATTTTCCAGTGCAACCAGATCTTGGCGTTTATGGTTTAAAACATAAAATGCAACATCTGGGTTTAGGGCAACTGAAAGTACTGAGTTGCGGCCTTTATAGCCTTCGTTTTCAATGGCACGTAAAACATGCAAAGCGGCGCTTTCTTTGTTTCTTATGCGACCAGAACCCTGACAATGCACACACATTTCTGAGCTGGCTTCCTCCAAGTTAGGGCGCAAACGCTGACGTGAAATTTCCATCAAACCCAACGAGCTAATGCGGTTTACCATAATCCGCGCTCTATCAGCTTTAACAGCTTCTTTCATTTTGCTTTCAACCTTGCGGTTGTGCGAGCGTTCTTCCATGTCGATAAAGTCAATAACCACAAGACCAGCCAAGTCACGCAGGCGCAACTGGCGACCAATTTCCATTGCGGCCTCCAAGTTGGTTTTAAACGCTGTGCTTTCAATATTATGCTGTTTGGTGGATTTGCCCGAGTTCACGTCAATTGATATCAACGCCTCGGTCGGGTTAATAACCAAATAACCACCTGATTTCAGCGTAACATTGGGGTTGAAAATATCATCTAGCTGTTCTTCCACCTGATAGCGTTGGAACAAGGGCAGGCCATCTTTATAATGGTGTACCCGCTTGGCATGGCTTGGCATCAGCAGGGTCATAAACTCTTTGGCTATTTTATAACCTTCATCACCCTCAACCTGCACTTCATCTATGGAACGGTCATACAGGTCACGAATGGCACGTTTTATAAGGTTGCCTTCTTCATAAACCATTGATGGTGCTACAGATTTTAAGGTTAGCTCACGAATGTTGCTCCAAATTTTTTGGATATATTCAACATCGCGCTTAATTTCAGTTTTGGTACGCTTCATGCCCGCAGTGCGGATAATACAGCCAGTGCCAGCAGGAATTTCCAAACTATCAACAATGCTTTTCAGGCGCTTGCGGTCAGTTGCGTTTGAAATTTTACGGCTAATGCCACCGCCATGTGTGGTGTTGGGCATAAGCACAGTGTAACGACCTGCCAGTGAAATATAGCTGGTAAGGGCGGCACCTTTGTTGCCGCGCTCTTCTTTAACAACTTGAATAAGCATAATTTGACGAGGCTTGATAACTTCTTGAATTTTGTAACGGCGTTTTAATTGGCGCAATTTTCTTAGGCGCAATCTTTCGCTAAACTCTTCGTCTTCTTCGCCGTCGCTTTCTTCATCGTCATCTGCAGCATCAGCATTATCTGCGTCACTGTCTAAAGCGGTGTCTTCAACAACTTCACCCTCAATGACATCAGCATTTTTGGCATCAGTGTCTTTGGCACTTGTGTCTTTGGCATCAGTGTCACTTGTATCTGTGGCACTTGTGTCTTCTTCTGAGCGAATTGCGGTTTCTTCAGCAACCAGTGCTTCACGATCCTCAACAGGAATTTGATAATAATCGGGGTGGATTTCGCTAAATGCTAAAAAGCCATGACGGTTGCCGCCATATTCCACAAAGGCCGCCTGTAGTGATGGCTCGACCCGTGTGATTTTAGCTAGATAGATATTTCCCTTAATTTGTACTTTGTTTGATGATTCGTAATCAAAGTCTTCAACTTTGTTTCCCTTGACCACTGCCACACGAGTTTCCTCGGTGTGACGCGCATCGATTAACATGCGTGTTGACATTAAATTCTCCATGATGCGAACAGCGCTGCCAGTATTCAGCCGAAGAGTATTCAGCCGAACTTGGCGCGTCTTGAACGCTAATTGTTTTTAAAATTTGTGAATTGTTACAATCATGCAAGCGAGCATACGAAAGCACATCCGCCACAATAGAGGGGCAGGTTGTATGGTGCATTGTATGGTCGTTTAAGTTTTGCATTATATTGCTGTTTGTTATTTCGTTACTTTAAGTTTTGTTTCTAAAATTTTGTTGTCTCGTTTTTAGGACTTTTGAGGGGTCTTTTACTTTCTACACCCTTAACATTCAGCCCATGCTGTTCTTTTATTTTCTTCTCTGTTTTATCTTTTCAAACAGGAGCTATAAAAGCGCAGCGGTAAATTCGTACAAGGAACATAATCATTATACGCGCAATTTACAATCGCCAACTGTGTTAAAGTTATGAAAAAAGGGCATTTTATTGCATTTTAAGCTTGAGCAAGCGGTATTTTTGACCAAAATGGTTGATATTGTCGTTTTTAATGGAAAAAAATGATATAAAGCTATTATAAAGTAAGCATTATAAAACCTTTCAAAATCTTATGAAAATGGTGCAAATGAGTTTCAAATTTAAAGCGATACGTTTTTTTACTATTTGTTTAGCTATTGTGGTTGTGCTGGGTGCTTTAAGCAACACGGCTGGCAACCATGCCGTTGCGGCAAATTCAAACAGCCCTGTTATTAGCGATATACGGCTTGGTATAAATGGTGACACCACGCGTCTGGTTATCGATATGAGCGAAAAGCTAAGCTATTCGTATCTTACCTTAGACGATCCATACCGCATTGTTATTGACCTGCCAGAGGTGAATTTTGATATTGAGGGTTCTGACCATGCCGGTGATGGCAAAGGTATTGTTGAACAATATCGTTTTGGCCTGTTCCGTGCGGGCACGTCGCGGGTGGTATTAGACTTAGCCGAACCCGCAAGTGTTGAGCGAATGTTTATCTTGCCGCCAAATGGCAATTCAAAACACCGTTTGGTACTAGACCTTAAAACATCAACTGCCACAGCGTTTAAAGCGGCCATGACTGCGGCACCAAGCCGTCAGGTTGTAAACCAAACCACAACACGGTCAGTGCCGCGCACGCCAAATGCCCGCATTAGGCCGCGCGATAATGACAAGCGTATAATTATTGTCGATGCTGGTCATGGTGGTATTGATCCGGGGAATTTGGGTTCAATTGGGGTGCCTGAAAAAACCATAGTTTTAAAAATTGCCCGCTCCATTCGCGACAAATTGGCACAAAACCCTGATTATGATGTTCGTATGACCCGTGACAGGGATATTTTTATTCCACTTGGCGAGCGGGTTAATATTGCACGGCGTGCTGAGGCTGATTTGTTTATATCGGTTCACGCAGACAGTTTTAGACAATCTAGCGTTAGGGGTGGCACAGTTTATACCCTGTCAGAAAGCTCGTCAGATAGGGAGGCGGAGCTGTTAGCGCAAAAAGAAAACAGGTCTGATCTTATTGCTGGAATTGACCTGCGCAATGAAACCGATGAAGTAACCAGTATTTTAATCGACCTGGCTCGGCGCGAAACCATGAACTATTCCGCCCGCTTTACCAACCTGCTTTTGCCCGAACTGTCTTCACAAATTAGAATGAGACGAAATAGCCACAGGTTTGCCGCTTTTGAGGTTTTAAAAGCGCCTGATGTACCTTCAGTTTTATTAGAGGCAGGCTATTTAACAAACCGTGATGATGCCCGAAACCTTAACTCAGCCGCAGGACGGCGTAAAATTTCAAAAGCAGTGCAACGGGGAGTGGACGCATATTTCGCCACCCTAAAGGCTGAGGGCTACTGACCCCAAATATCAAAACAAGACATTAGATGCCATATAGGTGTCATAATTGATTGCTACTAGTTAGTAATGATAGTTAGCCATTTTAAACAGTTGGAACAGCGTGACAAAAGTAAAAGAAAATAAAAAAGCGATAAAAGCTAAAAAGAAAAAAAGTAAACTGCGCACCTTTGTTGGTGTTGTGGCAGTTTTGCTGTTGTTTGGCTCTATGGCTGGTGCTGTTGGCTTGTTTATGATTTTAAGCCACTATGGTCGTGACCTGCCTGATTATACCCAGTTAGCCGATTATGAACCACCAGTGGTAACCCGCATTCACGCTGGCGATGGTAGCTTGCTTACAGAGTTTGCCCGCCAACGACGTTTGTTTGTGCCCATAAATGCTGTGCCAGATCATGTTATTGAGGCATTTTTGGCGGCAGAAGATAAAAACTTTTATAACCATAGTGGTTTTGACGTGCTTGGCATTGGCCGTGCCATGCTTACAAACGTTAAAAACGCAGGCACAGGCAGACCGTTGGTTGGTGCCAGTACACTGACCCAACAAGTGGCAAAAAACTTTCTTTTAAGCAGTGACCAACGTTTAGAGCGTAAAATTAAAGAAGCCATTCTTACTTTCCGCATTGAAAAGGCCTTTAGCAAAGATCAGATTTTAGAGCTGTATTTAAACGAAATTTATTTTGGTTATGGGGCTTATGGTTTGGCCTCAGCCGCGCTTAATTATTTCAACAAGTCTTTAGAGCAGTTAAATATTGAAGAGGCCGCGTATTTAGCCGCAGTGCCAAAAGGGCCACCGCGTTACCACCCCATTCGTCATTACGAACGTGCCATTGGGCGGCGTAACTGGGTGTTGGGCCGTATGGAGATTAACGGCTTTATAAGCGAAGCTGAAATGACCACCGCACAAGCGACAGAACTGGTTGTGCACCCACGCGAGCGAGTTCGCTATTTTCATGCTGACTATTTTGAAGAGCAAGTTCGCCGCCAGCTTTATTCGGTTTACGGTCAAAACAGCCTTTACGAAGGTGGCCTGTCAGTTCGCACTACCTTAGAGCCGCGCTTGCAGGGCATTGCCGAGCGGGCGTTGAAGCGTGGTTTGATTGCATATGACCGCCGCCATGGTTGGCGCGGGTCTATTGATAGCATTTCTATTGCCGACGATAGCTGGTCTGACACTTTGGGTGAAATGGACGTGCCGCTAGGCATGGACAATTGGCACTTGGCCGTGGTGTTAGAGCTAGAAGAAGGCGGCGCTGTTATTGGTTTTGAGGGTGGTGGTTATGGTTTTATCCATTTGGACGAGGTTAAGTGGGCCAGAGCATGGCGCACGGGCGAGCGTTTAGGCCCACGAATTGATGATGTGGGCGACGTGCTAGAGCTAGGCGATGTGGTTGCCGTAGAAGAGATTTTCGACATAAGCAAAGAAAAGAACCTGCAAGGGTTTTTAACTGCTTCGGGCGAGCCAGTTGGTGATGTTAAAGGATACGGCCTAAGGCAAACCCCTGCCATAGAAGGGGCGTTGGTTGCCCTAGACCCACACACAGGGCGGGTATTGGCAATGGTTGGTGGTTATGATTATAACCGCTCGCAGTTTAACCGTGCCACACAGGCCGAACGCCAACCAGGCTCATCGTTCAAGCCATTTGTTTATGGGGCTTCGTTTGAAGAGGGCTTTACGCCATCTAGTCTAGTGTTGGACGCACCATTTGTTATGGCACAGGGTGAGGGGCAGGGCATGTGGAAACCTTCAAACTCATCAAACCGTTTTTATGGCCCATCAACCCTAAGGCTGGGCATGGAAAAGTCACGAAACCTAATGACAGTGCGCTTGGCGCAATATATTGGCATGGATAAGGTTATCGATTTTGCTTCGCGTTTTGGTATTGATAAAAATTTACAACCGACACTTTCAATGTCCTTAGGGGCGGGCGAGGTGTCGTTATTAGCCCTGACAAATGCTTATGGCATGTTGGTAAATGGTGGCAAGTCCATTACGCCAACATTGTTAGACCGAATTCAAGACCGCCGTGGCAACACTATTTTCCGTCACGACAACAGGTCGTGTCTTGGTTGCAAACAAGATGAATGGAACGGACAAGACACCCCCATAATTCCTGATGAGCGTGAACAGGTAGTTGATAGCCGCATTGCGTATCAGATAGTGTCTATGTTGGAAGGCGTGGTAGAGCGCGGCACAGGCAGGCGCATTGGCACGTTAGACACACCTTTGGCAGGGAAAACTGGCACTACCAACGACTGGGTAGATGCATGGTTTGTGGGCTTTTCACCTGATTTAGTTGTGGGTGTGTTCACAGGGTTCGACCGCCCGCGTTCCCTAGGTGTTAACGAAGAGGGTTCAGCAATTGCCGCACCGATATTTAGAGAGTTCATGGCTGAAGCGTTAAAAGACAGCCCTATCGTTCCGTTTCGTATTCCATCAGGTATTCGTCTGGTTCGGGTTAATGCCGAAACGGGCTTGCCCGCAGGGGTTAATACCACAAACGCATTTTTTGAAGCATTTATCCCTGGCACTGAACCAACCGATGAAATGGTTGTTCTGGACGGCTCCAACGGTGCAATGATAGAAGATGAAAATGTGCGAAAGGGTACTGGCGGGTTGTTCTAGGATGTCATATATTGCTCACTTTTTTTATAGCTCACGGCTGTCGCAGTCATAAATGCCTGCTTCGCCTACGCATGTGCCTCGTATTAACTCGGACGGGCATGCGCCCTACGTTACTCAGTATAAATTTATAGATAAAAACGGACGAGTAGCTATAATAGCTACGAGGACTAGCGACCAAGCGGGAGCGCAGCCTGCGTGGCGCCAAAGGGCGAAGCCCTGAACGCAATAAGCCACGGCGAAACTTTAGTTTCTGCCGTGAGATAAAATAATTTCCAGCTATTATGCTGAAACAAAGAGTAAAGAGGAAACCACATGCGTGCGGAAACACTTAGCACCATCGAACAAATCAAGCAGTCGTTAGAATTGCTGAGGAGGCATCTTTGACTGGGACAACGCTGTTGACCGCTTAGATGAACTAAATGCCGAGGTTGAGAACCCCAATCTTTGGGATAACCCTCGTGAAGCCCAAAAAATTATGAGCGAACGCACCCGATTAGAAGCATCTATTTCGGGTTGTTTAGCCATGACCGCTGAAATGGATGACAATGTTGAAATGATTGCCCTTGCTGAGGAAGAGGGCGATGATGAGATGGTTGGTGAGGCCGAAAAAGCCCTTGCAATCATTGCCAAAAAAGCTGGCAAATTAGAGCTTGAAAGCTTGCTAAGTGGTGAGGCGGATAGCAACGATGCTTTCATTGAAATTCACGCTGGTGCAGGTGGTACTGAAAGCCAAGACTGGGCGCAAATGCTGCTTCGCATGTACAGCCGTTGGGCTGAGAGGCGAGGCTTTAAAGTAAGCACCGTACAAGTGACATCAGGCGAAGAGGCGGGGATAAAATCTGCTACCATAAATATTAAGGGCGAAAATGCCTTTGGTTGGGCAAAAACCGAAAGTGGTGTGCACCGTTTGGTGCGCATTTCACCGTTTGACAGCAACGCCCGCCGCCACACCAGTTTTTCCAGCGTTTGGGTGTTTCCTGAGGTGGACGATGATATTGAAATTGAAATAAACGATAAAGACATGCGGGTGGATACTTTCAGGGCATCTGGTGCGGGTGGTCAGCATGTGAATAAAACCGACAGTGCTATTCGCATTACCCACATTCCCACTGGCATTGTGGTGCAGTGTCAAAACGATCGTTCACAACATAAAAACCGTGACCGTGCCATGAAAATGTTGCGGGCAAGGCTGTACGAGTTGGAACTGCGCCTGCGTGAAGAAAAAGCCGACGCTCAAAATGCCAGCAAAAGCGAAATTGGTTGGGGGCATCAAATTCGCTCATACGTGTTGCAACCGTACCAAATGGTGAAAGACCTGCGCACAGGCGTGGAAAGCAGCCAACCTAGTGATGTTCTTGATGGTGATTTGGATGCTTTTATAAGTGCGGCACTAGCGGCACGGGTAAATGCTGATGGTGAAGAAAAAGTTGAAGATCTTGATTGATAGCTTAGCTTGTTGCCGCTTTATTTATAGCTCACGCTAGTTCGTTAACACGAACAGCTACGAGGTGCGTGGCATAAGCCACGGTCAGCCTAGCGGCTTCCAGTTTTATGTAACAATTCGCTTGTTGAAACAGGAGTTAAATGGACGAGTTGCGTTAGCAATGAGGACTAGCGACCAAGCGGGAGCGCAGCCTGCGTGGCGCCAAAGGGCGCAAGCCCTGAACGCAATAAACGAACGGTGAAAACGTAGTTTTTTACCGTGAGCTATAAAAAACCCCATAAAAAAAGCACAGTACCGAAGTACTGTGCTTTTAATTATTTTAAATAATTATTTAGTTAGAAGCTATGCTCTAGCGGCGAACTTGCCTCGTGAGCCTGAGCCACTTTCAGCAATTTTAGAAACATCAGATGATTTGTCTTCTGAGTTTGCATCTTTTGCTTTTTCACCATCTTTTTCAGCTGGCTTTTCAGCAGTGGCCGCTTTTGCTTGATGATCTTTAGGTTTTGCCAAAACAGGGTCGCTGTCATGAACAAACTGACCTTCAATACGGGCGCCAGCTTCAACGCTAAGTGTTTCGTGCCAAACGTCGCCGCTTACCTTAGCTGTTTTTTCTAAACGCACTGAACGGGCGCGCATTGTACCAGCAACTGTTCCGCGGATAACCAGATTTTCAGCAGAAACTGTACCTGTGACACCGCCGTGTTCACCCATTGTTAGTTCTGAGCAAATAACGTCACCCTCAACAATACCGTCAAGTTGTAGCTCTCCAACTGTTGAAATGTTACCAACAATTTTCACATCAGCGCTGATAATAGATGGCGCAGATGCGGCTGAATTTGCATTGCGTTGCATTTTGTTTTGATTTGTTTCGTTACTCATGGCTTAGCCTTTCTGTTACTAATACATTCTCACTTACCCTGAGAAATGGGTATGGGTCACGCGGTCTGTTTCCAAACCATACTTCATAATGGACATGGGTGCCAGTACATCTGCCTGTACAACCCATTTTACCAATATTTTGACCAGTTTCTACTATTTGACCCTCTTGAACGTTAATTTTCTGTAAATGTCCGTAGCGAGTTTTGAATCCGTTGCCGTGGTCAATCTCTACTAAATTGCCATATGGCCCCCAGTTTTTTGCCTTGGTTACAACGCCCCTTGCTGTTGCAATGATAGATGAGCCGGCAACACCTGCCATGTCCAATGCGTAATGCACGGCGGCGGCTTTGCTCATAGGGTCGGTACGTCTGCCAAAGCGGCTGGAAATGTAATAACTGTTGCTAGGTTCAATGCTTGGTACGCTGTCTAAAGCTTCAAACACGTTTTGCATGTCGGTCCATTGCTTGTGTAAATCCACGGCGGTTTGGCGGAAAGGATCGCTTGCCAAGCCTGCGTCTTCAATAGAGGCAATGTCTAGCGTTGGTATAAACGGTCCACCAACAGCATAGCCACCATTGCCCACAGACTGGTTGTCGTTTTCGCGCCAGTTAGCAAGCAGGTCTTGGCTGTTAAGGCCAGTGTCTTTTAAAACAGCATCAACCATTGAAAGGTTGTCTTGGGTTCGGGCAATTATTGCCATTGCCACTTTTTGCTGGCTGGCTTCAATGCCGACAAAGCGTTGTTGAGCAATGCTTTCCATTTCTTCTACAGGGATAAGCGAAGACTGCCTGTCAAATGTTTGACCTTCAGCAGTTTCTTGCTCTTCACCTGAGTTTGATGCCGGTAAAAACGGGCCAATTTCAAGCTTGCTTGATGTTGGTGTTAATAATGGCTCAATTGGGTCTTGCTCTAACAAAGCTTCTAAATAGCGTTGTCTTTCTTCTAGTTGACGAGTGCGATCCAGAATATTGCTTTTCAAAATTGTGATGTCATCGCTGATATGGTCAACCTGAACTTCCATGTTGCGAATGGTTTCATTTTTCTCTTCTAAAACCAGATCACGGCTGAGGAAATGGAAAGAGGTTATTAAAACCCATAACATGGCTATGGTTAGAGCGCCGAGCATGCCCATTTGAACCCATGAAGGGATGGATATAAAACGCACAACACCGTTGGTGCGGAAATAAATTTGCCGCACAGGGAAAAGCTCTAAAAGCTTTTCTCTTGTTTGTTGTATTTTGTCACCCCAGTTCATTGTGCTCAGTGTACCCAGTCAATTTTTTTTAGCTTTAAAGTCAAAGCTTTTTACTTAACCAAGAATGCTTCTAGCTCATTCTTAATAAGCTTATAAATCATATATAAAAACAATAAGTTAATATATCTATCTCATTGTGAAGGAAGAGAAAAGAATATTCTTATAATTTATAAGCTTAATCATTGAAAAAAAAGCAAGATTAATAAAGCCAAACACTTTTATGGGCAGTTAAATTATCCTGTGTTTGTCGGCCTGTAATAATTTTCATTCATTGCCGCTTGCGTTCTGGCTTGCTCGTTAAATGGTGGTTTTATTTTTCCTTTAAAAAACTGCGATACCAGTAAGTGGAAGTATTCATTGGGTTTTTTGCTGTTTTTACGGCAAAAATATTCAAACCACTTAACCCCATATCCAACGTGGCTTATTTCTTCTTGGTAGATAATTTTTAAAACTTCAGCACTTTCTTTATCTGCGGCTGAGATGAATTGTTCGATCATTTTAGGTGTTACATCTAAGCCACGGGCTTCCAAAACCATGGGCACAATGGCAAGGCGGGCGCCAAGGTTCGCTTGTGTGTCTATTGCGGCTTGCCACAAGTTGTTGTGTGCGGGAAAATCACCATAAACCACACCCCATTTTTCTAGCCTGTCTGCAAGCAAGTTAAAATGCTTTGCTTCGTCTCTAGCAACACACATCCAGTCATCGGTAAATTCGCGTGGCTGCGTGGCACCAAAACGGCTGATAATATCAAACGCCAAATCAATGGCGTTTAGCTCAATGTGCAACAGGGCATGAAGCGTGGCACTGCGGGCATTTTGGTCTTGTGAAATGCCCCGTTTTGGCACTTTTGTCGGCCATACCAGTTCAGGCTTGTCTGGTCGTGCCGGTGTTTCGGGTGGTGGTGTTGTAAAGCTGAAATCCAGTTTGCCTTGTTGCCACAGGTCGTAAATCGCAAGCCCTAGCGTGGCTTTCATGGCGGCGGGTGCTGTGTTTAATACCAAATTAGCGGCGTCGCCAATATTGCCAATATCGCCAATGGTTTTGATATTGTCTAGCTGGCGCATAATTCTTGCGCGGCGGCTAATACGTTATCCACATGACCTTTCACTCGAACTTTAGGCCATGTGTGGGCAATGTTGCCTTCAGCATCTATCAGGAAAGTAGAGCGGATAATGCCCAGAAAGGTTTTACCATATAACATTTTTTGCCCCCACGCCCCATATGCGTCCAGAGTTTTGCCCTCTTCATCGGCTAAAAGCATGACGTTCAGCTCTTTCTTTTCACGAAATCTGGCATGTTTTTCAACGCTGTCTTTTGACACGCCGATAATTACCGTATTGGCCTTGTCGAACTCAGCCATCTTGACGGTGAACTCAATTGCCTCAGTGGTGCAACCTGGGGTCATGTCCCTTGGGTAAAAATAAAGCACAATGTTTTTACCCTTAAAGTCTGCCAGTGAAATTTCACCAGCATTGTCGGTTAAACCGCTAAAGTTTGGGGCTTTGTCGCCAGCTTGGGGCATGATTGGTTTGCTCATTGTGCTTCCTCGTCAAAAAAATCTGTAAAAAAATCTGTGTAAATGGCATATGTCAGTGCCAATGTTTGCTCAAGCTCAGCTTTTAGTGCGCTAAAGCTTTCATGTCCACATTGCGCCGCCAAATGAGTGCGAATTTCTTGGGAAAACTCTTTTTCAACAGGTTTTTCCCCGTAAGAAAGCCGTAAAATTGTGTGAATAGTACGGTATAATTTTAAGGCAGATAGCAGGGTTTTTGCTTGTTTATTTTTTAAAATATTAAGCTTGTTTAATTCTGCAATTGTTCGTTCCGCAGACCTAATAATTTCAGCATTTTGCAGGGCAGGGTGTTTGGCATAATTTTGCAAAATTAAATACTGCAAAATGAAATCAATGTCAGCAAAACCACCCCTGTGGTTTCGTAATTGCCACATGTTATCAGTGCTAAGGTTTGATACTATTTTTTGATGCATTTCGCTAATATCATGGTGCAATGCTTCACTGTTTTTATCTTTAAGTAATACATTAGAAATTATTTCCAATATATTGTTTTTAATTTGTTTTTTGCCATAAACTATTCGTGCTTTGGTCAGTGCCATGTGTTCCCAAACCCAAGCTTCGTTGTTTTGATAGTCGGCAAAGGTTTTTGTTGCCACAACCAGTGGCCCCGCCTTGCCCGAGGGGCGCAAACGCATGTCTAAGTCGTACAAATAGCCATCACCTGTGTGAGCTGAAATAGCGGTAATAATATGCTGTCCAAGGCGGGAGTAATATTGGCTTGGCGATAGCTTGCTGGTGGTGTTTTCTTGGCTCCCCAAATGGTATAAAAACACCATGTCCAGATCTGATGTAAAGGTCAGGTTTTCACTGCCATAAGAACCCATGGCAATTACAATGAAATTACCTTCAGCAAACGAGCCATATTTTTCTTCAAACTGTTTTTCCACCCACGGAACAAGACGGCTAAGAATTATATCTGCCAACAACGTCAGTGTTTGTTCTGCTTGGCTGGCGTGTGTGGTGCCTTCTAAAATGTGCACACCGACCTCAAACCGTCTGTCATTTAGCCAACGTCTGGTCACTTGCATAAAGTCTTCGTGGTCTTGAACTTGTTTCAGGTCATGATCCAAGCTGTTTTCCAAGCTTTTCTCTGTTGCCACGGTTTTGAAAAACTGTGGATCAAGAAGCGTGTCAAAAAGCGCGGGGTGGCGGGCAAGCTGGTCGGCCAAGGATGGCGCACTACCCATAATTTTAGCAACCAGTTTAAACAGCCACGGGTTGGCATCAAACAATGAAAATAACTGCACCCCTGCGGGTAATTTGGATAAAAAATCATCAAACCTTGCCAGTGCCTGCATGGGGGCAGATGTTTGTGAAAATGCCTGTAGCAACTGTGGCAAGCACTTTTCAAACAGCTTCAATGCGCGTGGGGTGCGAAGTGCGCGGTACCTGCCTGCGCGCCAGCGACTTATAACCTCGCTACTGTCTTTGGTGTTTTTAAAACCGCTTTTTTGTAAAAACTGTGTGGGGTCGTTGCCAATGCCATCTTGCTTATTGCCGCCATCTTGCTTATTTCCATCAGACAATGTGGCAAAAATCTCTGCCACCTTGTGCATGGTTGCGGTTAGCTTCTTTTCCATTTCACTGCGGCTGGTAAAGTTTAAAAATGCCGCAAGTTGCTCTAACGCCTCATCATCGTGGGGTATTTGGTGGGTTTGCTCGTCATTTATCATTTGCAGGCGATGTTCAACCGTGCGCAATAAAATATATGCGTCTGTCAGCTCGTCGCAATCTTTTTGCTCAAGTCTGCCAAACTTTACCAGTGCCTTAAGCGTGGGTAGGGTGGCGGAAAGCCTAAGCTCTGGTGACCTGCCACCATAAATAAGCTGTTGAATTTGCGCGAAAAATTCAATTTCTCTAATGCCGCCGTAGCCAATTTTTACATCGTGCCCTTTAAGGGCAATTTCGTCGTGGGCATGAAAGGCATGTAGCTTTGATTTTATGTCATGAATGTCGGCAATGGCGGCAAAGTCCAAATTGCGCCGCCAGATAAATGGTCTCATGCGCTCTAAAAAATCTTGCGCCACAGTCTGATCGCCTGCGGCACCGCGTGCCTTTATCATGGCAGAGCGTTCCCAGTTTTGCCCAATGCTTTGGTAATAGCCTTCCGCCGCGTTAAGGCTAAGGGCTAATGGTGTGGCACCGGGGTCTGGTCGCAAGCGAAAGTCGGTTCGAAAAACATAACCATCAGCTGTGCGCTTGGATATAATATCGATAAGGTCACGGGTTAGTTTTACAAAAAAATCGGCTGTTTTGTGTTTGTCTTGGTCGTCAAATATGGCCTTTTCATCGTCATAAAGGGCAATTAAATCAATATCGCTGGAATAATTTAATTCGCCACCACCAAGCTTGCCCAAGGCTAAAACCACATAGCCACAATTTTCAGCCAAGGCGAGCTTGTCTTTAATGGTTTTATTTTGGGCTGTGTTAAAGTCAGCTTCACTAAACCCATGCTGCCACGGAACTTTTTTATTCATCATGCCTTTGGCTAACAAGTGCGCCACGCTTGCTTGCAAGGCCATGTCAGCATAGTTGCTAAGGGCGCGGGTAACAGCACCTAGCGGCCAATGACCGCCTGTGTCGGCTAAGGCAGTTAATATTGCTAATTTAGATTTGCCACGGCGAAGAATTTTTTTCAAATCATCGGTATTGTTAGCGTTGTTGGCGTTGGTTGTTGTTTCAGCCATTAGCTCTTGCAGGCAAACATCAGGATCGTTTTCAAACACTGTTTTAACAAAGTCGGGAAACTTTTCGAATAGATGAAATAAATAGGGGCTGTTGGCGGCAACGCTACTTACTAGCTTGGCAATATTTTCATGCTTGGGGTCATTATCTTCTAACCATTGCTCTAGCCCAGCCAGCACGGGCTTTCCATCACAGGAAATATGTGTCATAGGGGCTGTGTGTGGTCGCCATGCTATCAAGGTTTGTGCCTTATTGGTGTCAAAGTTATTCATTATAAGCAGCTAATATATAAGCTAGCATTGTTAATGGATACATTGGAATGCTATGAGAGGTTAGGTCAAGGGTTTCTATAGCCCTATGCCTAAGTTTATAGCGTGAGTGGTTGGGTTAAGAATTTGAACAAGACAAAAAGCATGCTCAAAGTGGTAACTGTCATTATGGCAATTATCATTATTCTGGCTGGCGCATTGGTTCTGCGGTTGAGCATGGGGCCAATGTCTATTGCTTTTTTAGACACCGCCATACGCAATCCATTGAAAAATGCCCTGCCAAACATTGAGGTAAGCTTTGAAGAACCCAGCCTTTATTGGAACAGGCAAGAAGACAGTTTAGATCTGCAATTATCTAAAGTGGTTTTCAGTAGGCCAAATGGCGAAGTTATTGCCAATTCACCGTTTGTTGGTTTGGCTATTTCTAACGCGGCATTGTTAGATGGTAAAATTCACCCCACACGTTTAGACCTTATTGGCCCTGAGCTAGAGCTGAAGTGGCGGGCGCTAAGCTTGATGGACAAGCTGAAAAATAATGACAGAATAATAAGCGGCCCCGCCCAAATGATGCAGGCTCAAGAAAAGCCACCCTTGCTTAGCCTAGTGCAGGCATTGATGGGCAATGGCGAAATTGACGGGCCGTTGGGACAGCTTGCCAGTGTTAGCATTATGGATGGTGATATTTGGCTAGAGGAAGTTGACAGTGGCGAGCGTTGGCACCTGCCAAAAACACGTATGCAGTTTTTAAAAGGGGCAGGCGGGCTTAACCTTTCGGTTGATATAAATTTAGAGGCCTTGGGAACAAGTACAGAACTGCAAGTTCGCACCCTGTCTAATGCTGACGGCGATGATGTTGTTCGTTTTAATTTTGGTGAACTAAATGTGTCTAAACTGGCTAGCTCAGTTGGCTTGGACGGTTTTTTACTAATGCTGGACATGCCCATTTTTGGTATGGCTACTCTGACCTTCGACAAAGATGGCCTGCCCAAAACCACAGTGTTCAACATTGGTGGTGGTCAGGGGCAGGTGCATATTCCCGAGCTTTACAGCTATCCGCCACAGCTTGACCAAATGGAGCTTTCAGGTGTTTTTGTGCACGGCGACAAGACCCTGCGAATTGATAAATTAAACATAAGTCTGGGTGAGGCTGAGGCTTCCATAGATGGCATGATACGTTTCATTACCAACAGCAAGCCTGAGCTTAATATGTTTATAAATGTTAAGAACATGCCAATTAAAGAAACCCTTTATTATTGGCCTGAG
>DAOWAS010000146.1 GCA_030634465.1 Alphaproteobacteria bacterium | reverse complement strand
CGTCCGAGTTAATACGAGGCCCCCACGGAGGCGAAAACGTAGTTTTCTGCCGTGAGTGCTAAAAGAACTAACGTAGGGCGCACTGCCCGTCCGAGTTAATAGCAGCCTTGAGCGCGTTCCATGGGATTGCACTTGCAATACCGGGAACAAAACAAATAAAGGCGTATGCGCAGGCGAAGCAGGTTTACCTGCGACAGCCGTGAGCTACATATAAAGCGGCAACAAACATAAAGCTACACTTGCCTATTGCTGTTATTCACGCTAGTCACTTGCTCAAGAAAGAAAATCTATGTCAACGCTTCAAGATGAAATTGATAGACGGCGCACCTTTGCCATTATCTCTCACCCAGATGCGGGTAAAACCACCCTTACAGAAAAACTTCTGTTATTTGGTGGTGCTATTCAAATGGCGGGTGAGGTTAAGGCACGTGGTGCGGCACGTCGTGCCCATTCTGACTGGATGAAGGTTGAGCGTGAGCGCGGCATATCTGTTACCGCATCGGTTATGACATTTGACTATGATGGTTGCACTTTTAACTTATTGGATACCCCCGGTCATGAAGATTTTTCTGAAGACACTTACCGCACCCTAACCGCGGTTGATAGTGCGATTATGGTGTTGGACGGTGCCAAGGGTATTGAGGGGCAAACCAAGAAATTGTTTGAGGTTTGCCGCCTGCGTGACATGCCAATAATAAGCTTTGTGAACAAGCTAGATAGAGAGGCGCGTGACCCGTTTGATCTGATAGACGAGGTTGAGAAAACTTTGCAAATTGAGGTAACACCTGCCAGTTGGCCCATTGGCATGGGGCGTAATTTCCTAGGCATTTACGACCTGCTAAACGACAAGTTATTATTGTTGGATAAGGGTAAGAAAAATAAGTTGAGCGAGGGTATTGCCTGTTCTGGTTTGGACGACCCAAAGTTAGCAGAAAACTTACCACCAGAAGCGTTAGAAAAACTGCGTGACGATGTGGAAATGGTGCGTGGTTTATGCCCTGAGTTTGATATGGATGCATATATGGCAGGCAACCTGACCCCAATTTATTTTGGCAGTGCCATTAACAACTTTGGTGTGCATGAACTGTTAAACGGTGTTGTGAAAAATGCGCCAAAGCCGCAAGCCATGCCAACTCTGACCCGACCAGTTGAGCCGAGTGAGAATAATTTAGCTGGTTTTGTTTTTAAAATTCAGGCCAACATGGACCCCAAGCACCGTGACCGTATTGCATTTTTCCGCATTGTGTCAGGCCACTATAAACGTGGTGCCAAGGTAAAGCATGTGCGCTCAGGCAAGGTATTGTCGCTACACAACCCTGTGCAGTTTTTAGCCCAAGACAGGGATTTGGCTGAAGAGGCATACCCAGGGGATATTTTAGGCATTCCCAACCACGGTAACCTGCGCATTGGCGACACGTTAAGTGCGGGCGAGGAACTGCGTTTCACTGGTATTCCAAGCTTTGCCCCCGAACTGTTGCAAAGTGTGCGCGCCGAAGACCCCATGAAGGTTAAGCATTTGGGCAGGGCATTAAACCAGTTGGCAGAAGAGGGTGCGGCACGGGTGTTTAAACCCCAGTTTGGCACCGAATGGATTATTGGCGTGGTTGGTGGCTTGCAGTTTGAGGTCTTGGCCGACAGAATTAGAACCGAGTATTCCATACCTGTTAGGTTCGAGCCAACAACACTTATGACCGCACGTTGGGTTATTTGCGACGATGCTAGAGAATTGAAAAAATTTGTAGATGCCAATAAAACATCAATAGCAACTGACCATACCGGCTCGCCAGTTTATTTAGCTCGCAACCAGTGGCATTTAAACAAAGGTCAGGAAGACTGGCCCAATATTACCTTCCTAACCACCAAAGAGCAGGAATATTAGTCTTTGCTCAGTTTGGTCTTTGGTTAGTTTGATTTTACGCCAGTGTGGCCTCAAGCCAGTTTGGAATATTGTTTTGTTTCAGTTTCCACATTGCCTTCGGGCAAATATTGGTCAAAGCGTGATGCCACAGCCCGCACCAACACGGGGTTTTCTTCTGAAATTGAAATTTTATCATTATCAATTTTTATCAACCCGCTTTGGCCTATGCCTTCAATGGCGAAAAGCCGTTCTAATGATGGGCTGAAAATATCAGTATCCTTGCCATGGGTTTTAGCTATTTCTTCCAAATCGACGCTGTAGTGGCACATTAATTC
Organism: Alphaproteobacteria bacterium; assembly: GCA_030634465.1. Lineage (GTDB taxonomy): Bacteria > Pseudomonadota > Alphaproteobacteria > Sphingomonadales > SMXR01 > DAOWAS01. Next base: position 1,754 of record DAOWAS010000146.1, on the reverse strand, counting down.
TTCAATAACCGCACCAAATATTTTGTCTTCATTGCTAAGGCCATGCCCTTTGTAACTGGCTAGCTCATCTTGCCAGATACGCTCTTGATAGTGTTTGGTGTTGGGCTGGTTTTGCACATAGCCATCAGGCAGTTTGCTAATGGCAGAAGGCCCCAGACCAATAAGAACATCGGCCTCATCATCACTATAACCTTGGAAATTGCGTTTTAAGCGTTTGTTCTTTTTAGCACTTATCAGGCTATCGTCAGGTTTGGCAAAATGGTCCATGCCAATGGCAATATAGCCCGCGTCCAAGAAAACCTGGCGCATGGCATCTGCCATTTTCAAGCGAATTTCTTTTTTTGGTATTTGCTCTTCGTTTATAAGTAATTGGTGCTTTTTCATCCACGGCACATGGGCGTATGGAAATAGCGATATTCTGGAAGGGTCAAGCTTGACCGCTTTTTTTGCCGTTTTTATAACCCCTTCTAAGGTTTGCTGGGGCAGGCCAAAAATAAGATCCATATTAATTTTATTAATGCCGTATTTACGCAAAGTTTCAAATGCTGAGAAAATCATTTCTTCAGATTGTACACGGTTTATGGCTTTTTGTACTGCTTCGTCAAAGTCCTGAACCCCAATGCTGGCACGCTTTACACCGTGTTTGGCATAGGTTTCAATTTTTTCTTCGCTTAACGTTCTGGGGTCCATTTCAATGGCAATTTCTTCCATATCGGAAAGGTTGAACTGAAAAGCCAAAACACCCATTAAGCGGTCAAAATCCTCGCTAGACAGTAAGGTGGGCGAGCCACCACCAAAATGAATGTGCCGCACTTTTAGTTGGTGGCTATCATCAAGAATGGAACTTAGCAGTTGAATTTCCTGAACCAGCGCGCTCATAAAGCTGTTAATAGGCTTGTATGAATTTGCCACCGAGGTGTTGCAACCACAAAACCAGCATAGCTGCTGACAATATGGAATATGAATATACAGGGACAAGCTATTATCAGATGTGATGTTTTTTAGCCATTTTCGGTGGGTTTTTGGCAAAACCTCAGCAAAGTGGGGTGCCGCAGGGTAGCTTGTATATCTGGGCAAGCGTTCTTCCAGCTTTTCTAAAATAACATTTTGGTTGGCTTCAGGTGACATTTACTATCTCGATAAGTTCATATTTCCGTGAGCATGCAACTTATTATTATGATAATCGCTTTTCATTGATTAAAATCAATTGATGGAAAATAACGGCTTAAATGGTCAAATGTAAAAGGGTGAAAATGCCAGAAAAATATAAAAATTACGAGATTTATGGGGTCGATCCATCTTATTTTACCCAAAAAGTTTTGGCGTTTTTTGCCTATAAGCAAATTCCATTTAGCTATATTCACAAGACCTTTGATAAAGCTGAAATGATTGAAAAAAACGCAGGCACCAAACTTATTCCCGTGGTGAAAATGCCTGATGATAGTTGGGGTTATGACAGCACACCTTTGGCGTTTGAGATGGATAGGCGTTTTCCTGAACGCCAGTTATTGCCAGATGATGATGCCTTGGCATTTGTTGTCAGGATTATAGAAGATTATTTTGACGAATGGCTAACCCGTCAGGCCGTGCATTTTCGCTGGCACTATGCTGCTGACCGCAGGGTAGGTGGTGGCGGCATTGTCCGTAATGTAATGGGCTTGGGGGTTGATGATGATATTGCCGAACCTCTTAAAGGTGTCTACGAGCAAATTTATGGCAGAATTGAAAAATGGGCCTTGAAAACCTGCGATAAT
>DAOWAS010000106.1 GCA_030634465.1 Alphaproteobacteria bacterium | reverse complement strand
TACCAAAAAGCCCAGCGCGACATGGGAATTTTCTCGCCAGAGCCCCTATCGGTTGGCGATCTGTTTATGGGGGCATTGTTACCGGGTTTGGTGTTGGTGGGGCTTTACATCATGTACCAAATAGCAGTGGCGCGGTTTAAACCCAGTTATTGCCCACCCATTGATAACAGCGCGCAAGGTAAAATAAGCACAATTGAAGTGCTGTCTGTTTTGTTGCCGCCACTGGTTCTTATTATATCTGTTTTGGGCTCAATTTTAACTGGCATTGCCACCCCCACAGAAGCAGCGTCTGTAGGCGCGGTTGGGGCCATATATCTTGGTGGTTTGCGGGCAGTAGATAAAGCCAAAACCACTAACAGAAGCCAAATGTTAATGTTGCTAGGTGTTAGCGCCACCATATTGGTAATTTTGCTACCATTTATAAGCGACACAGCAAACCCGTTGTTCACCGCCCTAAAACTAATACTTATTTTGTTTAGCGTGGTTGGTTTGGGGCTGGCACTAAAAGCCACATTTAAGGCCAATATATTACGCCCTGCTATGGACAGTGTGCTTAAAGTAACGGTAATGATTTATGCTATTTTAATTGGCGCCGCCCTGTTTTCACTGGTGTTCAGGGGCTTGGGCGGTGACCATTATATTACACAAATTTTAACTGGCATGCCCGGCGGCACAACTGGCGCAATAGTTATTGTTATGCTGGTAATGTTTTTATTAGGGTTCTTTTTGGACTTTATTGAAATTACATTTGTTGTGGTACCCATTGTAGCACCTGTGTTGTTCAGCTTGGGTGTTGACCCTGTGTGGCTAGGGGTGATGATGGCTATAAACTTGCAAACCAGTTTTCTAACTCCACCATTTGGTTTTGCCCTGTTTTATCTGCGTGGGGTGGCCCCGCCAGAGCTGAAAACAGGCATGCTATACCGTGGCATTATCCCCTTTGTAATGTTGCAGATATTAGCACTTATACTTATTGCCACGTTCCCAAGCATTGCCACATGGTTGCCGCAATATATCTTTGGCTAAGCATATCTTTGGCTAAGCATACTTATTAGGTATCAAGCACGCTTGTTGCGCTCAATCAAAGCCTTCATTTGTTCCAAGGTTCTTTGCAAGCGGTCTATGTTTACAGGCTTTGCCAAATAGGCATCCATGCCCAGTTTAATAAACTTTTCCGCGTCGCCCGCCATAGCGTTTGCCGTAATGGCAACAATGGGAATATGGGCAACATTGCCGTTCATTTTTCTTATTTCTTTTGTGGCTTCTTGCCCATCCATTACTGGCATTTGAATATCCATCAAAATAACATCAGGCAAAACAGATGTAACCTTTGCCACCACCTCTTCACCATTGCCTGCAAAAATAGCGGTGTGTCCCAAATGCTCTAACATGCCCTTTATGACCGCTTGGTTTATGGCATTATCCTCTGCCACCAGAACGTTTAACGAAAGCAAATGACCAGCCAGATCTTGTTTTGTTGAGCGGCTTTCCATCTCGCTTCTTGGGCGTTCTCGCTCGTTAATATGCATGGGCAGCCTGAACCAGAAAGTTGACCCCTTACCCTCAACACTTTTAACCCCTATTGAGCCGTTCATAATACGAACCAGATCGCGGCTAATGGCTAGCCCCAACCCTGTGCCTTGGAACGAGCGGGAAAGACCACTATCAATTTGTGAAAATCGTTCGAAAAGATGCGCCAACTTGTTTTCCGCTATACCAATGCCAGTATCTTCAACCTCGAAATGCAACAAAACCTCTTGCCCGAAATCTTTTTCAATAGAAATGCCCAAACGCACAGAACCGCTTTCAGTGAACTTTACCGCATTACCGATTAAGTTAGTCAGAACCTGTATAATTCGGGCTGATGCCCCTGTGACCTTGTATGGCAGGTCAGTGTCCATCTCTACTTTAAAGCCCAAACCTTCAGCCCTTGCCATATCTTCCCAAATGGCAATTTCAGGAGCCAAAGCCTCAGCCATGCTCATGGGGGCATAAATAATTTCTATTTTACCAGCTTCAATTTTTGTCAAATCCAGCAGGTCATTTACCAAATCCAGTAATTTTTTGCCAGACAGGTCAATGGCACGTACCTGCTCTTTTTGGTTTTTTGTCATGTTAGATCGTGACAACAAAGCCACCATGCCTAAAATACCATTTAGCGGGGTGCGAATTTCGTGTGATGTGTTAGCTAAAAAATCAGACTTAACCCTGTTTACATGCTCCAACTCTTTACCAATTTCTAAAAGCTGTCTGTTATGAAGCAACATTTGCTTTGCCGCCTGCGCTTTAGAATTATACCTAAGTGCCATTACCCCAACCAACAACAACACAAATACTATAGTGGCAATTGCGGTGTTTAATCGAGTGCGCTCGCGCTCCATTTCCAAGGTGTTCTCCGCCTGAATACGGCGTAAACTGTTCAGCTCGCCTTCACGGCGCTCGGCCTCAAACTGGGTTTGAATTTTCAGCAAATCTTCGCCATATGTCACAGGGTAAAGCTGATCTCTAACTTCGTTATAATGCTCCAAATGCCAAAGAGATTTTTCCGCATCGCCCATTTCCTTGTAAAGGCTGACAAAAGCTTCATGAACCTTCAGCTCATTTTCTTTCACCTCAAGCGAGTGTGCTAATAACAGCGCTTCGTTAAAGTTCATCTCAGCCTTGGCGAAGTCTTTCCTCTCAAGAAAAACAAGACCTGTCTCTAACAGAATAAGGGTTTTTTTATTCATATCCTTGGCAGTTTCCGCATAAACCCTTGCGGTATTTAAATGCTCTAAGGCGTCATCAGTATTGCCTAATTGTTTTTCAAACTGCGCCATTATCAAATAAGATTCAGCAAGTGAAAGATAATCTCCCAGCTCGTGAAAAATCTCAACATTTCTGTTTAAATACTCAATGCCCAGATCAAGCTCGCCTTTTTGCTGATAAATTATGCCCAAACTGCCATATAAAACAGCAACCCCACGGCGCTCGTTAATTTCTTCAAAAATTGGTAGAGCCTTGAGAAAATATCTTTCGGCATCATCCAGTTTTTCAACTTTAATAAAAAAGCTGCCCAAAGAAAAATACGCCGCCCCAACAAGCCGCCTGTTGTCCTGCTGTTCGGCAAAACTCATTGCCGTTTGCAAATGTTCCAAGGCTGCGGCATGGTTGCCAGTGAACAAATAATGCTCACCCATGTTTCTATTAATTTCGGCAATAAAAGGAATGTTGTTTTGCTGAGTTGCCAGCTCTGACGCCGCCACAAAAAAGGCAATATCATTTATAAAGTCACCCCTGAACTGAAACGACCTGCCAATAAGAATGTTTGAGCGAATGACACCAGTGGTATAGCCAATTTTCTCAGCCAGAGCTTTTGCCTCAATACCTATTTCTTCCGAACGTTGCGGCGAGACAAATAAATAGCCTTCAGCCAAACGCAAAAGAATATCAACCCTTGCTTCATTTTCTTCTTCATAATGTGATAATTGGGGTAAAATATCGTCAACAACAGATTGCTGAGCATAAGAAACTGGTGTGCTTAGTGCCACAAAAACAATACACACAACAAATAAAATAACGCAGTAAGCCCTTGATTTTAAAGAGCTTTCGTATTTTGCCAAACAAGCGATAATATTCCCCCAAATAAGTGGAATATAATACTAACTCATATTCTACTTATTCAGGCGAAAAAAAATAAAGAAATAATATTTTAAATGTGGAAGGTTCCTCTTTGCGGGAAACCACGTGGCACCATACGACCAGCATTTGCCCGCTTACCCATCCACATCTCCAGCTCGGTTTCTGTTCTTTGTCTGGCTTCTTCACCACCCATGGTCCATGTCAAACCATCTTCCAGTGTGAATGTTAGCAAATCGGACAAGCCACCATCTTTATATTTCTGCAAGGTTACACCCTGCCCTTTGTTCATGGTTGGCAGTTCTTCAATACTGAAAATAAGCAGTTTTCTGTTTTCACCTACAACCGCTATATGGCTACCCTCAACAGGGATGCAAAGCAGTGCTTTGGCAGCACCAGGCACATTCATAACCTGTTTACCGCCACGGGTGCTGGCAAGTAGGCTATTGGTTTCAACCAAAAAGCCCTTGCCAATGGTTGAAGCTATCATTCGTTTTTCGTCTTTTTGATAGCGGAAAAATGCAATAATTTCTTCTTCGTTATCCAAATCGAACATCAAACGAATAGGCTCGCCATTACCACGACCACCGGGCAATTTATCAGCACCAATGGTGAAAAACTTACCGTTTGAGGCAAATACTAAAAGCTTGTCCGTGGTGTGGGCGTGGAAGCGGTATCTGGCCTCATCACCCTCTTTAAACTTAACCTCTTCGTCTTCGCTTAAATGACCTTTAAGGGCGCGTATCCAACCCATTTTAGAGCAAATAACCGTGATGGCTTCTTTCTCTATCATGGCTTCCATCGGCACTTCCACCACATCAGGGGCATCGTCAAAGCTTGAGCGTCTGGCACCTAATTCGGTTTTGGGGCTAAATTCTTTTTTCAGGTCAGCCAATTGCCCTGAAATATTTTCCCACTGCAACTGATCACTGTTTAACAACGACCTTAGGATTTCACGTTCCGCACCAAGTTTGTCGTGTTCGCCCTTCAGCTCCATTTCCTCTAGCTTGCGGAGTGAGCGCAAACGCATGTTCAATATAGCTTCAGCTTGCACATCGGTTAGCTCAAAACGTTTCATTAATATTGGTTTGGGTTCGTCTTCCTCACGGATAATTTTAATAACTTCATCCAAATTAAGGAACGCAACCAAATAGCCCCCCAACACTTCCATGCGGTGGTCAATTTTACCAAGGCGGTACTCGGTGCGTTTTACCAGCACCACTTTACGGTGATCTAAATACTCTTCCAACGCCTCACGCAAGCCCATAACCCGAGGAACCTGATTTTTGTCCAACACATTTAGGTTAAGCGAAATGCGCACTTCCAGTTCGGTTAGCTTAAACAAGCTTTCCATTAAAACCATGTCTTCAACGGTGCGGTTTTTCGGCTCAAACACAATGCGAATTTCTTCGGCGCTTTCGTCCCTGACATCTGCCAAAATTGGCAATCTTTTGTTGTTTATTAGCTCAGCTATTTTTTCAATTAGCTTGGACTTTTGCACTTGGAACGGAATTTCAGTTACGACAATTTGATAACCACCTCGACCTAGGTCTTCGCGGTGCCAACGTGAACGCAGGCGGAAACTGCCACGACCAGTTTCGTATGACTGCACCATGCTTTCATGTGGTTCAACAATTATGCCGCCTGTGGGAAAATCTGGCCCCGGAATACGGTTAACAAGCTGGGTGGTGGTTAAATTTTGTCTTTTGCCCAAACGCAGATCAACTACCGCCATCAAACCATCGCACAGCTCAGCCACATTGTGGGGTGGAATGCTGGTTGCCATGCCCACGGCAATACCGTTGGAGCCGTTCGCTAACAGGTTTGGAAAACCCGCAGGTAAAACAATGGGTTCTCTTTCTTCGCCGTCATATGTTTCTCTAAATTCAACACACTCTTCGTCCAGACCTTCCATCAGCAACGACGCAACCTTGGTCATGCGGGCTTCGGTGTAACGCATAGCGGCGGCATTATCGCCGTCCACATTGCCAAAGTTACCCTGCCCGTCGATTAGCGGATAGCGCACCGAAAACACCTGCGCCAAACGTACCAAGGCATCATAAACACTTTGGTCACCATGGGGGTGATACTTACCAATTACGTCACCAACCACACGAGCGCATTTTTTATAGCCCTTGTCGGGGTCTAATTTCAGCAAACGCATGGCATAAATTAGCCGTCTGTGCACAGGTTTAAGGCCATCACGCACATCTGGTAACGAGCGGGACATAATGGTGGATAAGGCATAGGCCAAATAGCGTTCGCTTAAGGCATCTGCAAATGGTGTTTCCTGAATATTTTCAGCACCAAAATCTTTTGGATTTACTTGATCTGTCATTAGGGGAATATAGCAGATAATAAATGCTTATCTACTATATCTAGTAGCTATTTTGCATTTTTTTGCATTTTTTTACTTTTCGAAGCTGGCGACCAAGCGTGAGCGCTCTTCTGGCAGGTCTACACCAAGAGGATGAAACAGGTGCCGCCTTAAAAAATAGCCAGTTAAATTGAAACCATCCAAAATATCCTGCGTGGTGGCCTCGCTTGTGTTCAGGAAAAACGCCGGCAAGGGCAACAGTTTATCCACATATGGTTCGGCCTCGGTTGCGGTAACAGCACGACCCGATTTTGGCGAAACATGGCTTAGGTTATCCACCTCGCCAGATAAAGCACAAGCTGACAAGTCCAAACCAAACCCGAGAGATTGCAACAGGCCTGCTTCAAATTTTATGGTTGCTATGGCGCAGTGGTTTAAGGTGGCATCAGCATCGCTTAAAAGGTTTAAAATGGCCTCATAGCCAGCATAAATATTTTCAACATTTTCACGCTCTGGCAACAGCTTTATCAGCATTGTAGCCAAGCTGTTCATGGCTGACAGCCTGACCATGTCGCCGTATATATGCACGGCGCGCGCGGTACTGCTTTCAACTGAAAATCGCCCAAGGTTTGTTGCCAAACGTGCGCGCCACGTAACCACAACGCTGTTGCCGCTTTGCAAAACACCACGCAAACGGCGGCCACTACCACCCTTAACAAAGCCTTTAGCGCGGCCATGTTCTAAGGTTAGAATATCCAATATGACATCATTCTCGCCATATTTTTGAGCGCCAAGAACCAAACCTTCGTCTGACCATTCCATTATTTCACATATTCCATGCCCATTTCAGCAAAGTGAAAGGCACTATCGGTCCAGTTTTCGCTAACCTTAACAAACAAAAATAAATGAACTCTGGTTCCGAGAACTTCTTCCATGTCTTTTCTGGCGGCGGCGCCGATGGCTTTCAGGGTTTTTCCGCCCTTGCCAATGACAATGCCTTTATGACCGTCACGCTCCACATGAATTATTTGCTCTACGCGAACACTGCCATCTTTCATGTCTTCCCATTTTTCCGTCGCCACCCAAATAGAATATGGTAACTCTTGGTGCAGTCTTAGAAAAATTTTCTCACGGGTTATTTCAGCAGCTAAACTACGCTGGGTCACATCGGTAAGTTGATCTTCGGGGAATAAATATGGCCCCGGCGCAACACGCTCTGCCAACAGTTTTCGCAGGTCAGCAACACCGCTTCCTTTTAAGGCTGATATCATGAAAATTTCTGAGAAACATTCCTTTTCACTCAGCTCGTTAGCCAACCCCAACAGCTTATCTTTTTGCACCGCATCAACCTTGTTAAGGGCTAAAATGGCTTTCCTGCCAGACTTTTCCAAGCCAGCAATAATCTCTGCCACATCGCTATCAACACCTGAGGTGGCATCTATTAGCAATACAATAATATCTGCATCATACGCACCCTGCCATGCTGAGGATACCATGGAACGATCCAAGCGGCGTTTTGGCTTAAAAATACCTGGTGTATCAACAAAAATAAGCTGGCTTTTGCCCTCCATAGCAATGCCCAACAAACGTGTGCGTGTGGCTTGAACCTTATGGGTAACAATGGCTAGCTTGCTGCCAACCATCTGGTTCAAAAGCGTGGACTTCCCCGCATTGGGAGGGCCCAGAATCACCACGCGAGGAAGATGGGCGCCCACGCGCCGGGCCATGCGGCCCTCCAT
>DAOWAS010000088.1 GCA_030634465.1 Alphaproteobacteria bacterium | reverse complement strand
GCTTGCGGCAATTTTAACGGCAAGTTCTTTCCATGCTTGTTCGTCCACAGGTGCCATCATTGACCCAATGATAACCCTGTCAGGCCACTCTTTACGAATTTGTCTTATTTCATCTAGGTTTTGCTCTAGCGGCCTATCTGAAATTAGCTCAATATTATTTATACCGATAATGCCACCGTTGGAGTTTTTGTGCGCACCGTACCTGCTAGACACATTAACCACGGGTGGATCTTCGCCCAATGTTTTCCAAACAACACCACCCCAGCCCGCTTCAAACGCGCGCACAACGTTGATGTATTTGTCAGTTGGTGGTGCAGATGCCAACCAAAAGGGGTTAATGCTTTCAATGCCGGCAATGGTACATTTTAAATCAGCCATTAGCCTTCTCCCTTAAGGTGGTTATCAATGGCAATGGCGGCCTGTTTGCCTTGCTCTACCGCTTCAACCGTTAGGTCTTCACCAACGCCGCTACAATCGCCCCCTGCGAACACACCTGCCAGTGATGTTTGCATGGTATTATCAGTTTTTATTTTGCCTGATGTCAGCTCAATGCCATCAGTGGTGCTTGTGTCTACAGCACTCGTGCTCATGGTTTGACCAATGGCCTTAAACAACTGGTCGCATTTTATTTTAATGCTTTCGCCTGTGTTTAGCATTTTACCTTTTTTTGTTTTGGTGCGGTTAAACTGAATGGCCTCAACCTTACCTTTGCCAGTTATTTCTGCAGGGCTAAGCCAGTGATAAATGTTCACATGGTTGTTGGCGGCTAGGTCTTGTTCCCATGTGGTTGCGGTCATTTGCTCAGGACCACGGCGATAAACCAGTGAGACATTTTTTGCCCCCAAGCGTTTGGCTTGTACGGCGGCATCAATAGCGGTGTTGCCGCCACCAATTACAACCACATCATCACCAATTTTAAGCTTAGACAGGTTATCACTTTGGCGAATGTCTTTAATAAAACTTATGGCATCTTTAACGCCATCAAGCTGTTCGCCACTTATGCCAAGGGTGCGGGTGCTGGTTAGGCCAATGCCTAAAAACACTGCGTCGTATTTTTCTTGTAGTTTGCTAATAGAAATATCTTTGCCTAATCTCATGCCAAGCTTGGGTGTAATGCCACCAATGCCCATAATAAAATCTGCTTCACGGGCGGCAAAATTATCAGCCATTTTATATGCCGCTAGGCCATATTCGTTTAGGCCGCCAAGTTTGGCCTCTGCATCGTAAATATCCACATCATGCCCCAAAACACTAAGGCGGTGGGCGCAGGACAAGCCCGCAGGACCCGCACCAACAACAGCAATGGTTTTGCCTGTGCTGGCGGCACGTTTGAACGGGTGGTCATGGTTGCTAGCCATAAAACCATCAACCGCAAAGCGTTGCAGGTTGCCAATTTCAACTGGTTTTTCGTCAGATTTGTTACGCACACATGCTTGTTCGCATAAAATTTCGGTAGGGCAGGCGCGGGCGCAAGTGCCGCCCATAATGTTTTCGCTTAATATTGTGTGTGCCGCACCCTTAATATTTTCTGTGCTGATTTGGCGAATGAATGTGGGGATATCAATGCCAGTAGGGCAGGCGGTTATACACGGTGCGTCGTAACAATATAGGCAATGGTTGCTGGCTTCTCTGGCCTGAATGGGGGTTAGGCATGGGTGTAGGTCAGAAAAATTAGCGTTAATTTCTTCAGTTGATAGTGCTGATCCTGACTTGGAAACAATGGCGCGATCGCCCATAATTCACCCCTATTTATTATGTTTAAACTCTATTGAGCCAAAACTTGACCAATTGGTCAAGTTTTGCTTTGAATTATTTATATATTTTTTATTTTTACCCAGTATGTTCATTCAATGCATTTTATAAAAAAATTCAAGTTTAATAGTCAGATAATTGCTTTTTTAGCATTAATAGCTTTGCCCACATCGGCACTTGCCCATATTGACCTGCTGTCACCAAAACCTTTGCTAGGTGGTGTTGAGGGTGGCAATGCCCTTAAAGCGTCACCATTTGGCGCACCTGAGGTTGATGTGGCAGGGGCTGAGGCAACAGTGGTAAAGTCAGGCAGTGTGATAGAGCTTGAGATAAGCGTATTTATTTATCACCCCGGTGATATTGTGGTTCTTTACACTACGGATTTAAGTGGTGCTGATGTTGAGCCTGTTTATGAAGTGGCGTCAATTGACGTGGAAGTGCCGCATAATAATTTATTGGCTAAGATAACAACGCCGTGCCCATTGGTTGAGTGCAAGTCAGGTCGAGCAGGTGCAAGTGTCTTTAAATTGTCTGTTCAGTTGCCTGAAATTACTGGTGATGTAATTTTAGTTGTACGACAGGTTATGACTGACAAGCTGGACATTGAAGATGATGGCACCGTTGGCTTGGGCAGGGTTTATTACCACCAAGCGGCAAAGTTACATCTAGTTCCTTAAAACCTATTTATCCACATCACTATTCTTTTAAACCACTACTCTTTTAAACCCATAGCGTGTTTCATAATGTGATAAATTACATTTTGTTCCATGGTGCCATCAACCAAATGTGCCCAAGGGCCAATGGCAAAAACTGCCACATCTTCGCCACCATGGCTTTCGCTATTTTTGGGAACAGCGGCTTGTTGTAAATACTCATGGTCTTGCACCTCTTCTTCTGTAAGGTGCGGGCGCTCACCTTCTACATAGCCAGGGCCGTTCCAATAACCAAGGGTGGTGTATGGCTTGTCGTCGGCGGCTAAGGCAAGCTCTTGTGGATCTTCATAATTTACGGTGTTGGACAGACCTAAAATTGGGTTGCCCCGTGGTGGATAGCCCGCAATGGTAAAAACATGGCTGTGGTCGGCGGTAACCAAAACAAGTGTTTCTTCCAGATCTACCATGGAAAGGGCTTGGCGAATGGCCAGATCAAACTCTTGGGTGTCTTGCAGGGCGCGGTAGGCATTACCCATATGGTGGGCATGGTCAATGCGACCACCTTCTATCATTAAATAATAGCCACCATCGTTTTTGGACAATATTTCAATGGCGGTTTTGGTCATTTCGGTTAGTGATGGCTCGCCCGATGCTTCATCATTACGGTCAGCCTCATATTGCATAACTGATGGCTCAAATAGTCCTAAAAGATGGTCTGTGTTTGCCACGTCAACATTGTCAAAACCTTGTTTGTTCCAAACATAATCTGCGTTATTGAGGTTTTCTAACCATTGTTCTGTAAGGTTGTTATTGTCTTCTCTAATACCTTGTTGGTCGCTGTATTCAGGGTCATTAACTGTGTTGGGCGTGAACGTAGCTCGCCCACCACCAAGGGCAACTGTGGGGGCAAAGTTTAGTAACTGGGTTGAGATGTCAATACAGCCTGCGGCTCTGTCTGCATCGCTCATTTGCTTGTCGCTGTACCAGCGTCTTTTGGGGCTGTGGGCATAAACTGCGGCGGGGGTGGCATCAACAATAAGCGAGGTGGAAACAACACCAATGTTTTTGCCAGATCTTCGGGCAATTTCAGCCAATGTTTCGGGATAGCCCTCCTGAAAGCTTTTACAATCGCCACCAATTGAGTTTGAACGGGTGCTAATTTCACCAATGTTTGTTTTAACACCAGTGTTTAGGGCACTGGCAGTTCCTGCGCTGTCTGGTACTTGGGCATCGGTATTATAGGTTTTAACCAAGGCTGTATGGGGGAAGGCTTCAAATGAAAGCACGTTTTCTTCACCAGTTTCGCCCCGTGACTGACCATCATAAATGCGTGCCGCAGTAATGGTTGAAATGCCCATGCCATCACCCACAAAAAGAATTATGTTTTTTGCCGTGTTTGTATTTGGCTGCTGCGCCAGTCTTTCGTTAAGGGCGGCGACACCATCTTTATACCAAGGGTCTTCTGTTTTTATATAAGCATCGTCAGCTAAAGCAGTAGTTGTAAGAAGGCTGGCGGCTAGTGCTAAAATATAGGTGCTATGATTTGCCATTTTTTGTCCTTGGAAAAATGAAATAAATTCTGGTGTATCGATTTAGTGTAATAAAATTTATGGTTTATTGCATAGCTTTTTATTTTACTCAAAATAAAAGGCGAGGGGTGTTTTGCCCGCTCGCCTTTAATATTATAACTTTAATTATGGTTTATTAATGAGCTAATCTTTCTTTAATTACATTAGAAATATTAATTTCAGCATCATCTAAAACGCCATCTGCATAAATTGTCATTTCCAGATATTTCAACAGAACGTCCTGTGTCTCTTCATCTTTATCGTGCAATCTTTTCAAACAGGCTGAAACAACGCTACCTGACGGCTGCTGTCTTTCGATATAATGTTTTAGGGATTCCAAGTCTTTAGGGCTTTTTTCTACACCTAAGCGTTGTCCCTCGGCTTGGGCATAGTCCATTATAATTTCAACTTCTTTTGGATGCAGATAGCCATCTGACCTTGCCACGGCGATTAGAACCCTAAGGCCGTCTCTGCAAACAGAGCGGTAAGCGGCACTGGCAATTTTTGATTTGGTGGCATGCCCATCAAGATGCAAAAACTCACGCACATCATAGGTGTCGCCACCTTCGTTGAAGATATTAATGATACGATCAACGCAAAACGTTCTAAGTCCTTTTCGCATAAAGCAGTGGCCTAAAATTGCTGGCCTGCCCTCCAAGTCATCAGCAAAAGCAACAATGGTTACCCAACGTCTGCTGACATTTTTCTCAGCGTCTACATATTCTAAACCAATGGTTATGCCTACCAGTTCGTGGTCTGGTAGTTCTGCACTAGATGTGTGATGTAAACTGCTGTGGTCATCGTGACCGTGACCAGATTCTAATTCGGCACTGGCGAAACTTGGACGTTTTGGTAACTTGCCTTCAAATGTTTCGGCAAGGAAGCTAAGCATGCTCATTTGTAGTCCCCCTTAATATTTCTATCACACTGACAGTAACAGATAACCAGGGGTGTTTGCAATATTTGATTAGTCTAATGTAACGGGTGTTTTCATCTCAAACGGGTCTGAGAAAATATCGGCCAAATTGGCGCCAGATAGAAATGCTTTTTGTTTGGTGGTTTGTACCATTTGCGGGTCGCCGCATAAATATATTTTCCAGCCTTTAAGCTCAGCATGGTTTGCCAATGCAATGTCGTTAATAGAACCACAAACAATATCTTTGTTATCGCTTTGTTTTAATGTGCCAAGGTGTATTTCTACATTGCTGTATTTGTCAGACAGTTTTTTTAGCTCGTCTGTAAGGTACAGCCCGTCATCTTCCACAGCACCGTGGTATAGCTTGATATCGCCAGTGTGGTTTTGGCTTAATGCCTGACGCATTATGCCAAGCAATGGGGCGAGGCCAGTACCAGTGCCAATTAGTAATAATGGTTGCTCAGGCTGGTCGTTTATATAAAAACAATCACCATTAGGGCCTGAAATTTCCACTTCGTCATTTATTTTAACTTCATCACCTAGCCAATTGCTAACCTTGCCAAATTGGTGCTTTTTTACATGTATTTCCAGCGTGTCGTTAGCCTGCACTTTGGTTGAGGCAATGGAATAGCTGCGTACTTCACCATCAGGGTTTTTAATGTTTAAAAACTGCCCGGGGCGATAGTTGAAATTTTCAGATGGGGTTAGAAAAATTTGTGCCACATGTCCTGACAGTTGTTTTATTTCTTTGACCGTTGTTTTTATAAAAAGGTCATTTTGCTCGCTAGGTAAAATTTCCATGCCCTCAATAGGCATTGTCTGGCAGGAAAGAAAATAGCCTTGCTCTATTAAGGCGGGCTTTAGGGCATCTTGGCTTTTTTTAGGAACATCATGGCTCGTGCGTAAAACACAGGTAAGGCATGTTCCTTTTTTGCATGAAAAGGTGGCCTTAACATTATTGTCCAACAAATTATCGAGAATAGATTTTGATGGATCGCAACTTAACGGCGACCCATCAAAATAAATTGTTACTAACTGTTTTTCCATAAGTCTGAATTATAGACCAAGCACATCATCGTGTGTGCTAGCGGCAATAGCCATAGCTTCGTTGATTAGCTCAGAAGGTACTTTTAGTTCTTCTAAAGTATCTTGCAGGTGGCCAGCAACAGCGCTGAAATGACTTTCGTTCAAACCTTTTGCCACTAGTGGGGCGTGGGCGTTGCGCATTTCTTGTCCGCTATAGTTATTTGGACCGCCAAATGCCATTGTCAGAAAAGCTTTTTGCTTTACTCTTTGGGCATCCATGTCTGTTGTTTCGAAAAATTGGCTAATGCTACTATCGCTAAGAACTTTTCTGTAAAAAATGTCTACAGCCGCATTAACAGCACCTTCGCCACCAATTTTATCAAATACAGTATCACTCATTATATATTCCTTTAGATCGTGTTGTTATTTGTGTGCGGTAAGCACGAATTTAGTTGCCGTTCTGTTAACATAGTATTTGTTTATTAGATATTGTTAATATTAGAATTGCTGAGTGAAAAGAGGTAGGCCTTAAAATCAAGGCTTTTTTCACCATATATATGGTATAAGCATAATGTTTATAGTTATTGTGCCTGAAACGTTGTGAACGGTGGTGATAATGGCTGAGGAAGATGAAATCCACAAACGGCTAGCTTCAGACATGCAACAGTTTGAATTGTTTGATGCCCCAAGCCGCGATGTGAGGATCCCAACAGATGATGTTGATGAGGATCCTAACATCTTGCGTGCCGTACCCCCAAAAGCTGAGAAAAAAGAAGTTGAGCTTGGTGAGGGTGAAGATGTTGAGTATATGGACGACCCAACACTTGCCTATATTCATGCGGGTCAAACAGGTGCGGGTGTTGCCGACCAACAGGCCAGTAGGGAAGGCGATGTTCCTGAAAAAATATTAGACATTCCTGCGGTTGCACCGGTTGAGCCCATAGAAGCAGTTGAACTGTCAGCAATTGTTGAGCCATCAGCGGCAGTACCAAGACCAGAGGTTGCCCCAGCTGCCAGAGGAGTTGGAATAGAAGCTGAGCTTGAAGGTGAGTTTATTCACCCTAGTATTCCACGGTTTGGAATTCGCCCTGCATTTGCAGCAAAGCTTGAGGTTGAGCCCACTGAAATTCCATCTGGTGTTGTTCCTGTTTTAGCAGAGGCGGCGGTGGAAGCCCCCGCTTTAATGCCAGTTCGCGCCACAATAGAACCAGCTTCTGCTGATGAAGATGCCCTCATACAGCTTGATATTCAGCTTTCACAATATGGGGTTGGTGAAACCGTTAGTATTATAATTTCAAACCTGCCTGAAGGGGCGGTTTTGTCCGCAGGAACCCTACAAGATGACGGCTCTTGGCTGTTAGAGGCAAAAGATCTGGCTGGCTTAACCATGAGCATGCCTGAAAATGTGTCAGGTGTTTTTAATTTATACGTAGAGGTTATTACCCAAACAGAGTTAAGCACACCTGTATCGAACTATTATTCCTTGCCAGTTGATATTGAACCAGTTGCCGACCAGCCATCGTTGCAGGTTTCGCTGACAGATAATTATGACGGTAGTTATAGTTTGGTTATAGATGCCGCATTGCAAGATGTTGATGGTTCCGAGGTGTTGGCTATTGGTTTGCGGGGTGTGCCACCCCTAACTATTGTTAGAGACGGCACAAATGTTGTTATAGTGGGCGAAGATGGCAGTGTTGATTTAACAGGTTTTGATCTGAGCAATATCAGCCTTTTCTCTCCAGAAGAGCAGACAAGCTTTTCCTTCTATATTTATGCCCAAGCCATAGATGAAGCTGACGTGGCCGAAGTTATGCAGCAAATGGATATCTATGTTAATCAAGAGCCCGAAGACCTGACCTTTGCGCAGGTGACACTGGGCGAAGATGCTACATCGGGTGCGCTGGTTGGGCAGGCAGCGGCGATTGACCCCAACGCGCATGAGGGCGATGTTGTTAGCTATAGCTTGTCTGCGGACACCCCAGATATTTTTATAATTGACCCAAACACAGGGCAGGTTTTCTTGGCAGATGGCGCGGTGTTGGATTTTGAGACCGAACCTAGTTACGCCATAACGGTTGTGGCTACCGATACATATGGTGGCACAACTAGCCGTAGCTTTGTGGTGGATGTTAGCGACGTTCCTGAGGCACCCACAGATATTACCTTGGATAACTTGTCAGTTTTTGAAAATGACAAGGGTGCCGTTATTGGTAATATCAGCGCGCTGGATGAAGATGTTGGCGACACAGCAACATATAGTGTGAGTGACCCACGGTTTATAGTTTCCGCAGGGCGGTTAAAGTTAGCACCAGGCGAAATTTTAGACTTTGAAACTGAACCGCAGGTTAGCATTGATGTAACGGTTACTGACAGCGCAGGGCTTAGCTATACTGAAACATTTACCATTGATGTGATTAATGAAAGCGAAGCACCCACAGACATTATTATTGATAACCTGTCGGTTGATGAAGCCACAGATGGCGCGGTTGTGGGTAACATCAGCGTGGTAGATGAAGATGTAGGCGACACTCACACATTTACAGTATCTGATGACAGGTTTGAGGTGGTGGACGGCGAGCTGAAACTGGTTGATGGCGTTAGTTTGGATTTTGAAGGTGATAAGGATATTCGAATTAATGTAACAGCAACTGACGAAGCTGGCGATAGTTACAATGAGCGGTTTGTGGTTACGGTTAATGACATTAACGAACCGCCTGTTGATATTGAACTTGCCAATGACAGTGTTGACGAAAATGCCGCAGGGGCGGTGGTTGGCGCACTTAGCGTGGTTGACCCCGACGCAGGCGATACCCACACATATGTAGTTTCTGACGCTAGGTTTGAGGTGGTAAATGGCGAATTAAAACTGGTTGATGGCGTTAGTTTAGACTTTGAAGCTGAGCCAAGTATTAACATTGATGTAACCGCCACCGATGAAAATGGTCTTAGCTTTACTGAAACCATGACCGTAAATGTTTTAGACACTGGCGATGCCCCCACTGATATATTTATCTATAATCTGAGCGTTATGGAAAATGATGCAGGGGCCGTAATTGGCAATGTAAGTGTGGTTGACCCCG
>DAOWAS010000044.1 GCA_030634465.1 Alphaproteobacteria bacterium | reverse complement strand
GTTGGTGTTGTTCGACCCTGTCAGGTCGGCAGAACCAGCAACAGTATTTTCCATAACACTGTTAATAACTTCTAACGCCGCTTGAGATGCTTTTCTGGTGGCAACTTTTTTCGGGTTTGCTATGCAGTCTTTTTTATACTGATTAATTACCGCATCTAATTCCGCAGGAATTTCATCATTTACTTGGTTGTTAAACTTGTTTTGGGTGTCGCTAGGCTGTTCGCTAAAGCGTTTGTCCCAAGCTTGTTTTGTGGCCTTGCCACGCTCGCCAGTTTTCAGCCAATTGGCACGAATGTCGTCAGGCACATGAAATGCAGGGTGTTCCCAGCCAAGCTCTTTTCTGGCGGCTATAACTTCATCTTCACCAAGTGGTGCGCCGTGGGTGGCTGATGTACCCTGTTTGTTAGGGCTGCCATAACCAATAATGGTTTTGCATGCTATCATCGATGGGCGCGGGTCAGCTTTTGCTTTTTCAATTGCGGCGTCAACCTCAGCCATATTATGACCGTCCACACTTTGAACATGCCAGTTGTGCGCTTCGAACCTTGCTTGTTGGTTGTCAGAACAGCTTAAGCTTATGGCGCCATCAATAGAAATGTCATTGTCGTCCCACAATACTATTAGCTTGCCCAGTTTCCAATGGCCCGCCATTGAGCATGCCTCATGGCTAATGCCTTCCATCAAACAACCGTCGCCAGCAATTACATATGTATGGTGGTCAACAATATCGTCACCAAAATGCGCGGCTTGCATGCGCTCAGCAAGTGCCATGCCCACTGCTGTGGCTAGGCCCTGTCCAAGTGGACCTGTGGTGGTTTCAATACCATCTAACATGCCAAACTCGGGGTGGCCTGCACACGGTTGGTGCAGTTGGCGGAAATTTTTAATATCCTCAATAGTTGGTTTTTCATAACCCGTAAGATGCAGCAATGAGTATAGCAACATCGAGCCATGACCTGCTGATAAAACAAAGCGGTCACGATCAGGCCAACGAGGATTTTTAGGATCAAACTTCAGGTGTTTTGAGTATAGCACCGTTGCCACATCTGCCATGCCCATGGGCATGCCGGGGTGGCCTGAGTTTGCTTTTTGAATTGCATCCATGGAAAGTGCGCGAATGGCATTAGCCATGGTTTTGTTGTAGGTTACAGCTACATTATTATCGGGCATATTTATTGTTCGCCATTCTTGTGTTTTTTGACGCGATCCCCCTGATCATTCGTCAACCCTTCCCATCCAAGACAGGGACACAATGGCTAGTGTGTGAGCATTCGTCAACACCCATTTATAGTTGTTTTTGCTATATTAGAAAATATAATATTAGGCGGCTTTAATTCTCTAATAAAAATATAATCTATGATCTTTGCAAACCGTTGTAGAACAATAAAAAATTACATTTTTGCGAGTTTTAGTTGACGGTGGTAAGGTCTGGTCATTATCCTTTATATAATTTAAAATGTGCTTAATATGATGTCGCGTGGTGGCAAAAAGCTCATTCAAGACGTAGGGGAAATGACCAGATGGTTATCGAATCGGAAAAAAGGTTTAAAAAGGCACTGGACCTGTTGGAGAAAAGTGCCAAAAAACAGCATGGCGCGGAATCTAAAAACGTTCAGGCCTTGGAAGAGCAAAATAAAATTTTGCAACAAGGGTTGGATGCCTTGAAGCAAGACTATGAAAAAATGGATGCGGTTTTTGTCGCCTTGAAGGCAGAGATTAAAGTGGCACAGCAAGAAGCCCAGCAGAAAGCCAATGAAGGCGGCGCGGCAAATGCTGATGTTGCCGCCCTAACTGGTGAGCGTGATGCCCTAAAAGAAGAGCTTGTCATGACCCGCACTGATTACCAGTCGCTGGAAGACAGTTTCTCAACTCTTAAGCGTCAGTATGCTGAGGTGGAGGAAGAGGGGCAGGAGTTTTACGCCAACGCCTCTAACGAAAGTGCTGGTGTGGTTTCAGAAAAAGAATTTGAAAGCCTGAGCGATGAGCGTGACAGCCTTAAAGAAGAATTAGAAAAAATTAAAGAAAATTACGTAATGCAGTTGGCTGAGAACGAGCTTTTAATAGCAGAGGCAAATGGTGTGGAAAAAACCAAAGAAAGCCTGAAAGCAAGTTTGGATAAGTCTATTCAAAAGCTAGAACAGTTGAGCATAAATTAGGGCATAAGGTTAGGAGCTAGGCATGGGGCAGATAACAGTTGTTGTTAATAATCAGAAATATTCTTTAGCTTGCCGCGATGGCGAGGAAGAGCATTTGGAAAATCTGGCTAAATATGTAGACGAAAAAACCAAGCATTTAATAGAAAGTCTTGGCAATGTTGGCGAGGCCAGAGTGTTGTTAATGGCGGCACTTTTGGTGTCTGATGAGCTGCTGGAGACAAGAGATAGCATGACCGCACTGCAAAATGGTGACAGTAAAGCCATAAAAGAAGTGGTGGAAAATCGTTTGGCAAATGTGTTGGATGCGGCATCAGAACGTATTGAGGGTATTGCGGTTCAGTTAGAAAGTACCTAAATAAGGGGGGACGGGTTCTGCCATGTTGGTGAGAATTAATGATCCCCGGGGCGATAATCACACCTTTGGGAACTGTCCCTGTTTTAGGCCGTGGCCTTTAACACACGGTGCCCACCTGACTAAGTCAGGCGCCGGAGGATACAAATACATTCCACGACTACGGTGGGCCCGTCACTTCATTACAAGAAATATAAGAAAGATTTAAAAGTGGAAAATAACAACCTTTCCATTCGCACTCTTAAAAATAGTGCTAGAGACCAAGCCAAAGCTGTTCGGCAAAAAATACATGGGGGTGCAAGCCCGCTACATTATATTAATTTAAGCAAAAATCTTTTAAGCCATTTAAATACCCTCAACTGTAAAAACAAGGTTGTCGCAGGGTTTTGGCCGCTTGGTTCTGAGGTTGATGTGCGCATTGCCCTGTCTGACCTGTTGCGAAGTGGTCATGCCACCTGCCTTCCTGCTATTGAGAAAAAAGATCAGCCCTTGGTATTCAGGCAATATGATGTGGGTGACGAACTGCACACAGGCATGTTTGGTACCAAAGAACCAAGTGTAGATGCACCCCATGTTACGCCTGATATTTTGTTGGTTCCGCTTTTAGCTTTTGACGAAAGTGGTCACAGGCTTGGTTATGGCGGTGGCTATTACGACCGCACCATAGAAATGCTAAGCAAGGAAAAAACTTTACTAACCATTGGCTTGGCGTTCTCAGAACAAAAAGTGCGCAACGTTCCCCACACTGACCATGACATAATGTTAGATTATATTGTTACGGAACTGGGCTTGCTTGGCGGTAAAAAGCAGAAGTAAAAATAGCCTGATGCTAAATTCTTTTCTGGTCAGTTTAGTTTGATCTGCTATAAAACATTTCAAGAACAAAATTTTCAATTATCTTAAGTAACGGGTGGATTATGGCAGGGCATTCCAAGTTTAAAAATATTATGCATAGAAAAGGCGCGCAGGATAAAAAGCGTGCCAAGCAATTTTCAAAACTATCGCGGGAAATTACCGTAGCAGCCAAAATGGGTACGCCTGACCCTGACATGAACCCAAGACTGCGTTTGGCTATAACTGCGGCAAAAAGCCAAAGTATGCCTAAAGATAATATTGAGCGCGCCATTAGCAAGTCACAAGCGGGCGATGACGAAAATTATGAAGAAATGCGTTATGAGGGTTTTGGCCCCGGTGGCATTGCCATAATTGTTGAGGCTTTGACCGATAACAAAAACCGCTCCGCGTCAGACATCCGTAGCATTTTTACAAAAAGCGGGGGCAATTTGGGCGAAAGCGGTAGTGTAAACTATATGTTTGATCGTTTGGGGCTAATTGTTTATGCCCCCGATGTTGCTGATGCCGATGCAGTTTTTGAAGCGGCATTGGACGCAGGTGCCGAAGATGTTTCATCTGACGATGAAGCCCATGAAATTTATTGCGAGGGTGGCGACCTGCATAGTGTTGCCCAAGCGTTGGAAAAAGCTTTGGGTGATCCCCAGTCGGCAAAACTGATGTGGCGGGCAAAAGATGCCATTGATTTGGATAAAGAAGGCGCTGAGAAAATTCTGAAATTGCTAGATACCTTGGATGACAATGATGATGTTCAAGAGGTGTTTGGCAGTTTTAATGTGCCTGATGATGTAATGGAGCAACTGGAATAGTAAACCAAATTATGGCTAAGGTAGCAAAAACTGCCCGAATAATAGGTATTGACCCTGGTTTGCAAAAAACTGGTTGGGGTATCATTGACTTGGAAGGTAACAGCCTGCGCCATGTGGCAAATGGTTCGGTAAGTAGCGATAAAAACTTGTCATTGGCTGAGCGCTTGGTGCAACTATACCATGGTTTGGAAAAGGTGATGGAGGCGTGGCAACCAGAGCTAGCCGCAGTTGAAGAAACATTTGTTAATAAAAACCCCAACTCTACCTTAAAACTTGGTCAGGCCAGAGGGATAGCATTGCTTGTTCCCGCATTGAAGGGCTTGCCCGTGGCGGAATATACCCCCAACCATATTAAAAAGTCGGTTGTGGGCAGTGGTCATGCCGCCAAAGACCAAATTCATTTAATGGTGGGCGTGTTGTTGCCGGGGGTAAAGATAGAAAATTCTGATGCCGCTGATGCCTTGGCAGTTGCTATTTGCCACGGACATCACACCACATCGAATAAAAGTCTGGACGATGCCATAATGCGGGCTAAAATGTAAAAAAATTAAGAGGGTCTTATGTTTGCAAAACTAACAGGTGTGGTTGATAGCGTTAGCGAGGGCAGCTTGGTTCTTGATGTAAATGGTGTTGGCTATTTGGTGTTTGCCTCAAGCCGCACTCTTGGCAACATTGGTCATGTTGGCGAAGCCGCTAGTCTTTTGATAGAAACCAACATTCGTGAAGACCACATTCATCTTTTTGGTTTCGCTGATGAGGGCGAGCAAAACCTGTTCAAATTATTGCAAAGTGTGCAGGGCGTTGGTGCCAAGGTTGCACTTGGCATACTATCGGTATTAGAACCTGAAGACCTGCTAACAGCACTTGTTGCTGGCGATAAAGCGGCTGTGTCTAGGGCAAATGGTGTGGGGCCAAAACTGGCAGCTCGCATTGTTAATGAATTAAAAGACAAAACCGCAAGCGTGGCACTCTCTGGCTTGACCATGCCTGAACATGCAGGTTCGGGCGATGGCGGCGAACAGCAGGATGTTAAAGATGCTATTTCCGCCCTGACAAACTTGGGCTACAGTGCATCTGAGGCGCATAAAGCTGTTGTTGCTGCCAGTCAAAAGGCCAGCGCTAGTCAAAAAGCCAGTGCTAGTCAAAAAGAAGGTGGAGCTGGTATTGAGGCACTTATCTCATTAGCTCTAAAGGAATTAAGTAAATGAGCGACCGTCTGGTAAAATCAGAAGAAACAGGTGATGACAACCTAGACTCAGGCTTGCGTCCGCAACGTTTGGAAGATTTTATCGGTCAGGCGCAGGCGCGTGAGAACTTGCGAGTTTTTATTGATGCCTCTATCAAGCGCGACGATGCCTTGGACCATGTGTTGTTTCACGGTCCTCCAGGTCTTGGTAAAACCACATTGGCGCAAATTGTTGCTCGTGAGCGCGGGGTTAATTTTCGCGCCACATCTGGCCCTGTTATTGCCAAAAGCGGTGATTTAGCGGCACTGCTGACAAACCTAGAAGAAGGCGATGTTTTGTTTATTGACGAAATTCACCGTCTTAACCCTGCGGTGGAAGAAATTCTTTACCCTGCGTTAGAGGATTTTCAGTTAGACCTGATAATTGGTGAAGGCCCTGCGGCACGGTCTGTAAAAATTGACTTGCCGCCATTTACACTTGTGGGGGCGACAACACGTGCCGGCCTTTTAACCACACCGTTACGTGACAGGTTCGGTATTCCAATACGGTTGGAGTTTTACCCTGCTGAGGATTTAGTCGAGGTGGTGTCGCGGGGGGCGCGGGTTTTAAAATTTAATCTTACCAGCGAAGGCGCATGGGAAATTGCCACCAGAGCCAGAGGAACACCCCGTGTGGCAGGCAGGTTATTGCGCCGTGTTCGCGATTTTGCTTCTGTAGCAGGGGATGAGGTGGCGGATAAAACCACCGTTGCCGAAGCATTGTTGCGCTTGGAGGTGGACAGCAAAGGTTTGGATGCCATGGATCACAGGTATTTGCGCTGTATTGGCGAGCGTTATAATGGCGGCCCTGTGGGGGTTGAAACCCTATCAGCCGCATTGTCAGAACCACGCGATGCCATTGAAGATATTATTGAGCCGTATTTAATGCAAACAGGTTTGGTACAGCGCACCCCAAGGGGGCGCATTTTATCAGCCGATGCTTTTCGTCATTTAGGCCTAAATTTGCCAAAGAACATGATGGGTGAAGAACAGCTTGGTTTGTTAGCTGAGGACGATGCAAACAATGACTAATTCTTTAAACACAAACTCAGGTGTAATTGCAGATGGTGTGCATAGTTTTCCCATTAGGGTTTATTATGAAGACACCGATGCAGGCGGCATTGTTTACCATAGCCAGTATTTAAATTTTATGGAACGTGGCCGTACTGAAATGCTGCGTATGTGCGGGTTAGAGCATGTCGCCATGATGACGACACAAACTTCGCCCACTTTACTGGTGGTAAAGTCAATGAATATTGATTTTTCAGGGTCAGCAATACTTGACGACCAGTTGGTGATAACCAGTGAAATTACCAAACTTGGTGCCGCTAGCATGATGATAAGCCAAGCCGTGTTGTGTGGTGGCAAAACGCTGGTTACGGCTGAGATTAAAGTGGGGGTTTTGGGTGTTGATAAAAGACCGAAAAAAATGCCCCCTGAGCAACGAGAACAAATTGTAAAGACGTTGAATATTAGTAATTAAAAGAGGTGAAAAATGCAAACCAGTGTTGAGAGTGTTAGTTTAGGGGGAAGTGTTCCCGATTTTACATTGTGGGGCATGTTCACAAGTGCAGACCTGTTGGTGCAACTGGTTATGCTTATGCTGGTTGCGGCATCGGTTTGGAGCTGGGCAATAATTTTTGAAAAAGCCAGACGTATGCGCCGTGTTAATGCCGCCGCTGATGTTTTTGAAGAAGGCTTCTGGTCGGGCAACTCGTTAGAAACCCTTTATAAAGAAAACAAAGATAACAACAGCCACCCTATGGCACGCATTTTTGTTGCCGCCATGCGTGAATGGCAACGCTCTACTGGCAAAGCGGGCGCGGTTTTAGACAGGCTGGGTTTAGAAGACCGCCTAGCCAGAGTTAACCGCGTAACCACAAATAGAGAAATGGATAAAATTGAACACGGGCTTGGTTTTTTAGCCACCGTGGGTTCAACAGCACCGTTTATTGGTTTGTTTGGCACGGTGTGGGGCATTATGAACAGCTTTCAGGCAATTGCACTTTCTTCAAACACATCATTAGCCGTAGTGGCACCGGGCATTGCCGAGGCATTGTTGGCAACAGGGCTTGGCTTGGTTGCGGCTATTCCTGCGGTTATGGGCTACAATAAACTTAGCCATGAAATGACCAGATATGCTGGCAGGTTAGAAGGTTTTTCTGACGAGTTTTATGCCATTCTTTCTCGTGAGATGGACAGGAAGAAAAGCTAATGGCAGGTGGATTGAATCAACATAAACACGGTGGTTCGCGTTGGTCACGAGGTGGTGGTGGCTATAAGCCCATGTCGCAAATTAACGTTACCCCAATGGTTGATGTAATGTTGGTGTTGCTTATTGTTTTTATGGTTACGGCACCTTTGTTAACGGTTGGTGTTCCCATTGACCTGCCCGAAGCACAAGCCCGCCCCTTGCCCGAGGACACCAAACCGCTAGAGGTTAGCATTGACCAAAATGGGGCTATTTTCTTGGAAGACACCCCCGTGGGTAAAGCTGAACTGGTGGCGCGCTTGCGGGCAATTACCAACAACAGGGCTGATGCCCGTATATATGTACGCGGCGATCGCACCCTTGAATACGGCACAATTATGGAAGTAATAGGTTCCATAAACGGCGCTGGTTTTACCAAGGTGGCATTGGTGGCAGAGCGACCCAAGTAACAGGATATTTTAATGAACCCTCAAATGAACCAACAGTGGTCATTCATGTCTGGCTTTAATATGTCACTGGTTTATTCAGTGGCGTTTCATGTTGCGGTGGTGGCTATTAGTATTGTTGGTTTTCCGTTGTTAAAGCGTGACTTTAACGTTATGCCCGATATTATTCCTGTTGAGTTTGTAACCATTGACGATGTGACCAGAAGCATTGCTGAGCCACAAGAGCCAACCCCGCAAAGTGATGCCGAGCCAGAACAACAAGTGCAACCAGATGTTGCTGATGTAACGCCACAAGCCGTACCCACGCTTGATGCCGCCATTAGCCAAACGGAGGTTGAGGAAACGGAGGAAGTTATAACCCCGCGCCCAAGACCAGATGTAGCACCGCAAAGCAAGCCGCGCCCACCAAGCGCGTTGGACACATCACGCATAGCGGCGTTGATAGACAGGTCAAAACAACAGCAAGCGGCAACCGCGCCAACGCCAGTGGATAATACAGAAAAAATTGAAGATGCCATTGCCCGCTCACAAATGAGCCAGTTGGAAGCCAGACGCGCCACCATAACCCTGCAGGCTTTGATAGCCACAAGAATTCAAAGCTGTTGGAGTGTACCCGCAGGTGCCAGAGGCGCAGATGACCTGACAGTTAGGCTGAAAATATATTTACGCCCAGATGGTACATTACAAAGACCGCCAGAACTGCTAGACAGAACACGTCTGTCAGACCCATTTTACCGTGCGGCGGCAGAAAGTGGCGAGCGGGCAATACGAATTTGTGCGCCATATGAACTGCCTCGAGAGCAGTATGAGTTATGGCGTGAGTTAATATTTACTTTTGACCCTAAAGAAATGTTGGATGGTTATTGATGATGAAAAGCTTAATAAAACCTGATTTTATTTACCGTGTTCTGGTGGCAATATTTTTTGCTGTAATGCCTGTAAAAGCCAGCCATGCGGCAATAGAAATTGATGTAACCAGAGGCAATGTTGATCCACTTTTAATCGCTATTCCAAGCTTGTTGGGCAGCGGCGACATTGAAACCGTTGCGGGAACGTTGCAGGACGTTGGTGCCCTAATAACGGGTGTGGTGCAAGATGACTTGGCACGCTCAGGCTTGTTTGCGCCGTTAGATCACGCATCGTTTATTGCTAACCCGTTGGGTGATGAGGTGCGGCCAAGGTTTAATAACTGGCGGGCAATTGGGGCGCAGGCTTTGGTTACAGGGCAAATTAAACGCGAAACAGATGGACGCTTAAGCATTGAGTTTCGTTTGTGGGATATTTTTGGTGAAGTGCAAATGACGGGTTTGCGTTATGTGGCACCACCGCAAAACTGGCGCCGTGTGGCGCATTTAATTGCCGATAGTATTTACCAGCGTCTAACTGGCGAAACTGGTTATTTTGATACCCGCATTGTGTTTATTGACGAGGTTGGCTTGAAAACAAACCGTATAAAGCGCCTGTCAATTATGGACCAAGATGGTGAAAACCAACGCTTTTTAACCAGTGGTGACGACTTGGTCTTAACACCACGTTTTTCACCTACCCGTCAGGAAATTACCTATTTGGCTTATTATAACGAACAGCCGCGGGTTTATCTTTATAATATCGACACAGGTAAGCATGAGGTTTTGGGCGACTTTCCCAACATGACATTTGCCCCGCGTTTTTCGCCTGATGGCAACCATGTGGTTATGAGCTTGGCTGAAAATGGCAATAGTGATGTTTATTTGATGGATTTACGCACCCGCGATGTAAAGCGGTTAACCACGCATCCCGGTATTGATACCTCACCCTCGTTTTCACCAGATGGCGAGTTTATTACCTTTAACTCAGACCGTGGTGGCACCCAGCAAATTTATGTTATGACTGCTGATGGCGAAGATATCAGACGTATTTCTTTTGGTGCTGGTCGTTATGCCACACCTGTTTGGTCGCCGCGCGGTGATTTGATAGCATTTACTAAAATTGCCGATAGAAAATTTCGAATCGGTGTTATGCGAACCGACGGAAGTGGTGAGCGTGTGTTAACAGATAGCTATCAAGACGAAGGACCAACATGGTCACCAAACGGTCGTGTTTTAATGTTTTTCCGCCAAGAGCCATACGAACAAGATGGCAGTGGTGGCGAAACCTCGCTTTGGTCGGTTGATTTAACTGGCTATAATGAAAAACCCGTTAGGACCATAAATGATGCCTCAGACCCCGCGTGGTCACCATTGTTGGGGTCTAACTAAAGTAAAACTGTCACGACATTGTCATGATGCTAAACTTGATTGATTGAACAATAAACACTAGGATACGAGCAGATATTGCGGAGAAGTTTTTGATAGAACGAAAACTTTTTTGCTTAAATATAGATTTTTAGCTTCACTTTGTTGAAAATGATGGAAATAATGGCACTAAGTTATTTGATACGCTAACCAGTTGATAATAAAACTGTATAGTGGATAGAATAAGTAGATATAAAAGATATAAAATAAGTAAATAAAATAGCTAGAGTAATAACAATAGTTTAATCCGCCCGAAGGGATAGATACATGCATTCAACTGATATTAAAACAAATGGCGTTGGAGTTAAATTTCTAACAATGGCCGCTATGGTGACTTTTTTAGGCGCTTGCGCCAGTAACCAAACAACTTCAAGCAATGGTATGTCAGATATGCCAGAAGCTGTGCCAACCCCTGCGGTTGAAGAGGCTGTTGTAGCTGGACCAGCCGCTGGTACGCAGGAACACCTGAATGCAAATGCGGGTGACCGTGTGTATTTTGCTTATGATAGTTCAGAACTGTCTGTGGCGGCTCGTAACAGTTTGCAGGCACAATCAAAGTGGTTGCGCTCGAACGGCGGCGCAAAAGTTGTTCTGCAAGGCCATGCTGATGAGCGTGGCACACGCGAATATAACCTTGCCTTGGGTGAGCGTCGTGCTGCTGCAGCCAAAAATTACTTAGTGGCTTTGGGGGTTTCACCTAGTCGCATTTCCATCATTTCATACGGTAAAGAGCGCCCAGTTGCTTTGGGTTCTAATGAACGTGCATGGGCTAAAAATCGTCGCGCTGTTATGGTTGTAAACTAACCGCAATCATTTACGAACAACCCCACTGCCTTTAAATTGCTCCCTTCGGGTGAAGCTTAGGGGGAGTGGGGTTTTTTAATGGTGTAACTGGTTAAGAAGGTAAGGGCGAATGAAAATGCAAGATAAGAAAGAGCTGAAAAAACGCAATTGGCTTATTTTATCTGCTTGTCTGCTTCTTACCCTAGCCACCACATGGTCACTACCCACACCAGTTTTTGCTCAGTCTGAGGCCAGACGTGTTCAGCAACAAATAAGCACTATCAATAGGCAGTTGCGCACCTTGCAGGAAACTGTGTTGGAACATATTGACGATCACGGTAATGGCGTTGCTGATAATGAACGTGCTTTATTGGCTGACATGGAAATTAGGTTAGGTGCCATAGACCGCGAGTTTCGTATGTTAACTGGTCAGATCGAAGAAATGGATCACCGCCAAAGACAATTGATAAAGCAATTTGAAATTTTCAAGGCAGATATGGAGCTTAGGTTTCAGGACTTAAGCCAAGGTGCAATTGTGCCGTCAACACAGCCGTTAAGTGATGAAGTGCCTGATTTAGAAGTTGAAGCCGCCACGCAAACTGATGTGATTGTGGAAGATGATGCGGCCACAGAAACTACAGAAGCAACAGAAGTAACAGAAGATACAGAGGCGGAAAAAGCAGAAGAAATATCGCCAGTTCAATTAACCGCAGAGGATCCCCAAGCTAGCTATGAGCAAGCGTTCGGGTTTTTACGGCGCGGGGATTTTGCTGGTGGCGAGAGCGCATTTAAAGCGTTTCTTGATTTATATTCAGACCATGATTTAGCGGGAAATGCCCAATACTGGCTGGCGGAAACATATTATGCCAGACGCGATTATCCCAATGCGGCGGCAAGCTTTCTAAAAGGCTTCCAAGATTATGCTGATGGGGCAAAAGCACCAGATAGCTTGTTAAAACTGGGCATGTCACTAGCCGCAATGGAGCAGGTAGAAGAAGCGTGTATTGTGTTTGAAGACCTGAAGCTACGTTATAGCGATGCCCCACAAGCAATATTGGATAGTGCAGATAGGGAAGTTGAACGGAACAATTGCTCACAGTAGCCTTCAGTAGTTATCGTCTGTTTCTATCATTGCTGACAATGCGAATGTAACCCTTGGAATAAAAACCATGTCCACTGATAGCCATTTAAATGCGCGGCCTATTATGGATCAGGAGTTTGCTGATCTGATGACCGCACATGGCTTTGACAAAGACCATAAAGCCGTTGCTGTGGCGGTGTCTGGTGGGGCGGATAGTATGGCGCTTAGCCTGTTGGTGGCGCGTTGGGGCAAGGCCGTATATTTAAGTTTTGATCATGGTTTGCGTAGTGGTTCAGCCGAAGAATTAAAAAAGGTGGGCAAGTGGTTAAAAGCCAAAGGGTTGAAGCATGTGGTACTGTCATGGCAGGGCGAAAAACCCACAAGTGGTATCCAGCAAGCCGCCCGTGATGCTAGATATTTGGCAATGGAGGGCTGGTGTAAGGAAAATGCTATTGAGCATTTGTTTTTAGCCCACCACGAAGACGACCAAGCTGAAACATTTATAATGCGCTTGGCTAGGGGTAGTGGGGTTGACGGCCTTACGGCTATGTCCGCCATTTCATCACCATTGTTTTTAAACCAAGGGCCGCAGTATGTTCGTCCCCTGTTAGGTCATGGCAAAGAGCGCTTGGTCGCAACCTTGGAACACATGGCGCATGGCTGGATAGAAGATCCCAGTAATGAAAACCTGGCCTTTACCCGTGTGCAGGCACGTAAATTATTAAAAGAACAGCCCATTGAAGGTTTGAGCAACAAGCGCATGGCAAAAACTGCTGAGCGTATGAAAAGGGTTCGCCGTGTTTTAGACCGTTTAACTGGTGAGGTTATGCAACAAGCAGTTAAAATGGACGATATGGCTAAAAAAACTGGGTTTTGTTACCTGAACACAGGGGTGTTGAAAGAGGCAGATGATGAAATTGCCTTAAGGGTGTTATCCAGATTGCTAACTCATTTTGGCGGCAATATCTATCCACCACGAATGTTGCCTGTGGAGCGGCTGTTGGGTGAGATTATGCGAGATGGTTTTTCAGGAGCAACCTTGGCGGGCTGTCATATTTTAGCCCATAAGGACAACAAGCGGTTGGTCATAATTGGCCGTGAGGAAAATGCAATTGGCGATGAAATCATTATTGCTCCAGGAACTGCCGAGCTGTGGGACAACAGGTTTTTGCTTCATTTAGACGAGAACTTGCCCCCCCTAAAGGTAAAAAAACTGGATGTTACAGCGTGGAGAGATTTGGTAAAACAAGACAAAAAGCTTGCACCAGTTGATTTACCAAGCCAGTTTTTAAGCACATTGCCAGCATTTTATTTAGCCGCACCATCGGCAAAAGACGAAATTGTTGCGGTGCCATCGCTTGCTTATTGGCAGTATCAACTTGAGGGCTTAACCGTAACTTTTCAGCCAAAACAGGGGCTGAGGACATAAAAAACCCATTTTTTTGGTGCATAAAGTATAAAGTTGTTCGAAAGATACCATTTTTTAGGGTTTTTATGGTTGTTTTGTAATATTAATTTACTAAATATATGGTACTAAATGTATGAAAATAAATAATAACGCGCTTGGTTTATAGCGCATAATGACAAAAGAGGTAAATTCGTGGGAAATATGGGCAGAAGTGCTTTAATTTGGTTAGTTATTTTATTGTTGCTTGCGACATTGTTCAACCTGTTCCAAGGACCGGGTGGTAATGGTGGTTCGCGCGACATTGCATATTCTGAATTTATTCAGGCTGTGGACATGGGTAGTGTGCAGGATGTGAAAATATCAGGATCAAAAATTACAGGTGTTTTGTCCGATGCCTCACGCTTCACAACATATATGCCAGACGATCCCGATCTGGTTAGCCGCCTTAGCGAACGTGATATTCGTTTTGAAGTTGTGCCCGAAGAAACAAACTTTTTTCTAGGTGCGCTTATTTCGTGGTTCCCAATGTTGTTGCTTATTGGAGTATGGATTTTCTTCATGCGCCAAATGCAAGGCGGCGGCAAGGGTGGCGCTATGGGCTTTGGCAAGTCAAAGGCACGTTTGTTAACCGAACACGATATTAAAGTAACATTTGACGATGTTGCGGGTATTGAAGAAGCCAAAGAAGAACTGGAAGAAATTGTTGAGTTTTTGAAAAATCCGCAAAAGTTCCAAAGACTAGGTGGTAAAATACCAAAAGGTGCGCTTTTGGTTGGCCCGCCAGGTACGGGTAAAACATTGTTGGCACGGGCAGTTGCTGGTGAAGCCCACGTTCCATTTTTTACAATTTCTGGTTCAGACTTTGTGGAAATGTTTGTTGGCGTTGGTGCCAGCCGTGTGCGTGACATGTTCGAACAAGGTAAAAAGAATGCTCCTTGTATAATCTTCATTGATGAAATTGACGCAGTTGGTCGCCACCGTGGTGCTGGCCTTGGCGGCGGTAATGATGAGCGTGAGCAAACATTGAACCAGCTATTGGTTGAAATGGATGGTTTTGAAACCAATGAAGGTGTCGTGCTTTTGGCGGCGACTAACCGTCCTGATGTTTTGGACCCTGCGTTATTGCGGCCGGGTCGTTTTGACCGCCAAGTGGTTGTGCCACTTCCAGATATTATTGGTCGTGAGAAAATTATTGAAGTTCATATGCGCAAAACACCGTTAGCGGCGGATGTAAACGCCCATGTTATTGCCAGAGGGACACCAGGTTTCTCAGGTGCTGATCTTGCTAATTTGGTTAATGAAGCATCATTGTTGGCGGCACGAAAAGATAAGCGTGTTGTTTCTATGGCCGAGTTTGAAGAAGCCAAAGACAAAGTAATGATGGGTGCTGAGCGTCGTTCAATGGTGATGACCGAAGAAGAAAAGACCATGACAGCTTATCATGAAGCAGGTCATGCGTTGGTGTCGTTACATTGCACTCATCTTGATCCCATTCATAAAGCTACTATTATTCCGCGTGGCCGTGCCTTGGGTATGGTGATGAGCTTGCCAGAGCGAGATGAATATTCCTTTAAAAGGCAAAAAATGTACGATCATATGGCTATGTCAATGGGTGGTCGTGTGGCAGAAGAGCTTGTCTTTGGATATGGCGAGGTTTCTTCTGGTGCTGCAGGCGACATTCAACAATCAACTAGTTTAGCACGTAAGATGGTAACGCTGTGGGGTATGTCTGAGAAATTAGGCCCTGTTCAATATGCAGCTAATGAGCAAGAGATTTTTCTGGGTCATTCAGTAGCACAACAGCAGAACGTCTCAGAAGAAACATCAAGATTAATTGATGCGGAGATAAAGCGTTTAGTAGAGGACGGTTATGAGCGCGCCAAAAAAATTCTTACAGATCATCGCGATCAGTTGAACCTTATTGGCGAGGCTTTGTTAGAGTATGAAACTCTGACAGGTGAAGAGCTTAAAGAACTGCTTGAGGGTAAGGAAATTAATCGTAAGAACCCGCCGTCGTCTGGCAAGAAAAAACCTAAAGCTTCTGCTGGGTCTGTACCCACAACAGAGGGCAAAGATGATAAAAAAACAGGAAAAGGTTTTGGTCCTGAAACACAGCCTGAGGGATAGCTTGTTATTTGATTCTACTACTGGTAGAAGAAGGTTATTGGCATAAGCTCTGGATATCTTGTTTATGACATATTGTTTTGTATGATTAGTTTTTAGGACAAGGGTCGTTCTGGAATATGTTTGAGTAAAGATGGGGGAATAAGCGAATGAAGCGCAAGTATTTTGGCACAGATGGCATTAGAGGAACGGTAAACCGTTCTGTGATGACAGCAGAAACAGCTATGCGTGTTGGCATGGCCGCAGGCCGCTATTTCCATAGAGGTGAACACCGTCACCGTGTGGTTATTGGCAAAGATACCCGTCTTTCAGGATATATGATCGAACCTGCACTTGTGGCTGGTTTTGTTGCGGTTGGTATGGATGTAATAACCGTTGGTCCAATGCCAACACCGGGCGTGGCAATGTTAACAAAGTCCATGCGTGCCGATCTTGGTGTTATGATCTCAGCCTCACACAACCCATACCATGACAATGGCATTAAGATGTTTGGCCCTGATGGGCACAAGCTGTCTGATGATGCCGAAGAAACAATTGAAACAATGATCGACAGTGCGCTGGAAAGTAGCATGGTTGACCCTGCCCAAACTGGACGAGCCAAACGTTTGGAAGACGTGGCTGGTCGTTATGTTGAATTTGTTAAAAGCACAGTGCCTTCAGGATTTAACATCGAAGGTAAGCGCATAGTGTTGGATTGCGCTAATGGCGCGGGTTACATGGTTGCACCCTTGGTTCTTTGGGAGCTTGGTGCTGATGTGATACCAGTGGGAATTTCACCAAACGGCTTTAATATTAATAGTGGTTGTGGCTCCACAGCACCTGAGTTTTTAGCTGAGCAAGTGGTAACCCATAGTGCAGATTTGGGCATTGCTCTGGACGGCGATGCTGACCGTGTTTTGTTGGTAGATGAAAAAGGAACGGCAGTTGATGGCGACCAGTTGATGGGTCTTATTACCCGTTCATGGCATGAAAAGGGTCTTCTTAAGGGCGGCGGTCTGGTTGCTACTGTTATGTCAAACTTGGGCTTAGAAAATTTTGTTAAAGATTTAGGTCTGGACATGTGCCGCACCAAAGTTGGTGACCGCTATGTGGTCGAGAAAATGCGCAAGTCAGGCTTTAACCTTGGCGGTGAAAAATCGGGTCATATTGTTTTAAGTGATTATTCAACAACTGGTGATGGCCTGTTGGCGGCGCTTCAGATTTTGCGGGTGTTAACCGAAAGCGATAAACC
>DAOWAS010000154.1 GCA_030634465.1 Alphaproteobacteria bacterium | reverse complement strand
TGACGAACTGGTTGAGGTTTATGCCCCGCAAAACGGCATTGTTATTAACCTGAATGTGGCTGAGGGTATGCACATTCAACCTGGTACAACCATTTTAAGCTTGGCTGACCTGTCTAGTGTTTGGATAAATGCCGAGGTATTTGAAGACGAAGCGCCGTGGTTAAAGTCTGGTGCTAAAACATTAGTCCAAGTTCCATTTTTGCCCGAGCGTATTTGGCACGGTGTGGTCAATTATGTGTACCCCACAATTGACCCTAAAACCCGTACCATTCGCGCACGTTTGGTGTTGGATAATAGCGATATGGCACTAAAGCCAAACATGTATGCCAATGTGGGTATTGAGGCGCAAATGCTGCACCACGCCATTAAAATTCCCCGAGAAGCACTTATACGCACTGGCACATCCAACCATGTTATCGAGGCCATGGGTGGCGGGCGTTTTCGCCCTGTGGACGTAACTGTTGGCATTGAAAGTGGCGAGTTTGTGCAAATTATATCTGGGCTTTCTGCTGGTATGAAGGTGGTAACAAGCGGTCAGTTCCTAATTGATAGTGAGGCTAGTTTAACCGCAGGGTTTGGCCGCATGACAGGTGCTGATGACATGGGTATGCCATTACCTGAGGTCGAGCCAATGGTGGATCATTCAGGTATGGATCATTCAGGTATGGACCATTCAATTATGGAAATGCCTGCTAAAGCTCCCGTGGAAGAGGCCGAGCCAATGGTGGATCATTCCAAGATGGATCATTCAACTATGGATCACGGCACTGGTAATCAAGGAGAGGGGGAATGATTGCCGCATTAATAAAATGGTCAATTAGAAACCGTTTCCTTGTCATTATGCTTTCTGTTTTGCTGGCGGGGTGGAGCTTTTATGCCATTAAAAACGCACGGCTTGATGCCATTCCCGACCTGTCAGATGTGCAGGTAATAATAAAAACAAGCTACCCCGGACAAACCCCGCAAGTGGTTGAAGACCAAGTTACATACCCGCTAACCACGGCAATGCTATCAGTGCCGGGGGCGGAAACCGTGCGTGGTTATTCGTTTTTTGGCGATAGCTATGTTTATATTATTTTTGCCGATGGTACCGATATTTACTGGGCAAGATCACGAGTGTTGGAATATTTAAGCCAAGTGGCACCCGACCTGCCACCTGCCGCCCGTGCCGCACTTGGTCCAGATGCCACAGGTGTGGGCTGGGTGTACCAATATGCCCTGACCGACCCCACAGGCAAGCACGATTTGGCTGACCTGCGCTCAATCCAAGACTGGTTCTTAAAATATGAATTGCAAACCGTACATGGTGTGTCCGAGGTGGCGACAATTGGCGGCATGGTGCGTGAATATCAGGTGGTGGTTGATCCTGAGCGTTTGCGTGCATTTAACATACCGCTAGCCAAGGTAAAAATGGCAATTGCCAGTGGCAACCAGCAAACTGGTGGCTCGGTCATTGAAATGGCTGAAGCTGAATATATGGTGCGGGCATCTGGTTATATTCAAAATATTGATGACCTGAAATCAATACCCCTTGGGGTTAGTGCAAACGGCACGCCCATTCGCTTGTCCGAAGTTGCCACCGTGCGTTTTGGCCCCCAGTTGCGCCGCGGCGTGGGTGAGCTGAACGGTGAGGGCGAAGCCGTTGGCGGTGTTATTATCATGCGTTGGGGCGAAAATGCTTTGGCTACTATTGAGGCGGTTAAAGAGCGTATCAATACTCTAAAAGCCAGCTTGCCTGAAGGGGTGGAGTTGGTTGAGACATATGACAGGTCGTCGCTAATAGAGCGCGCGGTCAGCACCCTAAGCGAAAAACTGGTGGAAGAGTTTTTGGTGGTGGCGCTTATTTGTGCTTTGTTTTTGTTTCATTTGCGTTCAGCACTTGTGGTGGTGGTGTCGCTACCCCTTGGTATTGGTGCCGCGTTTGTGGTTATGAATGCGCAGGGCATTAACGCCAATATCATGTCGCTGGGTGGCATTGCCATTGCCATTGGGGTGATGGTGGATGCGGCAATTGTTATGATCGAAAACTACCATAAAAGAATTGAAGAACACGGCCTAACCGATGAAAACAGATGGAAACTAGTGCAGGAAACGGCGGTTGAGGTTGGGCCACCATTGTTTTTCTCGCTGTTGATAATAACCCTTAGTTTCATGCCAATTTTTGCCCTAGAGGCACAAGAAGGCAGGCTGTTTCAACCTTTGGCATTTACCAAAACCTATGCCATGGCGGCGGCAACAATATTATCGGTTACATTAGTGCCAGTTTTAATGGGTGTTTTCATTCGTGGGCGCATTCGCCCTGAAAATGAAAATCCGCTAAATAGGGGCTTGCACAGGCTGTATGCACCAGCACTTACCCTTAGTCTAAAGCACCCAAAAAGAGTTCTTATTATTGCTGGGTTGTTGGTTGTATCAGCGCTAATACCGTTACAAAACATGGGTTCTGAATTCATGCCTGACCTAGACGAAGGTGATCTTCTATACATGCCAAGCGCATTTCCTGCGGTTTCAATTGGCAAGGTTACGCAAATTTTACAACAAACCGATAAGCTAATAATGACAGTGCCTGAGGTTAAAACTGCTTATGGCAAGGCAGGGCGCGCCAACACTGCCACCGACCCCGCACCCCTAACCATGATTGAAACCACCATTCAGTTAAAACCAAGGTCAGAGTGGCGCGAGGGCATGACCATGGAAAAAATTAAGGCAGAACTGAACCGTGTGGTTGATGTGCCAAGCCTGACTAATGTTTGGACCATGCCTATCCGAGCCAGAATAGACATGCTGGCAACAGGCATTAAAACCCCCGTGGGTATTAAAATTGCGGGGCCAGACTTAGCTGTAATTGCTGAAATTGGACAGGAGGTTGAGGCCGTTGTTGGCGGCGTTAATGGCACAGCATCGGTTTATGCCGAGCGGGTAACAGGCGGTCGTTTTATTGATGTGGATATAAACCGCGCCGCCGCCGCACGTTACGGCATGAATATTGGCGATGTGCAGTCAATAGTGCAATCAGCCATTGGTGGCATGATTGTAACCGAAACTGTTGAGGGGTTAGAGCGTTACCCCGTAAACCTGCGTTACCCGCGTGAGGTTCGCAATTCGGTTGAGCGTTTGAAAATGTTGCCAGTTGTAACCCCCGCAGGGGCGCACATTCCATTACAGCGTTTGGCGGAAATAAGCATAACAGATGGCCCTGGCATGATACGCAGTGAAAATGCCCGACCAAACGGTTGGGTGTATGTGGATATTTTAGATCGTGATCTAGGTAGCTATGTGGCTGATGCACAATTGGCTGTAAGCGAGGGGGTTAATCTGCCTGCGGGCTATTCTATTCATTGGTCAGGGCAGTATGAATATATGGAGCGGGCGAAGGAACGCCTGTCTAT
>DAOWAS010000059.1 GCA_030634465.1 Alphaproteobacteria bacterium | reverse complement strand
AGCCTGTGGGCACCACTGTTTGGTGAGGCAAACATTCTAGCAATTGGCCGGTTTATTGAAGAAAAACTTGATGTGGTTGGCGAGAGGCCAACACTTTAAAATCACCGCTTATTTTTCAAGCCTCACTTATTCTTCCATGTCAGCGACTTTAACACCCCACGCAGGGTTTGAATTTGCTGACTGGTGAAGTCAGATTTTTGAAACATGTTTCGCAAGGTTTCAACCATTGCAGGTTTGCGGGCTTGCGGTCTAAAATAACCTTTTTTGTCCAACTCACCTTCCAAATGTTCAAAAAAACCTACCAGCTCTTTTTTACTGGCCTTGGGATCGGGGTCAGCGTAACTGCCAGCCACGACCTGACCGCTTTTTTTCGACCATTCATAAGCGCAAATAACCACCGCTTGGGCTAGGTTAAGCGAGCTAAATTCAGGGTTTATGGGTACGGTTACAATGCTGTCTGCCACCAGTGTGTCGGCGTTTGACAGGCCAGAACGTTCAGGGCCAAATAATATGCCAACATTCTGCCCTTTACTGGCAAAGCCGTGCATTTCATCTGCCATTATCACTGGGTCGGTCACGTGTTTGTTCATGTCGCGGTGACGCACGGTTGAGGCATAAACATGGTTCAGGTCATGCACGGCATCTTCCACAGTATCAAACACCTGCACGCTATTTAAAATATCGTCAGCACCTGCCGCCGCCGCACCAGATGTTGGGTTGGGCCAACCATCACGCGGGTTTACCAAACGAAGGTCTGTAAGGGAAAAGTTACCCATAGCACGGGCGGTTTTGCCAATGTTTTCACCCAATTGCGGGCGCACCAAAATAATTACAGGTTTAATTGTCATTAGTCACGCCGCCAAGTTGTGCCTTGGGCGCTATCCTCTAGCACAATACCTTCAGATTTTAACTGATCCCGAATTTCATCACTGCGGGCATAATTTTTATCCGTCTTCGCGGTGTTGCGCTCCTCGATCAGGGCATCAATATCAGCATCACTCAGGCCGCCATCGCTACTGCCTTTTAGCCATGCTTGGCTATCGCCCATCAGTAGCCCCATAAATTGCGCACCAGCTTTTAACTGGCTAGCACCTTCGGGGTTGGCTAGCTTTTCCAGTTCAGCCAGTGCTTTTGGTGTGTTCAGATCGTCTTCAAGTGCGGTTATAACACTTTGTGGCAACTCACCCGCCTCAACACCATCAACCACCCTGTACCAACGGTCTAGACGGCGTTTTTGCTCGGCTATAATATCGCTATTATAATCTAATGGCCCACGGTAATGGGCTGAAAGTAAGCTTAAGCGCAAGGCTTCCCCCGGAAAGTCACCCAACAGGTCAGAAATAGCGCGAATATTGCCCAAAGATTTGGACATTTTTTCGCCCTTCATGTTCAAATAACCATTGTGCAACCAATAATTTACAAATGGTTTGTCATGACAACATTGGCTTTGGGCTATTTCATTTTCGTGGTGGGGGAAAATAAGGTCCTGCCCGCCACCGTGAATGTCTATGGTTTCGCCCAAGTGCTTTTCTATCATGGCGGAACATTCCAAATGCCACCCTGGCCTGCCGCGTCCCCACGGGCTGTCCCAACCAACTTGCTCGTCAGTTGATGGCTTCCACAAAACAAAATCGGTGGCATCTTTTTTATATGGGGCAACTTCAACCCTAGCACCAACCTCAAGCTCTTCACGGTTATGGCCTGAAAGTTTACCGTAATCTGCCATTGCAGGGGTGTGGAACAGCACATGACCATCTTTAACGTAAGCAAAATCCTTAGCCACTAGTGTTTCCATCATGGCTATCATCTCAGGCAAATGGTCGGTGGCTTTAGGCTCCAACGTTGGGCTTAAATTGTTTAATGCCGCCATGTCCTCTTGATAAATTTTAGAAAAACGGTCAGACACATCAGCAATGCTGACACCTTCTTTTTCAGCACGAGCCATAATTTTATCGTCAATATCGGTAAAATTGCGGGCATAGGTCACGTGGTTTTCGCCGTAGGTGTGGCGAAGCAGGCGAAACAGTATGTCAAACACCACAGGCGGGCGGGCATTGCCAATGTGGGCATAATCGTAAACCGTGGGGCCACACACATACATGCGAATGTTTTTCGCATCTATGGGCTTAAATTCCTCACGCTTACGTGACAGACTATTATGCAGGCTTAAGGTCATTAAGAATTGCCACCTAATCGTGTCTTGGCACGATTTGCACCCATCAAGGGCAACATAACTTTCATTTCAGGGCCGCGGGACTGGCCTGTTAGGGCTAAACGAAGCGGTAAAAACAACTGTTTGCCCTTACGACCTGTTTTTTCCTTAACCGCACTAGTCCACGCACTCCAACTTTCATCTGTAAGCTCACCCTCAGGAAAAACTGCCAATGCTTCAGCTAAAAACTCTTTATCTTCAGCGGCAACAACAGGGTCTATGTCGCCATATGCCACAGGCCACCAGAAATTAACATCATCAAGCTTTTCCAAATTTGGTCGCACAACTTGCCAAAAATCTTCACTAAAGCCATCAAGCGATACGCGGTCTTTAACCGCATCAAATTCGGTCATGTGCAGAATTTTAGCGTTTAAATGCTTTAACTCTTCAACATCAAATTTCACTGAACTTCGGGAAAATTTATAGAATGAAAAGTCTTCAACTAACGGCTCTAGTGTCATTTCAGGCTTAACCGCATCGGAAGAGCCTAATCTAGCAAGCAAGCTTAACAATGCCATAGGTTCAATGCCCTCATCGTCACGCAGTGACCTTACTGAAAGCGAGCCTTCACGTTTTGACAGGCCATCGCCCTTGGCTGAGGTAAACAATGAAAAATGCGCAAACTTTGGTGCTGAACCACCCAAAGCTTCAAATATTTGCACCTGCACGCCAGAATTTGTTACATGGTCTTCGCCGCGCACCACATGGGTTATGCCCATGTCCAAGTCATCCACCACTGATGGCAGTGAATATAAATAACTGCCGTCACCGCGAATAAGCACAGGGTCAGACACCGAAGCCATGTCCAACGACACACTGCCACGGATAAAGTCGTTAAATTCAACTCTCGATGGTACGTTCAGCTTAAAACGCCAATGTGGTGTTTTACCTTCCGCTTCAAACTTGGCAATATCATCAGCAGTTAGTTTTAGTGAAGAGCGGTCATAAACTGGCGGTTTGCCACGCTTTAACTGCATACTGGCCTTGAACTTCAGCTCGTCTGGGGTCTCAAAACAAGGGTATAATCTGCCATCGGCTTTTAGTTTTTCTGCGGCGGCATTATATTTATCAAAACGCTCGCTTTGGCGGTACACTTCATCTGGATTAAGCCCCAACCACGCCAAATCGTCCTGAATAGCATCGGCATATTCTTTTGTTGAGCGTACTAAATCGGTATCATCCAACCTTAGGATAAACTCGCCACCCTCTTGTTTTTTCAGCAAAACATTAATCAACGCCGCACGAATGTTACCAACGTGCAAAAATCCTGTGGGGCTGGGGGCAAAACGTACTCTAACAGTCATGACTTTTCTTTCTTTAACGTTCAGGGCTTACGCCCCTTGGCGCCACGTAGGCTGCGCTCCCGCTTGGTCGCTAGTCCTCGTAGCTTTGCTACTCGTCCACTACTCTCTACTTACCATCACGAAACTTATTGGTTATGGGATAGCGGCGTTCCCGACCAAAATGCTTGCGTGTTACCTTAACACCCGGGGGTGCTTGGCGGCGTTTATATTCAGCGATGTATAACATATGCTCGATACGTGCAACCGTATGTTTATCAAAGCCCATTAAGGCCACATCGTCATTAGATAATTCACCCTCAACCAAGGCGGCTAAAATTTGGTCTAACTGGTCATATGGCGGCAGGCTGTCTTCATCTTTTTGGTTGGCTCTAAGCTCCGCAGTTGGTGGTTTTGTTATGATATTTTCTGGTATGACCCGCCCGCTTGGCCCAAGCCCAATGCTAGATGTATTTTCATTGCGCCAACGGCACAGCTCAAAACACGCAGTTTTATAAACATCCTTCAACAGCGCAAAGCCACCGCACAAGTCGCCGTATAAAGTGGAATAGCCAACTGACATTTCAGACTTGTTACCCGTTGCCACCACCATGTAGCCAAACTTGTTTGATAGCGCCATAAGCAACACCCCCCTGATGCGGGCTTGGATGTTTTCTTCGGTGGTGTCGGCATCGCGCCCTGCAAAACTTGGTGCTAAGCTTGTGCTAAAGCTTGCCACCATTGGCTCAATATCAATGCTTTCATACCTAGCGCCCAACAGTTTTGAGCAGGCCTTAGCGTCGCTCAAGCTTTCGTCTGAGGTGTAGCGCGATGGCATCATGACCGTGTGCACTTTATCAGCACCTAGGGCATCAACCGCAATTGCCGCCGTAAGCGCACTGTCCACCCCGCCCGACATGCCAATAAGCACACCGGGGAAGCCATTTTTAGCAACATAATCACGCAGGCCAAGCACCAAAGCTGTGTATAACGCTTCAACCTCGTCCATAGCATCAGCAAAAGTGCCGCTAGATATTTGCCACCCGTCGTCACTTTGTTGGCAGTTAATTATAATCATGTCTTCGGCAAAGCTTTTCATGCTGGCTATCAGATTATTTTCCGCATCCATAACTAACGACGAGCCATCAAAAACCAGTTCGTCCTGCC
This sequence comes from Alphaproteobacteria bacterium, assembly GCA_030634465.1. Classification (GTDB taxonomy): domain Bacteria; phylum Pseudomonadota; class Alphaproteobacteria; order Sphingomonadales; family SMXR01; genus DAOWAS01. The sequence continues at coordinate 9,008 of DAOWAS010000059.1, read as the reverse complement.
CGCCAATTTGGTTTAACAAAACAATTGGCAAGCCAGTTTCTTGCGCCCTTTTTGAAACCACGGTCAGGCGTTGATCAAACTTGTCACTTTCAAAGGGGGAACCTTGCGGGGCAATTAAAATGTCAGCACCCATGTCCTTTAGGGTTTTAGATACATCATGCAGCCACATATCTTCGCAAATCATCAGGCCAAGTTTAAGACCATGAAAATCCACAGGTTCGCCAACTGTGCCTTGGTCGAACACGCGCTTTTCATCAAACACGCCGTAGTTTGGCAGATGATATTTGTCCCGTGTGGCGATAATTTTACCACCCTCACATACATAAAGCGCGTTATAACGCTTGCCCTCAGCCAACCTAGGGCCACCAATAATAATAGCAGGGCCACCATCGTTTGTTTCACTGGCAAGCTCATTAATTGCTTTAATTGCCGCGTCACAAAAGGCAGGTTTTTTAACCAGATCTTCAGGCGGGTAACCGCCAATGGTAAATTCGGTAAAAATAACTAGATCAGCACCATCACTGGCGGCTTTTGCCCGATAATCCCTGATTTTTTGGGCATTACCCGCAATATCGCCCACAGTTGGGTTTATTTGCGCCAACGCAATCTTAACAGTCTTATTTTTTGAATTAACCATATGGGCGTTTTACCCTGTCTTAAAGGCGTTAGCTAGTGTTCTTTCGCTAAATCAGTCACTAGTGACCTTGCGACTAGTCGCTAGCCACTAGTGGCTAGTCACGCTTTGTGCTCATTAAAACAAATTCTTCGGCACTAGATGGGTGAATGGCAACGGTACTGTCAAACTGGGCTTTGGTCAGGCCGTTTTTAACTGCTATTGCCACGCCCTGAATAATTTCAGGGGCATCAGGGCCGATCATATGCGCGGCTATAACCTTGTCGGTTTTGGGGTCGACAATCATTTTAATAAACGCGCGTTCGTCCCGCCCACCAAGGGTGTATTTCATGGGCTTAAAGTCTGACACATAAACATCAATTTCACCGTATTTTTCCTTAGCCTCGGTTTCAGTGGGGCCAACGGTGGCAATGGGTGGTTGGCTGAACACGGCTGATGCCACATTGTCATGCTCGGCTGAGGTTGGGTTGTTGCCATACTCGGTCAAGGCAAAGGCGTGGCCCTCTTTAATAGCAACAGGGGTTAAAGCAATGCGGTCGGTTACATCGCCCACAGCAAAAATGTTAGGCACGTTAGTGCGTGAATATTCGTTAACTGGAATGGAACCATTTGCCGCCAACTTAACGCCAGCGTTTTCCAAACCCAAACCTGCGGTGTTGGGAGTTCTGCCTGTGGCATAAAACACGGCATCAAACTGCGACACATCGCCGTGGTGGAAGGTAACGTTTAGGCCATCCTCACACTTTTCAATTTTGTCTATTTGGGTGTGCAAATGCACTTTTATACCTTGGCTTTTCATCTCATGCTCTAGCTTGGAGCGCAAATCATCATCAAAACCACGTAACACCATATCGCGGCGGTAGGCCAGCTCAACATTAGCACCAAGGCCGTTAAATATGGCGGCGAACTCAACCGCAATATAACCCGCCCCTGATACTAAAACTCGTTTGGGAAACTCGTCTAAATGAAAGGCCTCGTTTGAAGTAATGGCGTGTTCAATGCCAGTAATGTCAGGCTTAAACGGGGTGCCGCCAGTGGCGATAAGAATTTTCTCTGCTGTTATTTCCTTACCATCAGCCAAGACCACGGTGTTTTTGTCTTTAATGGTGGCGCGCTCGTTAAACGTGGTAACCCCTGCGTTTTTAAGGGTGGTAACATACAGTGCGTTCAGGCGCTCAATCTCTTTGTCTTTGCTAGCTATCAGAGCTTGCCAGCTAAAACCACGCTCGCCAATTTGCCAACCGAAACCAGCGGCATCTTCAAAATCTTGGGCAAAATGCGAAGCATATACAAACAGTTTTTTAGGAACGCAACCACGAATAACACATGTGCCACCCACGCGGTATTCTTCGGCAATGGCAACCCGCGCGCCCAAGCCAGATGCAATGCGCCCTGCCCTAACACCGCCAGAACCAGCACCAATGACAAAAAGATCAAAATCGAACATGTGAAATAGCCTTCAAATATTTTAATACACGTATTTAATATCAGAAGTTCATATTGGCATTGTTAGCAGGATAACAATAGCCGCAAATAGCTGTTGAGTAACTATTTTCAAAATTTGTTGAATAGGTTAAAATCAGGTTGCGCTATTATCAGACAAGCCTTCATTAAATATTTTTTCAACATCCTCAGGAAGGCTTGCTACTTTTATCTGATTTCGCCCAGCATTTTTAGCTGCGTATAGTGCCTTATCCGCAGATGAAATAAGTGCTTCTGCATCGTCACCATGTTGTGGGGAAATGGAAACACCTATAGATATAGTTACATGCCCCAAGGATTTACCCCTGAACTCAAGGTTTAAAGAACTTACTCCTTCAAGAATTTCTTTTGACCTTTTAGCTATGATTGATACATCCGCATCTGGTAATATTACTGTAAATTCCTCACCACCGTAACGACATGCAATGTCTTCGCCTCTAATGCTGCTGGATATTGCAATACTGACTTGCTGCAAAGCGTAGTCACCTGCTTCATGACCGAATGTGTCATTGAACGCTTTAAAATGATCCACATCAATCATCATAACCCCCAAACATGTGCCCTGCCGTTTCACTCTTTGAATGTCACGCCGCAAAGCGTCGTCCAAATACCTGCGGTTATATAAGTTTGTTAAAGGGTCCCGCACTGCTTGGTGTTTAAGACTATCCCGTAATTTAACATTGGCGATTGAAAGACTTAGATGCTCAGCAATGGTCAAAGCCATACTTTTAAGTCGTTCGGAGAAATTGTCATCATCCGTCATAATGTGTATAGCGCCAAGCGAAACGCCATTTGCCATGAATGGTACGCAAAACACAGGTTTTTCTGATGTAAAATGCTTGCAATTAAACCCAAGCGAGTTTTTGTCTGAAATGTGAGGCGCACCTTTTCTAAATGCCCAACAATCATTTGGCATGTAAACCTTATTCGGGTGCCAATCCTCGCCCCAAGTAGCTATAACTTCGATATGATCTAATGAAGGTGGGGTTAAAGAAATAGCTCCAGAGGTGTTCTTAAATATGGATGGCGCAGACGATAGGATTGCTGCTGAAATTTCTTCGATGCTTTCACAACCTGTAAGCATTTGTCCAAAGGTTTGAAGCAAACTAATATCCTTGGTTCGCCTCTCAATTTTTCGCTCTAAACTTTGGCTGTGCCTTAGGTTGATCCTATCGATATAGCCTGTAGCAAATAAAATTATTATATACAAAATTATCATGCCGATAATCGCTGTACCTATAAAAAGAGTTCTAAGCTCAGAAATGTAGGCTTCTGTTGTATCAAGAGGAATAGCGACACGAATAAACCCAACAAAATCCTCTATGGCAATTGGAATTGCCAAATAATACATATCTGTTTTGACGGTATCACTATGTCGTATGGCAGTGCTGCCACTCTCTATATTTGCTGTTAATAATTCTGGGCGGGTAGCATGGTTTTTCACGTCAGGTAAGTCTTGGGTTATGACCCAAGAATCTGCAAGAACCACACCATCTTCCCTAATAATTGTTAATCTAAAAGGGGTTTTTTCAGCCAATTTATCAATAATGGGATCTAGAGTTTCAATTTTCTTTTCAATTGGAGTAACTTTAAAAACATTGCCAACGGTAACAGCTTCTCTAAAAAGTTCAGTTTTAGTTTGCTCCATCATCCAGTTTTCAAGTTTGCTTTCGATATAAAAGCTACTCACAGCAAATAAAATAGCTATGGGTGCAATAAAAACTAAAAAATAATTTTTTCTCATTGAGGAAATAGTCCCTTTATCATTGGCAGGTTTATAAGCATTTCAAATATTTCAATGCTACCAAAAGTCAAGTATGTCACTTACATTAAAAGTTCCTTAATTAATCAAAAAATTATTGTGAAAATTTGCATTGCTATCACATTAAATTGTAATGCCATTTAAAGCATAGATATTAAGCGGCTTTATATTCAACCTGCTCTTTTTGCATAGCGGTTTGGAATGATGGACGTTGGCTTATCTCTTTAAGCAAACGCGTAACATTTTCACCAAAAGTTATTTCAACGGGGAAAACAAGTAATTTATTTTTCTTGCAACTGCTAGCGTACACCCATCATTGTCTTCGATCTCTAGATGACGAGTGGGTGTGAACAACCATCCATTTAGCATCAACATATCTAAACAAAAATGTCTGACGGCCTGTTTTGTCAAACTCATGTCCGTTGCTACGCACTTTGCCCTTAACAGCAGTATCGGCAACCGCCCAAGCAAAATTACCCTCAAAATGAACTTCAATATTGCTAAAATCTAGCTCTAAAAACTCAAGCGCGTCTTTTTCTGGTTCCACATGGTTTACAACTAGGTCATCTAGCCCCTCGTTTTGGCCACCACTTTCAACATATCTAGCACCTGAGAAATCTAGAAAGTTTTCTCTAAACGGTGCGCCATCACCATTTTCCCAACCATGTTCAATGGCTGAAATAATATCCAAAATTGGCTGTTCGTCCTTTGGTGCAACATCACATGCAGACAAAAAAGTAAAAGCACCCACAATTAATGTAAACTTTTTTAATAACATTTCATTTCCCCCAAAATAAATATTTAGTTTAGTCCCAAGTCCTCACGGCTCATACGTTTGTTTAGATATGGGTTGATGTAAGCATAGCCTTTTGCTTGCCAATGTCCAATTTCAGACATGCCCGCAGGCACCAAGGTAACTAGGTCATAAAAATCATCCACCTCATAACCCTTGCCACGGGCGGAATTGCGACAAACATAAAAACTAACGCCCTTGTCAGTTAGCTCCTTAAGTTTGGCATAAACATCAGGGAAATGCTCGGCCTGTTCCCGTGCCACGGCATGAACTTCGTAACCATGCATAACAACCACAATATGGCTGTCTTTTGCCACGTCGCCAAACTCTTCCAAGGCACGCAAATGGTTGCGAATATAACCAAGCGCCCTAACCCCATCAGCAGGTGTCTGATAATTAAACTCATAAACCACATTTTGCGGGGTGTAAGCATCGTCCCTAAACTGTGATGGGGTGTTTTCATCCGCCACGGCGGTGAGAGAATAAAACGTAAAGACCAAAATAAAACTGATAAATAAACGCATGGCAGCACTCCTATTTGTTCAACTTAGCTACTATCTAGTAGCACAATAAGGAAAATATTTACGCCTGAAAATATTAAATGAAATCAAACCGTGCTTATGTTTATTTTTCGTTGGAGCGCAGTATTCGTATTTTTCCGCCCAAGCCACCTGTTTGCGACATGATGTTTAGTTTCTCGCGAATGACCTGTGATATTTCTTGTCCTGACCCCAGCGCCAAAACATCCTTTTTGGTTTTAAGGTCTGATACCAACACATCGCCAGGGCGTAGTTGAGCAATGCTAACCTCTAGCAAGCTGGTGGCCTCTTTATCACCCAAGCCTTCTTTTTTATTTACAAAATATGCCCTAATGCCAGTGAGAAGCTTAGGGTCATAACGACCTGACTGATGTTCTAACTGGTCAAACTCAGTCCCAAATGGCAGTTCTGATGTTTTTGAATTAGTGATGCCCGCAAGGTCGTTTAATATGTGCAATATTCTGGCTTCTAATGGGATATCCTCACCACTAACATCGTCATGGGGGAAGCCACTGCCATCAAAATTTTTATTTTGATAATAGATGATTTTACTAATGCCCTTAAGCCTAGGTATGTTGGCAATGAGATTACGGCTAATTTCAGGGCTACGCTCCATTGTTGCCAGCTCGTCTGCACTCAGCTCCTCGTTTTTATCTGCTTTTGCCATAAGGTCTGTGGGCAAGGCAATGCGCCCAATTGGCGACAGCATGGTGGCTAGTTCAATTTTCCACGGGTTGCTCCAACCAGTCCATTTAGCAATGTCTGATGCCCATTTGCGTACCTTACCCGCCTTGCCAGCACCATCAGGGTCAACCAGTGACAGCACCTCTAACAGCACCTTTACACTGCCGCCAAGAGTTTGTTCCAACAGCACCTTTTCAGACGTAATTAAACGGTATTGTTGCAGGGCATCTTCAATGCCGCCTAAAAGTTTTTCCGGGCTACAGGGCTTGGTAAAAAAACGAAAAATATCACCTTCATTAATGGCCTCAACCGCAGTTTCCTGATCATTATTACCTGTTAGCATAATGCGTATGGTATCGGGGTATTTGCTCTTCACTCGCGCTAGAAACTCCACACCGTTCATTTCTGGCATTCGCATGTCGCTTATAACAACCGCAACGGGGCCATCATCTGCCATCAGGCTTAGGGCTTTTTCGCCACCCTCAGCCGTATGGGTATCAAATTTGCGCTTAAACTGACGCTCCAACCCAGCTAAAACATTAACCTCGTCATCAACAAATAATACGCGCTCATTCATAAGCTTGCCCTTTTCTCTACATCGCCCTCTTTCGGGGCTACAAGTGCAATCCATTTATCTAAATGGTCGCTAAGCCCCAGTTGCTCCAAATATGGAAAGCTCATGGCTTTTTCATATATCTCTGGGTCAAAATCTGCTTCCTGAATATCTAACAGGCCATTAGCCACATGCACTGCTGTCAGGGCGTTAAACTCTTGCTGGTGGCACTCTAACGGGTGGTGGTGAAAGGCTATTGCCTCAATTATGCCCGTGGGCATACCCCACAGTTCAGCCAGATAAGCCCCCACAATATCGTGAGATGTGCCAAAAACTTTAAATTCCGCCTGCCAAATTGGAATTTGCCTTTCCTCAGCCAGTTTTCTGGCCTCGGCATATTTCTTAGGCATGTTATAGGCCAAAACCACGGCACCAACATCATGAAGCAAACCTGCGGTAAATGCACTTTCAGCATCAAATGATGACAAGCCCTCGGCATACACAATTTTTTTAACCAAAAACCCGCAATCTATGCCTTGTTGCGCCATTTTAGTGCAATATGCTTTGGTTTCGTCATCACAACTTAGTTGCTCGAATATACCGTGGGACAAGACCAGTGCATGAATGGTGTCAGTACCAATACGTTTTACCGCTTCCTTGGTGCTAGACACTTTGCGACCAATGCCGAAGTAAGCAGAGTTTGACATCTGCAACAGTTTTGCGGTTAGGCCAATGTCTTGGGAAATAATATCTGCAATGCGTGAAACTGATGAAAAATCTGACTTTAATTCTTTTTCCAGTTCAAGGTAATTTTCAGGCAAGCATGGCACATGGGGCAAGCCCGAAACCAAAGCTTGCAACTCCTCTGATGCCAGCAGGTCACGCAGGGCAAGGGCACGGTTTATGGTGCTGATAACTACTTCTTTATCGCACGGTTTGGATAGGAACTGGTGGCTTGAGTTCACCACATCATATGACGAAACCCTGTCGCACTGCCCCGACAACACTATTCTGACCGTGTGCGGGTATTGCTCCTTTACCTTGCCCAGCAGTTCAGCACCATCCATGTTGGGCATACGCATGTCTGAAACCACCACGTCAAATTTGGACATGGCAAGAAACTTTAACGCCTCACGGCCACTGCTGGCGAAGGTGCATTCCCATTTATCTCTGGTGCTGTGCAACATACGCCGCAAACCCATTAGTACTTTTTTTTCATCATCTACAAACAAGACTGAAGTTTTCATTCTGCCGCTACCTCCGATATTTTCTCTTCACCCAGAGGAAGTTTAATATGAAAAGTTGAGCCCTTACCCAACTCTGACGTTGCCCAGATTTGTCCACCATGTTTTTTGGTAATAATATTGTGCGAAATAGCCAAGCCCTGCCCCGTACCCTTGCCAGGGTCTTTTGTGGTGAAAAACGGATCAAATATAGTTTTCAACTTGTCTGGCTCTATTCCTGTTCCTGTATCGCTTACGGTTATGCCTATATTGTCATCATCGAAATTGGTTGAGACGATAATTTTGCCCATTTCGCCACCCTCACCCGCCGCATCTTCAATAGCGTGGGCGGCATTAACAATAAGGTTAAGAATAACCTGATTAAACTCACCTGTAAGACACATGATAGACGGCAGTTCTTCATCTAGATCGGTTTCAAGTTCTGCCACATATTTCCACTGGTTGCGGCTAACCATTATGGTGGTTCTAAGGGCGGCATTTATATCGGTTAATGATTTTTCCTTAGCGTCAGGGTGGGAAAACTCTTTAATTGCCCGCACAATTTCACTAATGCGTTCAACCCCCTCTAACGACTGGTCAATGGCGTCTGGAATTTCATCAATTAAAAACTCCAGATCAACCTCATCAACCAAATTTGCAGTTTCTGCCGTAAGCTCAGTTAAATAACCCTTGGCTGAAGTCGCCTTGTTTAGCTTACGCAACTGGGCGCACACTCGTCTGATGTCGGCAAAACCAGTTTGTAAAAATTTGATATTATCGCCAACATATTGCACTGGTGTGTTTATTTCGTGTGCTATGCCACCTGAAAGCACCCCAAGGCTTTCCATTTTTTGTGCCTGACGCAGGTCATTTTCCAAGGTTGCGCGCTCGGCCTCGGCCTGTTTTTTTGCGGTTATGTCACGGCACTGCGCCACAAACAAAATTTTACTATCAACCTCACGCCAGCTAATTGCCATTTCCATGGGAAACTGGGTGCCATCTTTTCTAACACCTGTTGTCTCCAAACGGTTTCCAACACTTGGCGAGCTGCCCGTTTCTAAAAAAAGATCAAACCCATCAGTATGCTTTTTATACTCAGTATCCGTGAAAAATGCTGATAACAACAAGTCATCTGTTTCCTGAACGGAATAGCCAAAAATATGTTCTGCCGATGTATTAAACAGATGAACTTTACCTGTTTTATCAAAGCCAATAACGCCATCAACAACCGAGTTTACTATGGCGTGCAACTGTTGTTGGCTTGAAGCAATAGCGGCTCTTTGCTCTATTAGTTTTTCTTTTGTTTCATACTCTTCTGACACATCCCTGATTATGGCT
>DAOWAS010000156.1 GCA_030634465.1 Alphaproteobacteria bacterium | reverse complement strand
GAATAACCGCAGGAAACGCCCCTTTTTCCATTTCACTGGTTAAAATTTCCAATGTGTCCTCTTCGGCATCACGGGTGTGCACAATCAAGGGCTTTTTAGTGGCACGTGCCGCCATAATGTGGGTAATAAAGTTCGCTTTTTGCAAATCACGTGGGGCATGGTCGTAATAATAATCCAACCCAGTTTCGCCAATGGCAATGCATTTTGGCTTGGCGGCACGAATAAGTAAGCTTTCTATGGCTACGTTTGGTTCGTTTTCAGCTTCGTGCGGGTGCACGCCAACACTGGCAAAAACATTATCGTGCTCCATTGCTATTTCATAAACATCGTCAAACTCAGCAAGCTTGGTATTTATGGCTAGCAATGTTTTGACATTTGCGGCATTTGCACGCTCAAGTACACCTTTAATATCACCCTGTAACTCTTTGTAATTTAAGTGACAATGGCTATCAACAATGTAAATATTATCAGTCATTTTTTTGCTCGACAAAACGTGGAAACACACCTTCTGGCTTGGGTAGCTCAGCGCCTGTTTTCAGGGCAAAGTCACTGTTTACGTGGACGAATGTGCGCTCGTCTACGGGCACTGCTAACTGATCTAACATCTTCTCCATTGCGTCTGGCATAAATGGTTGCACCATAATTGCCAGTTGGCGCACACCCTCAACTGCGGTGTAAAGCACTGCTTCCATGCGCTCGGGGTCAGTTTTCTTCAACGCCCACGGTTCACAGTTTGAGAAATAAGCATTTAAATCTGCAATTCGTTTCCAAATGGCATCAAGCATTTTGTTTATGGCTTCAACATCGGCAAACTCACGCACAGAACCAAGGGTTGCGGTAATGTCATTTAACAATGCCAAGTCTTCCGCGTTTAGGTTGGCTGAGCTTGGGGTTTTACCTTCACAGTTTTTAGCAATCATCGACAGGCTACGCTGTGCCAAGTTACCGAAATCATTGGCTAAATCTGAATTCATCCGTGAAATAAAAGAGGAACGGGAAAAATCGCCATCATTGCCAAATGGCACTTCACGCATAAGGAAATAACGCACTGCGTCCAAGCCAAACTCATCAACAATTTGAAATGGGTCAATTACATTACCCAATGACTTTGAAATTTTCTGACCTTCACTGGTCCACCAACCGTGGGCAAACACACGTTTTGGTGTCTCCAACTCTGCCGCCATTAGGAACGCAGGCCAATAAACTGCATGGTGACGAATAATGTCCTTACCCACCATGTGCTTAACCACAGGCCAAAACTTTTTATAAGCTTCGCTATTTTGGTCGGGGTAACCCGCTGCGGTCATATAATTTGTCAGGGCATCTATCCACACATACATAATATGGTCAGGTGCGTCTGGTACAGGCACGCCCCATTTAAAACTAGTGCGAGATACCGACAGGTCATGCAATGCACCCTCAACCAGCTTCTTACCACCCCTGACAAAGCTTTTAACTTCGTTCATACGGGTTTTGGGCAAAACAAAATCTTCATTTTCTTCATAAAACTTCAATAGCGGCTCTTGCCACTTTGACAGGCGGAAAAAATAGCTTGGCTCTTCAACCCATTCAACAGGCGCACCTGTGGGGGCTAGTTTTTCACCATTTTCGCCGTCTACAACCTCGTCCGCAGTGAAAAAAGTTTCGTCACGAACCGAATACCAGCCTTCATAACTGCCAAGATAGATTTCATCACGCTCAACCAAGCGCTTCCACAGGTCCTGACAAGCAAGCTTGTGGCGCTCTTCGGTGGTGCGAATAAAGTCGTCATTGGTGAACTTCATTTTTTCAGCTAGTTCTTTGAAACGTTTTGACACCTTGTCGCAAAACTCTAGCGGTGGCACCCCTGCGGCGGCGGCAGATTTTTCAACCTTTTGACCATGTTCGTCAGTACCAGTTAAAAACATAACATCGTACCCGTCCAAACGCTTGAACCGTGCCAAAACATCGCACGCCAACGAAGTGTAGGCATGGCCAATGTGCGGCACATCATTCACATAATAAATGGGTGTGGTGATATAATATGTTTTATTCTCAGAACTTGCGGTCATTTCATTCTCTTTATTTTGGCTCTTCATCTTCTTAAACTTCAGCTCATGGAGTATAACTTAAGTTCTTATTTTGCAAGACTAGCTTTTGAAAGCAGTTTTTAAATTGCCAAATAAAGTAAGTATCATTTGTTTTTTATCCAAGTGCAGACCTTGGGTTTGGGCTATCAGTTCCTGTGCTTTCAGTGTTTGGGCTATTAACTCCTCAACACCTAACCCATCAGCAAACGTCTCAGCCACCGCCCCCTCACCCGCAACAACCTCGACAAATGTGTCACCTGCGGCACGTTGGCGCGCCACTGTGCTTAGCCACTGGGGAAAGTGAGCACAAAAAATATCAAACTTGGCTTCGTATTTAATTGCACTCAAACCATCAGCAAATTTATGCAATCTGCTTATTTTTAAATTGGGAAGCTGGGCAAAAAGCGCCAACATGTCTTTATAAACCTGCAAACCATCAATCGCCACGTAAGCAATGGCACGACCGGGCGAGCCATCAGCCATTTTGGCGGTACTGTCAGCTTCATCTGGGTCTAGGTCGGGAAAACGCTCGTTTAAAACCCGCAAAACATCGTCTGAGCTTAGCTTTAGTAACGGCAATTTTTGACAGCGCGATAAAATTGTTGGCAACAACCTGCCTGGAGTGTGGCTAACCAATAATAAAATGGATTTTTCTGGTGGTTCTTCCAACATTTTCAACAGTGCGTTGGCGGCGTTTCGGGTTAGCTCATCTACACTATCGATAATAGCAATGCGCCAACCAGTTTCCGCGGCGGTTTTATTGAAAAAGTTTGCCAGCGATCGCACTTGGTCAACCCCAATGTCTTTTGGAATTTTTTTCTTCTTCTCATCATATTTGCGGGTAACAATACGAATGTTACCATGCCCACCCGCCAACAAACGCGCCATCATGGGGTGCTCAGGCTCCACATACAGGCTTGTGGCATCATCTGTGGCTAATTCCTCACCAAACAAGCCGCCACCTGCCTCATCATCAGGTCTGGTTAATAGAAAGCGTGAAAACATGTAAGCAAGTGTGGCTTTGCCCAAGCCCTTTTCACCGCTAATAATCCACGCGTGGTGCAAACGGTCAGAATTATATGCCTTTAATAGCTTTGCTTCAGCATCGGCGTGACCAAACAGTTTTAAGGTCTGGCTAGGGTGTAAGGGGTCATATTCTTCTTCTGCCGCCATTAAATGCTAGCACCCACGTCGAGTTTTTT
>DAOWAS010000014.1 GCA_030634465.1 Alphaproteobacteria bacterium | reverse complement strand
CGAAGTATCATTATTGCGTGAAACCCGCCAAACCGCCCGCATTTCAGTGTCTGTTGATGGCAAAGAACGCCTAAAAGCACTGGTTTGTGATGGCATTATGGTGGCAACACCTGCCGGAAGCACCGCCTATAACTTATCCGCCCACGGGCCCATTATTCCCATTGGTTCGGAACTGTTGGCCCTGACACCAATAAGTGCCTTTAGACCACGGCGTTGGCGCGGGGCGTTACTGCCACACACATCCAGCATTAAGTTTATGATTAAAGAAACTGAAAAACGCCCTGTAAGTGCCGTGGCTGATATGACCGAAGTACGCGGTGTTACCGAGGTGTCCATAGAAGAGGCACGGGATGTCAGCCTGAACCTGATGTTTGACCCCGACCATAACTTGGCAGAACGCATTTTAATGGAACAGTTTATTATTTAAAAAATAAGTTAGCAATTTAGCTCATAAGCCGCTAACAAGTGAATAATTATTCGTCATCTATGGGGGGCTATTTTGACAAAAAATAAAATCGATAAAAACCTTAAAGTTTTTTCACAAATTCAACAAGCAACACTAGAAGCAAGCGCAAGCCAACTTAACATTGGCATGGCCATATTGTTTCTTATCGGTATTTTTATCGTCAGCACTGTTCTAATTGGCAACACCCCAGGCGCACCATTTATTATTGCCGCCGCAGTTATTGGTGGTTACATGGCCATAAATATTGGTGCTAACGATGTTGCCAACAACATTGGCCCTGCTGTTGGCTCACGCGCCCTAACCATGACGGGGGCATTATTAATTGCCGCCGTGTTCGAGGCCGCAGGAGCAATTATTGCTGGTGGCGATGTTGTATCCACCATTTCAAAAGGCATAATTGAGCCTAGTTTTATTCCTAGCCCCAATATTTTCATATTCGCCATGATGTCAGCACTGTTAGCAGCGGCTTTATGGCTTAACCTTGCCACATGGCTTGGCGCACCAGTATCCACCACCCATTCAATTGTTGGTGGTGTTGTGGGCGCAGGCATTGCCGCGGCGGGCATGAATGCCGTTAACTGGCCTGTAATGGGTGCTATTGCCTCTAGCTGGATTATATCGCCTGTTTTGGGCGCAATGATTGCGGCACTGTTTTTATATTTCATCAAACGCGCGGTTTTATACCAAGAAGACCGCATTGCCGCCGCCCGCAAGTGGGTTCCTGTATTAGTTGCCATTATGGTTGGCGTATTTGCCATGTATTTAAGCTTAAAAGGCTTGAAAAAAATATGGCACCCAAGCGCAAGCATGGTTTGGGGCGTGGGCTTGGTTGGTTTTGCAATCACCTATGTTTTATCCAGACCGCTAGTATTAAAAGCGTCGCAAGGCATGGAGAACCGTAAAAAAGAAGTGAACAAACTGTTCACAATTCCGCTTATTGGTTCAGCCGCACTATTGTCATTTGCCCACGGGGCTAACGATGTGGCAAACGCCATTGCACCACTAGCCGCCATTGTAAGCACAGTTACAGAAGGCACGGTTTCAGCCAAGGTTGATATTCCATTATGGGTTATGTTCATAGGTGCTTTGGGCATTTCGGTTGGGCTATTGCTTTTTGGTCCCAAGCTTATTCGCACAGTGGGCGAAAAAATTACCCGCCTAGACCAGGTGCGGGCGTTCTGCGTGGCACTATCAGCCGCCATTACGGTTATTGCGGCATCGTGGTTGGGACTACCAGTTTCATCAACCCACATTGCTGTGGGCGGTGTGTTTGGCGTTGGTTTCTTGCGCGAGTTTTTAGCCAATAGAAAGCGCAAGCAAAAGGGCATTAACTGGGACGACACCAGTAATTTGGATGAAAAACAAATGCGTAAGATGATGAAGGCTGAAAAGCGCCGCTTGGTAAGACGCAATTATCTTACAAGCATTGCTGCTGCGTGGGTAATTACCGTGCCGTTGGCCGCCATTTTATCTGGCAGTATTTTCATGGCAATGATTGCGCTTAGCGGTAACTAAGCCCTAGGCTAAATACCCCATGAATTTAAAAGTTGAATAAGGCCAAGGGTTAAACCCAGCATCAGCAGAAAAAATATGGCAATAACAATTATCATGCCCCTAACATATGGTGGGCATGTGAAGCTAATGGGGCATTTTCCGTAAGCTTTTGTTATAGTTAAATGAAACATTTGTGACAGTGCCTGAAACACAGTGTTTGGCTCAGATTATTCCTTAACCACTACATTTCGACCCAATTCTTTAGCCTTATAAAGGTACCTGTCAGCTATTTCTATCATCTCGCCAACACTTTCATGTTCGTCATCTACCTCGCAAAGACCGCAAGAAAATGTCACCTGAAAGTTATGTTCGCCAGTGTGGTGAACAATTTTGGCAAATTTTTCCCGCAACTCATCAACCACCTTATGGGCAGTGTCAATGTCACTGTCGGTTAGAATAATAGCAAATTCTTCGCCGCCGTAACGCCCGACAATATCGGTCTTACGCAAGCGTTTCATTAAAAACTTGGATAGAGTTTTAAGCACCATATCACCCGCCACATGACCGTAATTGTCATTTACCTTTTTGAAAAAATCTATATCCAAAAGTGCAAAAGTAACCGGACGTTTTATGCGCAATGACCTGTCCACCTCTTGCAGCAGACGCTCTTTCAACATGGCATGGTTATAAAGCCCTGTTAGACCATCACGCTCCATAACCGAGCGTAGCGCCCTTGCCCTTGCCGCCCTGTTAACCACAGACAAAACCAACTGTGTCGGGCTAACTGGCTTTTGCAAAATATCATCTGCACCATAAATCATGGCCTGATAGCGCCGCGTTACATCAGGATCATTAGTCAGGAACATTATGGGTATGCCCAAGAAATGTGCTTGCTGGCGAATAACCTTAGCCAGATCAATGCCGCTGAAATTTGGCATGAAAATATCTAGCAAAATAACGTCAGGCTTGTTAGCGGCCAAAACATCTAAAATTCGTCTAGGGTCATCCAAAACATCGGCACGCATGCCACTCTTTATTAATGACACCGCATAGCTTTGGGCAATGGCAATATCATTATCAACTATAAGCACCTCGTATGGGCTTTCTGCAATTGCACCTGTGACCCTGTCCAACCACGCAATAAGCTCATCCTCATCAACAGGCTTTAGCATAAAGCCCCGCCCACCAGCCTGAGCAACCATCAAACGAGTGTCAAAGTCATCTTCATTAACAAATAAAATGAAAGGAATGCTCAATTGCAGTTCTTCAACCATTCTAAGAGCTGCTGAAGGGTCTTTAACCTCGGTCATGTCCAGTAAAATGGCCGCAGGGTTTTTATCATCGGTGGCTTTTAAAACCTCGGTTATATCGTCAAATGTAGTGACGTTATAATCAAAATGCTGAACAAGATTTGACAATTCTTCACCTGTTTGCCCCCTGCCAACTATTTGATAAACGTCTTTGTTTTTTTCTTTATTTTCACCAATTGACCCCAGAAGTGCTTTGGCAAAATGCACAGGCGCTTCTTTATCAAGTGACCTGACCAGCTCCACAACCAGCACTTCCACCTGATCAATACGCTCTTGGCTAGGAATTTTTGCTTCTTGGTTAATGTGGTGTAAAATATATTCCAAAGGTGCGGCAATGTCAGACACGGCACCATAGCCAAATATGCCTGCTGAACCAGAAAGCTTGTGCGCATCATCAACAGTATCAGATATCAGAGCATGCAGTTCATCACTCCATACAGTGGCATGGCGAATACGTCGCCAAGCCCTGTTTATATTGGCGATACGCCGCTCTAAATTATTTTTATAACGATCGTAGATAAATTCCAAACGGTCTTCATCAATTTCTGCCATGGAATTATTCTCTAAGCTTTCCATCAAATTCTCCCCAAACTTCATGCAATCTAACTATCAGATCAGCCCCCCTCATGGGCTTTCTAAGAATATCAACTATGCCAACATCATTATTATTAATAATTTTGTTATCAAGGTTTTGACTGGTGAAAAATATTGCTGGGGAATGGGCCAAATTGTCGTATTTTCTTAATTTATGCAAAAGCTCAACACCTGAAATATCGGGCATTTCCAAACTAAGAAGAATTATATTAGCTTTTAAACCTTCAAGATGCCCCAAAGATGCATCAAATGTTTCAAAAGCATGGACATCCAGACCGCCCTTTTCTCTAAGAGAAAACAAGGTCTCTGCCATTATATCGTGATCACGTTCATAATATAAAATAGTTCTTAGTGGTTGCACAAACTGACCTTCCCCCAAGGTTTATAGAAACAGGGCTTATTGGAAACCCTTTTTCTAATCATTCGTCATAACTTTACTGCAACAAAAAAAACCACAAAGACAATTGTAGCAACTATATATTGTAGGTGCAACAGCCACCACAACTATATTTGCAATCGGGGAAGGATTAAATTTGAATAAATTAAACTTATCTCAGGCCTTGTTATGCCTACTCAAGCACACGCTCTAACCTTGAAACAAGTTCTTCAGGCATAAATGGTTTTACCAGATAATCCGCAGCACCTAGTTCCAGCCCACTAACCACATCTTTGCCCATGCCGCGTGCAGTTAGCATAACAACAGGAATAGATTTTGTATCATCATTTTCTTTTATGGTGCGCAACACGTCAAAGCCATCCAAGCCAGGCATCATGCCATCAAGAATTATTGCATCAGGCTTTTCTTCATTTATCTTTTTAAGGGCAACATCACCATCTTCTGCATAGATAACGTCATAACCCGCCAGTTCTAGTTTATGTGTTATAAGCTCTGCCAAAAGCTCATCATCATCAGCAACTAAAATTCTCAACTTACTCATTATCTTTCTCTTTCAAGCTTATTATATTAATTATTTAAACTCATTTTTCGCTCATATCAGGCAATTGGTACAAGGTCACACCTTTAAAGTTATGATCTAGTCTTTGCCATTCATTAATATTCTGCTCCATGTCTAACAAGTCCACAGTGTAAAACATTTTTGCAGCAGCAGATGTAATATCAGTAACATCTGCCAAATTGTTTTCCATAAAGTTAAAGCCCGCACCAATTTCTGTATTTATGCCATCAACCTTCATTAAAACTGCCCAGTTGCCCATAGCCAACATTCTTACATTACCTTTGGCACTTGAACCATCACCCTCTGGTTGTAACCAGCCAGATACACTAACCATTTGGTCTTTTTGCTCTAAAGCAACTCTGTATTCTTTATTATTTTCCTCAGCCCAAAGTGACAATGGGTTTAAAATCTCGGTTATTTCCTTTTCGCCAACATCGGTAACTTTTATGGTTACACTGCCTGCCACCACCGCTAAACGCTTGAAAATATTATCATTATTAAGCTCAGATAGCATTTCTGCGGGCAACAACAAGTCTACAGATAAGATATCATTTTCAACACTTAAAGAAGCATATAGATCACTTGCTTGCAGGAACCAGTTATTTTTATAAAAAACATAGCTCTCAATTTCCCGCCATAATATATTTATTTGCACACCACTAAGCTGTGCTTCAAATGGCACATAGCCATTATAATTTACCAATTCACTAAGCTGGGTTTCAGACTTTGAAGCACCATCAGCCAGCCTAAGCAAATCGTCCTCTATACTGGCATAAACCCTTATGTTTTTTGCGGTGGCAAGGGTTATAAACCTCTCTAGCTCTATAGGGTTAAGGGGGAAGCTACCATTTAGGGATGATGGTATTTTAATATACACGCCCGTAACCCCAAGGTGCCGCAACTGCTCTAGCAATTTATGTGGATACAGCCGCCACAAACTGGCTCTTGTTACATTAACAAAGCGTTCAGGCGGGCTAGGTTGCGCTGATATAAAGGCAAAATCGTCAATTACATGCATTTCTTCTTCGCTTAGAACCTCGCCATCAAGAAGCATTTCCTCCTCAGCAAAACTTTCCACAATTTCGGCAATGGTTCCTAGTGGCTCAGGTGCCACATTAAAATGTAAATATTTGTCACGGCGCACACCATCCAAAAGAAAGCCATCGGCTAAATCAGCCATAAGGGCTGTGGGTATGACGCTTATCCAGCTTAAATGCTCTAAAGGAAAATCCAGCTCGACACTATTCATCAAGCTTGCATCATCTTCTCTATGCCTGATGTACAAACCAACACCTTGGTTATTTGGCAACTGAATGCCCTTAAACCAAATATCATTCTGGTTTTTTTCATCTGCCTGCTCTAACGACAATACAAGCGGCGCTAACGCCACCATATCCAAGGCTAGGTTATCAACCTCTTGGGCGTGCAATGAGGTTGAGCCAAATAAACCCACGCCCAAAATAGAAAAAAGCTTAATAAAACTGGTCTTTAACAAAATAAACATCCCTTTTTACTGTGTATGGCATATTATAGCTTGATAAACTGTTCTTAAATAGTAAATACCAGAAAACTAAACTAGAAAATTTAACCAGAAATTTTAAAATGAAAAAACATGTTTTGTTTATTTGCACTGGAAATTCTGCCCGCAGCATAATGGCTGAAGGCATTTTCAACTCGCTGGCAAAAGGGCGCTACACTGGTTTTAGCGCAGGCAGCAACCCAACAGGTGCGCCCCACCTTACAGCAATAAAAACCTTAGAAAAATTTGGTATCGACACTGGCTTTGCCCGTTCAAAAAACTGGGATGAATTTTCTGCTGACAACAATGAAGCCCCAAACATTGATCTGGTAGTAACGGTGTGTGGCAATGCCGCAGATGAAGTTTGCCCCGTTTGGCACCATGCTGATGGTAGCACCACCCTTAAAACCCATTGGGGCATGGAAGACCCTGCCAAGTTTGAAGGCAGCGTGGTCATGCAAGAGGCGCGTTTTGACACGGTTTTCTCAACCCTGCGGCAACGCATCAAAGCTTTTTTAGCCCACGCGGAAATGCCCCAAGATCAAAAGACCTTGGACGACATTGGTAAAATTTCAATATAAATATTTATATTGAGCTAAGCCTGATTATTTAATAGCAGTTCTTGAAGCGCGCTTTCTGTCGTTTGCATCCAAATGACGCTTACGAAGACGAATAGCATTTGGTGTAACTTCAACCAGTTCATCGTCGTTAATATATGCCAAGGCTTTTTCTAAACTCATGCGTACAATGGGGCTAAGTTTAATGGCATCATCCTTACCAGATGCACGAACGTTACTAAGCTGTTTGGCTTTCAAGGGATTAACCTCTAGGTCATTATCACGGCTGTTTTCGGCAATGATCATGCCTTCATAAACTTCGTCGCCTGGCTTAATAAGCATGGTTGAACGCTCTTCCAAGAACCATAACGCATAAGCAACTGCTTTACCCATATTCATAGAAATAAGCACACCATGTCTGCGACCACGAATTGGTCCTTGGTGGGGGCCATATTCAGAAAATGCTCTGTGCATAAGACCAGTACCGCGGGTGTCGGTTAAAAACTCACCCAAATAACCAATAAGACCACGTGACGGGCACGAAAATACAATTTTGGTTTTACCACTGCTTGTTGGTGCCATCTCTTTCAGATCGGCTTTGCGGGCTGCCATTTTTTCAACAACAACACCTGAATATTCCTCATCAACCTCAATAGATACATCTTCATATGGCTCTAAGGTTTTGCCAGTTTCTGGGTCTTCTTTGAACAACACACGTGGGCGCGAAATAGAAAGTTCAAACCCCTCACGGCGCATGGTTTCAATTAAAACACCAAGCTGCAATTCACCGCGGCCAGACACTTCAAATGCGTCCTTGTCACCTGTTTCAGAAATTTTAATTGCAACATTGCCTTCGGCTTCACGCATCAAACGGTCACGAATAACTCGTGATTGTACTTTTTTACCATCACGACCAGCCAAGGGGCTGTTGTTAATAGAAAATGTCATGGCCAATGTTGGCGGGTCAATTGGAATAGATGAAAGTGGTGTGTTAACGCTTACATCAGCAATGGTGTCACCCACTGTGGCTTCTGGCAGGCCAGCAATGGCTATAATATCGCCCGCTTCTGCTTCTTCTATTGCCACACGCTCTGTACCTTCAAATGCAAAAAGCTTGGTAATGCGTGCTGCCTTAATGGTTGTGCCATCAGGGCGCACAGCGTGCATGTTTTCATTAATCTTAATGCGTCCTGTTTCAACACGGCCTGTTAGCACACGACCAACAAAATTGTCTCTGTCTTGCATAGAAACCAACATTGAAAACGGCTTACTATCAGCCAAGCCATCGGTTACTGGTTTTGGCTCAGCAACATAACTCAAAACAGTGTCTAGCAATGGTGTTAGGTTTTCTCTAGCATCGTCTAACTCATGTGTTGCCCAACCATCACGGCCAGAAGCATAAAGCACAGGGAAATCTAGTTGTTCTTCATTGGCATCTAGCTGAACAAACAGGTCAAACACCTCGTCAACCACTTCGTCTGGGCGGGCGTCTGACTTATCAATTTTGTTCACAACAACAATTGGCTTCAAACCAAGCGCTAAGGCTTTTGTTGTAACAAATTTTGTTTGTGGCATTGGGCCTTCGGCGGCATCAACCAGCAATACCACACCGTCAATCATAGATAAAATACGCTCAACCTCACCACCAAAGTCGGCGTGACCCGGTGTATCTACGATGTTAACGCGGGTGTCGTTAAAATTAATTGATGTGCATTTAGCCAAGATGGTAATACCACGCTCACGCTCCAAGTCGTTGCTATCCATAGCACGTTCGGTAACGTCCTTGTGGCTTTCAATAGCACCACATTGGGTAAAAAGAGTGTCCACAAGGGTGGTTTTGCCGTGGTCAACGTGGGCGATAATGGCGATATTACGTTTTTTCATCTCAAATTCCTGCATATGGGCAGCCGTGTGGCTACCTTTAAATTCGCGCGAGATATAGGGGCAAAGTGGGCGAATTGCAAGCAATAGAAATTAAAAGGTGATAACGCTTCGGATAGACTTGCCCTCATGCATCAAATCAAAGGCGGTATTTATCTCGTCCAAGGGCATTACATGGGTTATCAGGTCGTCGATGTTAATTTTGCCATCCATGTACCAATTTACAATTTTTGGCACGTCTGTGCGCCCTCTAGCGCCGCCAAATGCTGTTCCCTTCCATACACGTCCTGTAACTAGCTGAAATGGTCTGGTGGATATTTCTTGGCCTGCACCTGCAACACCAATAATAACACTTTCACCCCAACCTTTGTGGCAACATTCAAGTGCTGTACGCATAACATCTGTATTGCCAATACATTCAAAGCTGTAATCCACCCCGCCGTCTGTCAGATCGGCAATGGCTTCAATTACATTATCCACTTCATTGGGGTTAATAAAGTGCGTCATGCCAAACTTTTCCGCCATTTCCTTGCGGTTGTTGTTTATGTCCACACCAATTATCACGTCCGCACCAACCATGCGCGCACCCTGCAATACATTAAGCCCAATACCACCTAAGCCAAACACGGCAACGGTTGCACCCGGCTCGACCTTGGCAGTGTTAATAACAGCACCAATGCCTGTGGTTACACCGCAACCAATGTAGCAAACCTTGTCAAATGGTGCGTCTTTGCGAATTTTAGCCAAAGCTATTTCAGGCACAACGCTATAGTTGGCAAAGGTTGATGTACCCATATAGTGAAACACTGGCTGGCCTTTGTATGAAAAGCGCGATGTGCCATCAGGCATTAGCCCCCGCCCTTGGGTTTCACGAATGGCCTGACACAGATTTGTCTTGCCGCTCAAACAATAACTGCACTGGCGACACTCAGGTGTGTAAAGCGGTATCACATGGTCACCCACAGCTAGGCTTGTTACCCCTGCGCCAAGTTCAACCACCACACCAGCACCTTCATGGCCTAAAATAGCGGGAAACAAACCCTCAGGGTCAGCACCACTACGGGTAAACTCGTCAGTGTGGCAAACGCCAGTGGCGCGCATTTCAACCAACACCTCGCCTGCCTTTGGCCCTTCTAACTGCACAGTTTCAATGCGTAATGGTTCGCCCGCTTTAAATGCCACCGCCGCTTTTACGTCCATGCTTAATTTCCTTATTTATTTTGTTAGCCAATATGTAAACATCACTCCGACAACTGCTCCAAAAAATGAAACAACCAGAAATAACACCAACACACCTAAATCACTTTTGGGTAAAATCCTAGATAATTTTGGCTCATATTCTGTAAGAAACTTGGTTTTATCAATTTCTAATGCCAATGAAAGCGCCATCACCGTTTCGGGTGAGCCATTATCAGTATTTTCCACCCGTTGAATGGTACGCAAGTTAACCTCGCATGCATCAGCCAAATGCTGTTGGCTCCATCCTTTACCAAGGCGCAAGTTTTTAATTTTTTCGCCGTTAATACGCAACGTACTTCTCCGACCTTAAAATAACTTGTCCACAACAAACCCCACAGTAACGCCCACCAAAAGCCCTATGGTAAATGCTTTCAGTAGAAACCAGAGTGCTTTTTTTCCCGTGACTTCAATGCCTTTAACCAGAACTTTGCGCCCAATTAATTGCCTGTCTTTCATTACTGAACACTCTAACTCACCGCGCAAGACCCTCACGGCAACTATATTAACCTCATAATCATGGCCATTTTTCTGGAAAATATGCCGTGAAGAAAAGGTTAAATGCCTGCTTTTTGAAACTATTTCGTCGTTGAAATAAACTATTTCCATGCCATTAAGGCCACTAGCATGAAACTTTATTTTATCATCACCATCTTCAAACTCGAATGTAATGCCTTCTCTTATTAACAATCGCATTGCTTTATATGTGCCACCAACTTTACTTGGGTCGATTGCTGTGTTCTCCACATCGCCATATATTTTATCTGGTTTATCTTGATCTTGATCTGATGGATCTGAATTATTCATTTTTAAACCTCAAATGTTTTTGTTTAACTGACGGCAAAGAAGCATAAAAAATTAATCATGTAAGCGGCAGTTTAACGACAGTTGTGTTTTTTCTTTACGACAATTCGCTGTCGCATGGCTGTCATTTCTAAATATCTTTAAGAATTTCTTTTGCCGCATTATGCCCCGGTGCGCCTGTAACTCCGCCCCCTGGGTGGGTGCCTGAACCACACATGTACAGTCCCTTAATTGGTGCGCGGTAATCAGCATGACCTAACATGGGGCGTGTGGCAAACAACTGATCCAAACTCAACACTCCGTGCATAATATCGCCCCCAACCAAACCAAAAGTGCGCTCTAAATCCAACGGGCTGAGAATTTGCCGACCCAAAACGCTGTCCGCAAAACCAGGGGCATATTTATCCACCGTGGCAATTATCAGATCTGCGGCCTCCTCACGATAATCATCCCATGAACGTCCCTCATCTAATTCAGGGGCAAACTGTTGGCAAAACAAACTAGCCACATGCTTGCCTTCGGGCGCTAAACTATCGTCCAAGGTTGATGGTATTAGCATTTCAACAATGGGTTCCGTAGACCAGCCATTTTGCTTAGCGGTCATAAAGGCATCGTCCAAATACTTCACACTTTCGCCAATAACAATGCCGCCAGTTAAATGGTCAGCAGTGGCGCGTTCTTGCTCGTTCAGGCAAGTAAACTGGGGCAAGGCATCTAGCGCCACGTTCATGCGAAAGGTGCCTGAGCCACATTTATAATGCTTCATGCGGTTGCGGAAATCGTCTGGTTGGTATTTGTCATCAACCAGTTTGCCAAACAGCAATTTTGGGTTGAGGTTAGAGATTATGGTCTTGCCATAAACCACCTCGCCACTTTCCAATCGCACAGCAACTGCTTTTTCATCCTCTACAATAACCTCAGCCACGGGGGCAGATGTGCTAATTTCTACGCCTTTAGCCTCAGCCGCACGCGCCATGGCCTGTGTTATGGCACCCATGCCACCCTTGGCATGCCCCCAAACACCCTTTTTACCATTAACTTCGCCAAAAGCATGGTGCATCAACACGTAGGCTGACCCCGGTGTGTGCGGCGAACCATAAAAACCCACCACGCCGTCAAAGGCAAACGCGCCTTTCACATGCTCATTTTCAAAATAAAGATCTAAAAAGTCAGACACGCTTTTGGTGAAAATATCCACCGCCACGCGCTCTTCTTCAAGCGATAATTTACGCAAGCGATTGCCAAGTTTAAATGCTTTTAAAATTTCCAAAAAACCACTGCCCGCATTTGGCGGGGTTTCCAACAACATATCACGAATAAGGTTAGCCACCATTTCAACATCGTTAAAATAGCGTTCTAAATTATCTGCATCTTTGTTTGAAAACCGAGCAATTTCAGCCTTTAAATTATCAAAACCCACGGGAAAGGCTATAAAATCACTACCTTCGTGAGGCCACAGGTTATTGACACGCCGTTCAATAATATCAAGGCCATTGCCGTGCAAATCCATGTCGCTAATTATTTTCGGGTTTAATAGGCTAACAGTGTATGAGGCTACTGAATTACGAAAATTAGGGTAAAACTCTTCCGTAACGGCGGCACCACCAACCACAGACCTAGCCTCTAACACCCGCACAGATTTGCCAGCTTGTGCTAAATAAAACGCACACACAAGGCCATTATGCCCGCCACCAATTATTACGCTATCATATTGTTTTTGCATTTGTTTTTATCCCTCACCCCACAAGCCAGATGCTTGAAAGTTATAATTTCCCTCAGCTAATATCATGGCATTTTCACGGTCATTTTTCAGAAAAATAGGCCCATCAATATCCAAGAAATCAGCAAACTCAGCCAAGTGCGCCGCAGGTGCCATGGCAAGGGACGTTCCCACCATGCAACCCACCATAATTTTAAAATCCAGTTGCTTGGCTTTTTTAATATCGGCTAAAGCGGCGGTTAGACCACCTGTTTTATCCAGCTTGATATTTAAATACTCATAGCGTTTTCGCAGTTCAGTTAAATCAGCTCCGCTTTTTGTGCTTTCATCAGCACAAAGCGGAATTGTGCCTGAATAACCTTCCAAGCAGGCATCTTCACTTGCCTTCAAAGGTTGCTCGATAAGTACCACGCCCAAATCAGCAAGCTCACCTTCAACCGAGTTTAAAATATCCAACGACCATGCCTCGTTAGCATCAATAATAATTTTTGAGTTGGGTGCGCCACCATGCACAGCTTTCACGCGGGCAATAATATCTTCTGCATCCAGTTTAACCTTCAACAGGGGAAAGCCACTCCTTGCCTCAGCCTCAGCCTTCATAACCTTAGGGCTGTCGATAACAATGGTTTCAACCGTGGTGCCTGTAAAATGCGGCTTTAGGCCAAGCATGCTGGCAACAGAGGTTTTTTGTTGCTTTGATTGCAAATCTAGCAAAGCACAATCAAGGGCATTTCTCGCCGCACCTGCAGGTAAAATTTCCAATAAGCCATTGTTTGTTATGCTGTTTTCAACCCTGTCACGCGCGGCTTCTAACTGTGCCACAACGCTTTCAACTGTTTCACCATAACGTGGGTATGGGCAACATTCGCCGCGCCCTGTGTAGCCATTTTCGCTTAATTCAACCATGATTAGAGAAGATGATGTTCTGGCCTCGCGAGAAATGCGAAACACAGAATTATAGGGCCAAACCTCAGTATGAATTGTCATTTTTGCCATGGCGCAACACTAGCCCCAAAGACCAATACAAGAAACCTAAAATGTCAGAATTTTCAAACTGAAATTATGCTAATGGCAAAACAATATGGAAGCGTGCGCCCTCGCCAGAGTGCGCGTCTAATGTTATGTCACCACCCATTTTGCGAGCGGTCTCGCGGGCATTATAAAGCGACAGGCCAGCACCGCCTGTTTTTGCCTGCAAGGGGTCAACATCAGTGCCTGAAAGCTTGTCAAAAATGCTTTCATGTTTTGCTTCATCAATTCCTGAACCGCTATCCCAAATGGTTATACGTGCTTTGCTAGCATCTTCATTTACACAAACATCAATGCCCAAAGCACCACCACGCGGGGTGTATTGCACTGCATTTTCCAGAATAGATGAGAAAATTTGCACGGTGCGGTCAAAGTCAGCCTTAACCACCAAGTCAGTATCAACAGCAAGACCAGAAAGGTTCAAGCCGT
Organism: Alphaproteobacteria bacterium; assembly: GCA_030634465.1. Classification (GTDB taxonomy): domain Bacteria; phylum Pseudomonadota; class Alphaproteobacteria; order Sphingomonadales; family SMXR01; genus DAOWAS01. The sequence goes on along the minus strand of DAOWAS010000014.1, from coordinate 15,235 downwards.
TTAGATTTGAACGCCTAAAGGCATCGCCGCGGGCTTTTTGTAAAAGCGTAGCAAGGTCAAAAGTTGCTATTTCTAAATCAATTACACCCTCGGCAATATCGCCAGCATCTAAAATATTATTAACCAGTGACAATAGTTCGCCGCCAGCCTGAACAATATTACTGCTATAATCCTTATAGGTGTCGCTTAACGGGCCGGAAACCTCATTACGCATGGCCTCGGCAAAGCCAAGTATGGCATTTAACGGGGTGCGCAGTTCGTGGCTCATATTACCCAAAAAGTCATCTTTCGCACTTAACGCGGCCTCAGCCAACAACTGGGCATCTTCCAGTTTTTTGTTTTGTCTGTGCAAACGCTTTACCGCGCGCTCCAACTCAACACTGGCACGCAAGGCACGCTCTTTTTCATTAGCATTTTCAGTAACATCCATGCCCGCACCGCGAAAGCCAAGGAAACTGCCGTTGCTACGGTCAAACACTGGTACACCGCTTAGGTGGAACATGCGTTTTTCGTTTTCATGGTTTTCAATTTCCACTAGTTGGCGGCGAAATGGCACACGTTTTTTAATAGCTTTATAAACCTCAACCTGACCATCGGCATCAACCTGAAAATCGCCAATTTCATCTAAACGTTTGCCAAGTGACATGGCGGTTAACTGACCAGTTGTGGCGGTAAAGCGGTCTGACATTGAGGTAATGCGGAAATTTTTATCAACTTCCCAAAACCAGTCAGATGATGAGCGGGCAAAGTCTTCAAGTTTTTGTTGCGCCGCGTTGCTAAGGGCTTTTTCTGTGTTTTGAGTTGTTTTATCACGGTAAATACAAACCAGCGCAACCATGGCACTAGCTTCGTCAAACACAGGGATATATTTTGTTGAATAAAAACGGTCTTCGCCAGCAACGGTTAGACGCTCGTTATATGTCATTTGTTTTTCTAAAGCTTTCACCTCTTCCATCACAGACATGATAGATAATGAAACCTCGGCACGGCCACCAGTGCTAGATGGCACAGGCAAGCTGCCCATACTGTCATTTGAAAGTTGATCGTATTTATCATTAGAGAAAAGCAGTTGCCCTTCAACCGAAGCCACAAAATAAGGGTCTTGATCGTCGATAACCAAACGCTGACGCAAACCAATAAGCATATCATTGGCGGCATCGGGCTTTTTATCAGCAAAAGCACTCACATGTTGTTCATTATTAGCTGGAACACTAGGTGCATCGACCTCGTCCCAATTAATTTTTCTGGCTGTTGGGCCATTTGTCCATGTGGTCATCATACTCTCCTTACGCACTTTACTTAGTGAGCAACTCTCTTAACTTTAGCCAACACTGGCTTCATCTAACTCTTCAATAGCCATTTGATAGGCCTTGTTCTGTTGCCAATATTGAATAGCGCCAATGGCGGTTTTTTCTTCAACACTGTCAAACAGATCTAAAATATTTTTCAACTCATTAGCAGGACGCATTTCTGTTCCGTCCCTTGCTTTTGTCAGCAATAAATACATTGAGGTAAAGTCAGACCGACCCACCCCGATAGCCTTTGCTAAAATGGCTAAACTTTCACAGCGAACATCATTGAACACCTGCCACGCGGTATCATAATCCACATGGGCTAGCTCACTCATGCCCGCAACAAAAACTGGAATACGCTGTTGGCGTAATGATTGTAAAAGAAACTGATGTGTCAGTTCTTCGTTTTTATTCATCCTGTGAACCATCTTCTGTGCTTTGGCTACAGCGCCTTTACCCTCGCCCTGCACTACCAGTGCGCGGGTTGTGGCCTGTTGCAACAGGTCGTCCACCACCAGTGGGTCAACATCAAATTCGGTTACAATACGCTTGCGCAATGCGGCTGTTACCCACCAATACATTTTGTGGGCAAGCTCGCTTGGAAGGTCATCACGGTTTAATAATGGCTCTTGATAGCGGTCTAAGCGTCTTGATTCAGCAACCAGATATTCCATTGCCTGACCAGACAAGTTGCTGTCACCATTTTTCAAAAGCCCCTCGATAACATCTTCATTGCCATATTCAATCAGGGCATCGCTAACATCAACGCTCAACCCTTCACGAATAGAGATGGCCAAACGGTGTTCATCAGTGCGCATTCTTATAATATCTATTAAATCTTTATCTTGGATAAGCTTGCTACGCTCTAAAATCGGGCGGGCAATGTCGGCATTGTCATTTGCCAACAGCAATGCCACCTCGCCGAACTGAACAGTGCTATCTGCCAAAGCATGGGAAAGTTCTTTACGTAAATCAGCCTCAACAGTCTGAATTAACTTAGCCAGAATGTCAGACATAAGGGCGCGCTCGTGCTCGTTCAAACGACCACTGTCAGACAGAAATAAATCTGTAATATTCTCAACAAGTTTACCGCGCGCTTCCTTAGATTTGTCGCGTGCCAAACTTACCAGCGTTATTATTTGACTATCAACCACAGCCTTTTCCCCCTTGGCTTATTCGGTTAAAAAAACTCAAACACAGAACATACAAATGATAATTCATTAACAAAAACAGCATGTTAAGCGAACCACCAACCCTCGTCTTAACCCCTAGTCATAAAAGGCTAGGTGCTAAATATGACCACAATATGATTATGGGCATAATTGCGCAGTATGATTCTTTTAACTAACCACGTCAATACTTGATGATAGAAGTTTTTTTTAACCCTGTTTTTTAGCAAGTTCTGCTAATCGAATGGAATCTAAAGAGGAATCCGATTATATAAAATCTAAAAGGGTCATGTCTGCGATTAACGCAAGGGTTCTTATGGACGCTTCAAGAGCCGTTTGATCCATATTAAGCTTGGTAATTGCCTCGGCTATATTGGTGTCTTCAATGTCTGAAATAAATGTTTGTAAAAACACTGAGGTGTCCTCATGCTGCTCGCCAATGGTTTGCAAACGTTCAAACTTAAGGCCGTTTCTGGTCTGAACTGATTGTGACACATCAATAGCGTCGTCAAGAATAGCAAGCTGATCTGTTAAAAACGTAACATCAGCCGCAGAAAGCGTACCATTTAAGCCACCACCACCAAAGTGGTAGTCAGCAATTGTTTTTATGGATGCAAACAAGTCTCCGGCAATATCATCAGCAAGCAAGCTATAGTCCATCAACACATTGTCTGTAACTCGTGCTTTTTGTGCCTGCTGGTCGTTTTGAAACAGGTCGGCCGCAGATCCTGCCGCAACCAGATCAGATATATCAGAGCCATTTACTGGTGGAACATCGGTTTTGGAACCGCCAAAAATAAATGTGCCGCCAACTTGGCTGTTCAAACTATCAGCAATAAAGCTAAAGGTGTTGCTTAGGCTTTCTTCAAAGGCAACCGCCTCACCTTGTGCCAACACTTCAACAATGTTTTGCCTAAAGTCACGAGCCATGTTTAACACGCCGTTCAACTGCACGTCGTTGGCATCTACCTTGCCCTGAACATTTGTGATAATTTTTTTAAAGTTATCCACCCTGCCCAAAAATGCTTTTGAGTTCATTAGCGTGGTGGCCTCACTTGCCAAACCTCTAAAGTCATCAGACTTTTTACCAGTGTTAAGTTGCTCTTGCGAGTCAAACACCTTTGCCTGATTTCTCAACAAAGTATTTAACAGTGACTGCGATTGCCCAAATGTTGAAACTCTACTCATTTGTAAGCTCCTTAAATACTATCAATAAGCGTTTGCATCATTTCATCAGCCGATCTGATGAGGCGTGCCGCCGCATTAAAAGAGGTTTGCATTACAATCAGGTTAGATAACTCTTCATCCAAGTTCACACCTGATATGTCAGAATTACGCTGATCGATTTCTATTTTAAGCGCAAGATTGTCCTCTTGGCGTGATGTTGCCCGTGCACCCATCAAACCAGAGTTAGCCAAAAATGCTGCTGAATATTGTGAAAATGAAACGGTCAAGTTTGCCATCTCACCTGCGGCATCAAACTTGTACAAACCATTTTGCATACCATGAAAAGCCAAAGCACCGCTTTGGTCGCCCTTGCTTAAGGCCACATTGCCCACACCTGCGGTAAGGTCAAATGATGCCAAAGCCATTCTTTCCGGGTTAAGAAGAATATCTTCTTTCACCTGCATATTGCGTGATGGCTCCACCAAAAAGCGATCGCCAATACCAAACAGCCCAGAAAAGTTTAATGTGGAACCGTTCATCAAAGTGCTGTCAGATGGAACTGAAAGCTGAAGGGTATCAAACCCTGGTTTTTGCTCGAAAAGAAGCTGACCATCAGCATCCAGTGAAATATTATAAAAATCGCCCAATGCAGACGACGCAGACATATCAGCCAACTGGTCATTAAATGTTGGCCCAACCACAGCCATAGTATATGTGCGCAACAATGTGCCTGAGCTGTCACGCACCTCAAAGGTTGTTGTGCCTGAGGCGATATTATGGTTTTCAGCACCAGTTAAACCTGTTTTATAATCGCCAGATACATTGCTTTCCATCAGGTTGTTCATACCAAAAAAGTGTGAAAAACCTTTGCCAGCACGGCTCGATGGTGCGGTGTCGTCGTCTTTAATAACCACACCGTGCGCCGCATTGGTTGCGGTAAAGCTCATAACGCCGTTAGTTAGTGACAGGGTACCGTTGCCGCCAAGACCAGCGTTAACCTGCGCCACCAGTGCATCATAATCAGCAGGGTTGGCAGCATCAAAATCAACCAGAGTTTCGCTTATAACCACACCTTTATCGTCGGTTACAGCAAAGGTAACCTTGCCTGTAAAGTTTGTGGCGTGCGCGCCATTAACAACAGTTTGCTCACCAGTTAGTGAATTTGGCGGCGGGAATGATGAAAAGCTATTATGAATACGGTTAACTTCAACGCCAAAATTACTGGCAAATTCACCCAGTGACAGCGAAAGGTTGCGCAAGTCACCATCACGCATATCTAACAAGCCACGCAAGCTACCACTAAGAATATTGCCATCAAAATCTTGCTTACTACCTGATGGCAACCCAGTGGTGCTATCCAGACGCTGAACACTAATTGGCGAGAACCTTGTATCTGCGGTAACAACACCTGGCGCCATATATTCAATTTCGCGCAGTGCCTTATCAACAAGGGTTACACCCGAACTGGTTGATACAGTTACCGAGCCATCTGTATGATTAATGGTTTTCACATCAATAGATTTTGCCAAATCGGCAATTGCTAAATCTCGCTGTGTTTCCAAGCCTGCGGTTTCCGCACCTAGGGCTTTTTGACGAATAATAAGTGGGTTCAAATCATGAATACGCCTAAGCGCTTCATTAACATTACTAACTTCTTCTTCAATACGTTGGCTGGCATCATTTCTAAGGTCTTGTATGCTTTGCGACAGGCGTGACACTTCAATAGAAAGGTCGGTTATGCCTTCCAAGGACGCTTGGCGAACAATACGGTCAGAAGGGTTAAGGGTAAGACTGGCAAAGTCGCCAAACACTTTATCAAGGCGGGCGGAAATTGTGCTTTCACTATCGGGATTGCCCAAAATTGCCTGAAAACGATCATGAAACTCGCGTTGCACGCTGGCAGCGGAGGTATCTGAGCTGGCTTTCAGCCCTGCTGAACTTAAAAATCTGTCAACAATACGGCTAATGTCAGTAACCCTAACACCAGCACTGTTACCACCCACTACAATGTTTTCTTGGCGCATTACCTGACGCTGATAACCAACAGTATTAACATTGGCGATGTTGTTTGCAGTGGTGCGCATTGCTGTTTGCGAGGCAAACATGCCGCTAAGTGCCGTATTAAGCATACTGGTAATACTCATAACACTTCTCCTGCATTAAGTTCTGGTCCTGCATTAAACTCGGGTTTAACCACATTAAAAATTGGGTCAAATGGCAGCTTTTGCACTGGGTTGTTGTTGTCATCACAAGGCAAATTTTGTCCTGCCACGGTAAAAATAGGGGAAAATGCGGCAGTTCTTGCTGGCTTGTCAAACCTGCCAAGTAAGCGCAACGCCGCGAAAATTTGCTGAGAGTAACCCTCGCTATCCCTTTGTTTTATATTTGCTTTTACCAAATTACGCATGGTTTCCTGCCTTAGGTGTCTAACCAAATTCAGCTTAAGTACGCCGTATTTTCTAATAACTCATCCAATGTAAAAGCAAGTGACGTGCCAAAAACGTATACGGTTATACATTAATATGTACGGGCATCTGTGCTTGCTTCTTTTTGGCCAGTTGCTAAACTTTTAAAAATTTGTAGGTTTTGGGTGAAACTAAGGGGAGTGGTTAATGATAAATTCGTTAATTTCGGGGGATCAAGTTTTTCTATTATGGGGTGTGGTTTTATCCATGGTGGCTTTTGCCATGTGGGCGGAAGAAACCAAGTGGGGCAGAAAAGCATCTGGCACCATCATTGTCATACTGTTAGGTTTTTTGCTTTCAAACACTGGCATCATTCCCACATCGTCACCAGTTTATAGCCATGTGTGGTCAACTTTGGTTCCCTTGGCAATTCCCCTACTGCTTATTAAGGCAGATATACGGCATATTGTTCAGGAAAGCGGGCCGACTTTAATAGCATTTTTATTTGGTGCGGTTGGCTCGGTTTTAGGGGCTATGGTAGCGTTTTATTTTATTCCCCTGCCCGTATTACAAGCCCAGTTAACCAGCATTTTAACAGCAAGCTACATTGGTGGCTCTATGAATTTTGCCGCAGTGTCCACCGCGCTTGAGGTTACAGGCGAGCCCATAATGGTGCCAACACTGGCTGCAGATAATTTGGTTGGAATATCATATCTGGTAATTTTGGCGTGGTTGCCAGCATCGTTGTTTTTTCAAAAATTATATTCCCATAATAATGATGCTGAAAAGCTGGCTGAAACCAAACCAGTGTCGCTGTGGGGCGAGTTTCATCTTAAGGATGCCGTGGCGGCAATAGCTGTTTCATACTTTATTGTGCTGGCCTCCCGCTATGTTGAAGGGCTGATTAACATTCAGGGTGCGGCTATAATGACCATGACCCTTATTAGCATTATCATTGCCAGCTTGTTTGGCGCCCAGTTAAAAAAATTAAAAGGCGTGTTTCAATTAGGCATGATGATTATGTATCTATTTTTTGGCACCATAGGAGCCAGCGCAAACCTGTGGGTTTTATTTGAAACCGCACCAATACTTATTCTGTTTATTAGCACCATAACCTTGGGTCATTTTATAGTAATTTTCACCATAGGTCGGTTGTTTAACTTTACCCTGCCTGAAGTTATAACCGCATCAAACGCATGTGTTTTGGGGCCAACCACCGCCGCAGGGCTAGCCGCCAGTAAAGGTTGGAATGACCTTATAACCCCTGGCATTTTGGTTGGTGTGTTTGGTTATGCCATAGCAAACTTTATTGGCATTGCCTTATGGGGTATTTTAGGTTGATAATCACAAAAATTAAAAATGTAATTTACAAGGAATTGAACATGACAGCCAAGTTTTCCAAACAAACTATTCAGACACGTAGTATCAAAATAGCATTATTCACTGCATTGCTAATCAGCCCGCAAATAGCCCTTGCTGATCATGGTCATAATGTCGCTGAGGCACATAAGAACAATCAGGAAATGCAGGAGCAAATGCAACACGGTGACCACCGTGACATGAAAAACCCACGCCATGTGATTGACGGTGTTATGACCGGCGGGCAACCATCAGAAGCTGACTTTGAACACTTTAAGGACAATGGCTATAGCACCATTATTAACCTGCGTGCTGAGGGTGAGTTTGACGAGTTTGACGAACAACAGCTAGTGGAAGATATGAGCATGGATTATATCAGCATTCCCATTGCTGGCGGCGAAGACTTTACCATGGACAATATTCTAAAGCTTGATGCCGCCCTTAAAAATGCCGAGGGTAAAGTGGTGTTACATTGTGGCAGTGGCAACCGTGTGGGTGCTATTCTTGCCCTAAAAGCTTTTCATGTTGATGGCATGAGCGAAGACGAAGCGATGGCACTGGGCATTGCCGCAGGCATGACCAACCTTGCTCCTGCCATACGTGGGCTTATTAAAACTGCCGAATAAAAGCAGAGTAAAAGCAAAATAGGAACTGAAGTTATAACAATATGCGGGTTATTTTATTAACTCGCCAATGTTTTCAACACGGCTTTCTAATTGCTTCACCACTTCTGTAATTTCTTTTGTAGCATCGCTGGTTTGCCCAGACAGGCTTTTAACCTCGGTTGCTACAACTGAGAAGCCACGACCAGCCTCGCCAGCGCGGGCGGCCTCAATGGTTGCGTTCAGGGCCAACAGGTTGGTTTGCCGTGCCACTTGGCTAATTTTATGGGCAACATTACCAACTCTGGCAATATCATTACGCAGTTCTTCAACAATTTCCTTAATGCTATCCATTTCAGAATCTTGGCTTGATTGTCCAGAAGCAGGCGCGGACGCAGGCGCAGGGTTTGCCACTGGTGCCGCTGGTGCCGAGGACACTGCTGGTGTCGAGGACACTGCTGGTGTCGAGGACACTGCTGGTGCCGAAGACACCGCTGGTGCTGATGCTTTGGCTGTTGCAGGCTTTGGCGTTGCCGCCACAGGGGCTGGTTTGTGACCACTAGCTTCGCTACTGTCTTCATCAAAGGCATCTTGAATTTCTTTACGGTATGCCACAGCGGCATCTATCATGGCACCAGATAAAATACCGTATGCCGCCACCCATGCTTTTTTAACATCGTCTGTAAAGGCATCGCCCAAGCCCTGCCCTAATGTCCAAATAAGTGCGGCACCAACATCGTCATAATATCTATCTTCAACACCAAAATCCACATGACCACGAGCCAGATTTTGAACTGTTGGTAAAATTTTCTCTAAATTTGTCAGGCCAGAAACCACAGTGCCAAGGGCAGCCATAAGCTTTTTGCCTTGTTCTTTAAGGTCATCTGAGAAAAGCGTTTTTACCTCAGGCTTTTTTTCAAACAAACGTTTGTAAAAAATATCAGCCGCCACTTCTTTAATTGGCACAACCAGTTTAAAGCTGTCTTGCACCAGTTTAATTTGCTCTGCGGTAATGGGGGCATCATCACTGGCGGCTGCAACAGCGGGCTTTGGAGCGGGTTTTGTAGTTGCCGCCCCTGTTGCTGATGGCTTATAGGTACCGGCCCTATATTCATTAGCAGCACCTATCATAACATCTGATAAAATTCCGTATGCTTCAATCCAAGCGCCACGAACTTCTGGGGTAAAATCGTCGCCCAAGCCTTTTTCCAATGTCCAGATCAGGGCTGAACCAACAGAGCCGTAATAAATGTCCTCAACGCCGTAATCCACATGCTTGGCGCCCATTTCACGCACCGTTGGTACAATTTTGTCCAAGTTGTCCAAGCTGGCAACAACAGTGCCCAAGGCCGCCATAAGCTTTTTGCCCTGTTCAACTATGTCACCTTTAAAAAGGGGTTTGGTATCGCTATCAATTTCAAACAATCTGTCATAAAAAAGCTGTGCCGCTTTTTCTTTAATTGGCAATACTTTTTGGAAGCTGTCTTTAACCAGTGCTATCTGTTGCTTATCCATTATAACAAACCCTTTAGAAATATTACTAAGCCGTCAGGAAAACCCCAACGGCACCCCCACATGACGAACAGTCACAAATAATGGTTAATTTGAAGTTTACAATTTAGCCAAATCGTAAAATTAAGGATTTATCTCGGATATTTTACTACCTTCAAAGGTAAGATTATACATCAACCCTTTGCCTGCAAATATAAAACCAATCACTGGTTCATTGTAATTTCCGCTTTCAACTGATGTGCCAGCACTTAGCTCTACCAAAGCGACACTGCCATCCACACCAACCTCCCAACGGTCTGAATTTCTAAAATCATCCAAGGCATCTTCGTCTAGAAAAACTATAATTTGACTACGCACCTGTACACCCATTTGCAAACCAATGGATGCTGACAGGGTTTGGTAATAAGCAACCGTGTCGCCATCAATTATCAGTGCGCCCTCACCTTTTTCGCCACCAATAAACAAGCCCGCCTTGGTAACTTTTGGAAAAACCAAATAGCCCTCAGCGTCTTCTAACAAGTCTTCACCACCTGAAACAATCTCTTTAAACTCTTCAATTGCGGCTGCAACTTGCCTGTCAATTTTGGACTTTGATGCCGCCATTGCCGTGCTGTAACTCGCCATAAACATAACAAGCACAAGTAATAATGATTTGATTTTCATGGGGGTAGCCTTTCAGTTGTTTTGAAAAGCATATTAGAGGTAATTACCCAGTGCAAGCAAAAGCCGAACTTTGCTAAAAATGAAAAAAATAAAAAAAAGGAAAAACAGGGTTTTAAAATGCATATACCTCGTATAATGTGCGCCTCGATACCAGACACACACCCTAAGATGCCCTCTTGGCGGAACTGGTAGACGCAAGGGACTTAAAATCCCTCGGAGGCAACTCCATGCCGGTTCGATTCCGGCAGAGGGCACCACTACTTTTATTTATCTCTCACGCTAGTGAGCAGACACAAGTGTCAGCTCACCGCTACGAGGTGCGCGGCATAAGCCGCGGTCAACCTAGCGGTTTCCAGTTATATGCATCTCTCACGCTAGTGAGCAAGCTCACCGCTACGAGGTGCGCAGTATACAAAAGAAGAATGAGGTTTGATGCTGTGATTAAGTAAAGCTACTTATCGTTACTATCCTCAATTAGAATATTCACTTCAGTCCTCTCTTTCCTTTCATCTTTGAATAAGAAGCCAAACTTATTTTTATGAATAATATTTAGTTTAGAAGATTCCTTTTTTGAATTTATTACCACTGTAGGTGACTTGGAATACAATTTTGTATAATAAACTTGCACCTCATTTTTTGGTAGAGGAACAAAAACCAGGTCTTTGTCATTATATTTAGCAGTTGGTTCATCTAAAAGTTTGTTCATTGTTTTCAAAATTTGTACACCCAAAGCCTTTTTATCAAATCTTTCTGAATTATACAGCGACATTAATGTAGCAATAAAATTTATAGAATCTTGGCTTGGTATGACTTCTTTATGCTTTATTAATATGCTACCTGCATATATTTTTTTATTACTTTTAGTATTAACCCAGACTTTTATTCTTCCTGTACTATCTATAGTAAAATCTTTTAATTCTAAATTTAATGTAGCTTTACCTAGGACAGCACCTTCAGTGTTTATATGTTCTTTTGGGCTTGGTAATTCTATGTTTATTTTTACAATTTCTTCATTATCTCTCAGGATCTCTATAGAGGTTACTTCTTCAGGCTTTTCGATTGGGTAATATAGACTTGTTTGAATGTTAAGGGTTTTAAAAACATGTGGTATTGATGGAATCATCATATCAGAATTATATTTTCCAATAATAATTTCTTTTCCATTGTTTTCATGGCGTATATCATCACAAAAAAAACAAGTAGCATAAATATTTGAGTTTAGTTTTGACATTCTATTTCTTTAGTTTTCCATGGGTTTTTTTGATGTTGGATTATATTTATTGTATTAGAATTGCTAACACCAGTCTGTTCTAGATTTGGTTGGGCTAATACAACCGGTATTTTTATTGAATAAAGTGATACATTATCTTTAATGTTACTGCTATTTTTACATCTAGATTTCTCAACCTTGTATTCATCGAGTGTAAATTTGTTAGAAAGACTTTCACTCCACACTGAATATTTATTTGATTGCATTTCCAGCTTATTGTCGTTTTCTATTTCAGACCAAGACTTGGCATTTGGACATATCTCTATCTCCATAGCTGTAGCTAAGTCACTTATTGTCTCTATTGTTAGATTAGTTTCACCTTTTAATCTTTTCGATATCAGAGCAGGGTCAACGCCCAGTGACTGTGCGATATCCTTTTGAGTTATACCTTTTTCAAGCTTTAACCTTCTAAAGGCCTTAATAAGAATACTTTGAAATCTAGATTTTAATCTATATTGCTCAAATAATAACTCTTCCTCTGGTATGGTATTTATTTGTTCACTCATTTTCATGTCCAATTACTTATGTAAAAATCATAGTTAGTTGTTGTTGAAAAAGCACCAGAACTATTACTATGTACTCTAAGAGTTGGAATTATTTTTTCTCTTTTGGTAATAACCTTTTCCATTTCTTTATTCCATTTAGAGCCAGATGTTTTTTCTAATTTTTGCCTTAATTGAAAGTGAGTTGCTATATAACAATCTTTTTCAACAAAAAATCCAAAGAGCCTTGAAGCTCCGCTGCTTCCAATTTGATTTTTCAACTCCCACACATCCGACAATGAACTATGTGATAGTTTCTTTATGTGTTGCCCCGCCAACAATTCATCTCCGTTTATAAAGTTTGCTACGCCCACTCTTGCTTGACCTAGGCCTTGGCCATTAAGTAAACCTTTCTTAGTGTTTCCTGTTGGTGGACATTCTTTATAAGCTTCTTCCATCATCAGCAAGCGTCTTCTATTTATAGAAGGTGACCTAAAGCCAACCTTATAATCTATTAGTTTCCCACTCTTAATATATTTTTCTATTTCATCACTTATTGACATATAAGTCAACTTTACCCCTATTCAATAGAAATTAAAAGTAAATTTACTGTTAACGTTGTGTAACTTTGAATAATATATACGTCTTCATTGAAATAATCCATAAGCACGCAAATTTACCTACCAAGCCTTCCCCCAACCCCTTAATAACACCACATAATTCCCTTAAATTACCTCGCAATAGAAACTAAATAACTAAAGTTTTCCGACTTTGTCCATTAAGCTTTCTCTTTAGCCAACAACTTGGCTTTTCGCTCGACACCCCAGCGATAGCCGCTTAATGAGCCATCGCCGCGCACCACACGGTGGCAAGGGATAACCACAGCAATGTTGTTTTTAGCACACGCACTTGCCACCGCACGCGCCGCTGTGGGTTTGTTCATGCTTTCAGCCAGCTTTTTATAACTAAGCGTACTGCCACTAGGTATTTGCATAATGGCTTGCCACACCTGTTGTTGGAACGCCGTACCCATAATATCAAGCGGCAGGTCTTGGTGTGCTTTATTGCCATTTTCAATATATGCCACTGCATTAGCCACCAATGTAGCGAATGTTTCATCACCACCATCAAGCATAGCATTTGGAAATGTCTGTTTTAACAGTGCTTCCAGCTCTGCTCTATCATCAGCAAATTGAATGGAGCAAATGCCCTTATCCGTGGCCGCCACTAGCACAAGACCCAAATAGCATGGCACTATTGTGTAATGCACCGTGTGCCCCTGCCCGCCCGCTTTAAACTGCTGTGGGGTCATGCCTAAAAACGATTGTGATTTTTCATAAAACCTGCTGCTAGCGCCATAGCCAGCATCGTAAATAGCCTCGGTCACAGTATCAGCAGTGCGCAGGCTGTCCTTGACATTTTTTGCCCGAACGCTGTTTGCATATGCTTTCGGCGTCACCCCTGTGGCTTCCTTGAAAATCCGGTGAAAATGATATTCGCTTAAGCCCACCTTGGCGGCTAGTTGCTTTAAGGTTGGCGGGGTTTCGGCACTTTCAATATAGCGGCACGCGGTGGTAACAAGCTCTTGGTTTTTATTCCATGATTGTTGTTGGTTGGGCTGGCAACGTTTGCACGCCCTAAACCCTGCCTTTTCTGCACTGGCAACATCGCTAAAAAAGCTAACATTTTCGCGCTTGGGCTGACGCGCGCCACACGACGGACGGCAATAGATACCAGTGGTAGCAACAGCAAAATAAAACCTGCCATCGGCAAGCTTATCTCGTGCTTTAACCGCCAACCATTTCTCATCATCATTATGGTAAATGTTTTCATTCATAATGATAATTTAACATGATTTTTACGCTAAGCTTTCCGAAACTTGCTGTTGAATTTATTATTCAACATCTTCCATACGGTAATTGCGTTTTTTAAGGCGTATCTTAATCTCATCTATGGCGGCGTTAATTTGCCCCTCGTCCACCGCGCGCACCACCAGTGCCGCACCATGCACCCCATCGCGGTAGAACGGATAACTGCCAATGGCGGTATCGGGAAAGTTGTTTTGCACTATGCCAAGGTCAGCCGCCAACAGGCTTTCGCCCACAAAGGCATTTATGGTTTTTGACAGCACCTTGCCAGCACCTTCAATGTGACCATCAAGGTCATCTAACATCACCTGCATAATTGCGGGTATACCCGCCATGACAAATACATTTTCAATTTGAAAACCGGGCGCTTTGCTTAAGCTGTTTTTAATCAACCGCGCGCCTTGTGGCACCTGCGCCATTTTCATACGCTCAGGCGTTACGTCGTTTGGGTTGTGCGATAGCATTAATTCCCTCGCCTCGGCATCCTCAACCAGTGGCACGTCAAATGCCTTGGCAATGCTAAGGGATGTAATATCGTCGTGGGTGGGGCCAATGCCGCCTGTGGTAAACACATATGTGTGCTTGGCTCGCAGTTCGTTCACTGTGCTTATAATTGTGGCTTCGTCGTCCAACACCACCCGTGCCTCAACCAACACCACACCGCAATTGTTCAGCCATTTAGCCAAATATGACAAGTTAGCGTCCTGCGTGCGGCCTGATAAAATTTCGTCACCAATGACAATAAGCGCGGCTGATATGGTTGTTTTACTCACGTTTTTCCCTAAAAATAATGAGCATCAACTGTCGTCCAAAGGTGGTTAAAATGCAACCAAAATTAACCTAAATAATCATTGACAGTTACCCCCCATTTCAGCGACATTACGGCTGTCCAAGGGGTGCCATTTAGTTGGCTGAGAGTGTTTACAACCCTTTGAACCTGATCCGATTAACCTCGGCGTAGGGATGGATGATTACACTTTAGTCATGCATCACCCTTTTTAATTCGTTTGGAGTGAAGCCATGAACGCACCTGAAAAAAACATGAAGATTAACATCACCACAGGCAGCCTGCCCGCCAGTGAAAAAGTGTATATTGAGGGTGAAACTTTTCCTGATATTAAAGTTCCCATGCGGGAAATTAGCCTGCACCCATCAGCAAACGAAGCGCCATTGAAGGTTTATGACACCTCTGGCATTTATACTGACCCGAACGCCACAGTGGACATTAAAGCAGGCCTGCCAAGGGTGCGCGAAGCGTGGGTTAAAGCTAGAGGCGATGTGGAAAGTTATGATGGTCGCGCGGTTAAGCCTGAAGACAATGGCTTTGCCGAGGGTGATCGTTTGGTTCCAGAGTTCCCCGCCAAGAAGCAGCCAATTCGCGCCAAAGACGGTGCCAATGTTAGCCAAATGCATTATGCCCGCAAAGGCATTATCACCGCTGAAATG
>DAOWAS010000079.1 GCA_030634465.1 Alphaproteobacteria bacterium | reverse complement strand
TATGGTTGGGCTTGCGCTTTCTGCAGCCTCACGACCCAAGGCTTTTAGGGTTAAAATGTAAGGAAGCTTGGCTACATACATGCTTGTTTTGGCTGACCAAAGCCCAACACTGCGCCATTCATCCCTGTCCAGCCCAGATGAAACCGCCAGTAATGCCGCGGCTATTAAGCCAAAAACAATACCCACCGCCCACTGCGGGGCATAAACACCCGTAAGGCTGAAAAAACTTTGATCGGTCCAGTTAAAAATAACCTGTCCCAAAACCCCCCCTAGCCCTGTGGTAAGGGGCCAGTTATCTGGTGCAGAAATTGCGGCCAAGGTGGCTGACGTGAATAAAACAAAAAATGGCAGTGCCAAAATATGATACCAAAACCACGGAAGCGGCTTAAGCGTTAATAGCCGCCAACCCCATGTTAAAAATGGTAAACCCAACACCACCCCTGCTAAGCCCACTGTTTGTAACAAAATATCAGCAGTATATGCCCCAGGCAGACCTAGCCAGTTTTCAGGCATTAGGGTTGTTGCGGTGTTATAGGTTGGGTCGGCGGGGTTAAAGCTGGCAATAGCAACCACAAGAGCCACAAACAACAAGGTTAGCAGTAAGCCCACAGCACGAATACTGGCAGCCCGAGCAAAGCTGACAATAGCTTCTGACACTATAGGTGTATGTTTGCTTTTTTTACTCTGACGCACCAACAACCTTCTCCAAATACACTTAAATATTAGTGACAAATATTAGCAATTTAACATTGTTAGCCACAAAAACCCCTGTAAGCAACGAAGTTAGAGCAATACTTGCCATTCTGCCAGCACCATTTGTATGCCAAGGCTTATTAATCGTCTGTTTAATCATATGCTTGGCGGCTGAACCAGTACCAATTTGCCTTGTGGGTGGGCTTGGCTTCCTATAACTTAAGGGTAATCTGGCCAATGAATAAAAGGAAATATTGTGGCTACAAACCCAAAAAAAACAAGCAAAGAGCCAAAACCAGAACAGTTTGATGTTTTAATATCGGGCGGCGGAATGGTTGGCTTAACACTGGCTTGCGGCCTTGCTGTTAGCGGGTTTGGGGTTGCTGTGGTTGACATTGCGACCCCTGATGGTTTGTTGGATAAAGATTTTGACGGTCGGGCATCTGCTGTTGCGTTTGCATCTTATAAAATGCTTGATGCTTTGGCAATTTCACCATTTCTAAAAGGTTTGGTTCAGCCCATTGATGAAATAAGGGTTACAGACAGCAATGTTCCGCTGTTTTTACATTTTGATAAAGATGAGTTAGGCGATGGCCCTTTGGGTTATATGGTTGAAAACCGCCACAATAGACAGGCTTTGTTCAAACGCTTGGAGCAATTACCAAATATAAAGCTGTTTGCCCCGGATCATTTGGTTGCACACCAAAATAATGATGATGGCGGCGTTACTGCCACATTAAAAAGCGGTAAAACAATATCAGCCAAGCTGTTGGTTGGTGCTGAGGGGCGGCGCAGTCCGCTTAGAGAAGGCGCTGACATTGGTTTGGTTACTGCGTCTTACCATCAGGTAGGCATTGTTGCCACCATTGAACACGAACACCCGCACATGGGCATTGCCCACGAACGTTTTTTGCCAGACGGGCCTTTTGCTATACTGCCCCTTACCGGCAACCGTTCGTCGTTAGTGTGGTCGGTGGGTTCAGACATAGCGCCAGAAATTTTAAAACTTAATCGCAGAGCGTTAGTGGCGGAAATTCAAAAAAGAGTTGGCGGTTTTCTGGGCGAGATAACGGTTGCGGGGCCTGTGTGGAACTATCCGCTAAGTATGCAGTTTGCCGAACGTTACCGCGACGAGCGCATGGTTTTGGTGGGTGACGCCGCCCACGGCATTCACCCCATTGCAGGGCAGGGTCTAAACCTTGGCTACCGTGATGTTGCCGCACTGTTAGAGGTGCTAAACACAGCAAAGCTGGCGGGCGAAGACATTGGTAGTGAAGCGGTGTTGGAAAAATATGTTCAGTGGCGCCGTTTTGACAACATGACTTTAATTGCCACTATGGATGGCCTGACAAGGCTGTTTTCAAACAACATAAAACCCTTGAAATACGCCCGCGCCATTGGCTTAGAGGTGGTAAACCACATACCGCCTTTGCGAAAGTTTTTCATGCACCATGCTAGGGGAACTGTGGGCGACCTGCCCAAACTGTTGGAGGGAAAGTCCCTGCCAACCGAGCTAGATACCTAGTTTCATAACGCAACCGAAATGTTTTTGCTATCTGAACAGCTATCTAAACAACAGTGAAGACAGTTTTCGTCTGGTTTTTTGGGTAAATTCAGATGTTTGTCCTGCTACTTCAAACATTTTAACTATTTGCTCCCGCGCCGCACCATCGTTCCAGCTATTGTCCTTGGCTATTATGCTTAACAACACCTCGCCCGCCTCTTCAAACTCGCCTTTGGCTTGCAGGGCTAGGGCCAGTTCATACTGAACCTCAAAATTATCTGGATCATTGTTGGCTTTTTCGCGCAGTTCTGCCACATCACCCGCATCTTGGCCCTGTTTTGCCATATCAAGTGCCGCTACTGCCCCGCTTATTTCAGCGTTGTTATTGCCCTCTTGTGGCACTGTTGCCAACAATTGCTCGGCTTCATTCAGGTGATCTAGTTTTATATATGTTCTGGCTAGCAGGCCAACTGCGTCAAACTGGGTGGGGTCAGCTTGAACAATTTGACCAAATGCCTGCATTGCACCTGCGTAATCATTATTATCGAAAGCTTCGCGACCCATCTCCAACAACTGTTCGGTGGGGCTTGGTGGTTGGTCTTTAGCCAGTTTTTCTATAAATGCTTTAATTTGGCTTTCGCTAACTGCCCCTTGAAAACCATCAACAGGTTGGCCGCCTGAAAACGCCATAACAGTGGGAACAGACTGTATTTGCAGTTGCGCTGCTAATTCTTTGTTTTTGTCCACATCAACCATAACCAGCTTAACTTTGCCCGCCGCCGCTAGCACTGCTTTTTCTAAGGCGGGTGTTAGTTGTTTGCATGGGCCGCACCATTCAGCCCAAAAATCTACAATCACGGGTGTGGTTTGCGATTGTTCAACAACATCTTCTACAAAACTGTCGGCATTTATACTTTTTATCAGCCCATTATTGTTTTGTGGGGCTGCGGTGGCTGTTTCTATGATGTTTTCTTCGCTCATGGCTGTCCTTTTTGTTTACTTAAGCTCTTAAATAGCAGGTTTTTTGCTAAAATAAGTGAATTTTTTAAAAGAGCGGTATTTTTATGGTTGCAATAAAAGACATAAGCCCTATTATCCGCGCCGCAGTTGAATTTTATTTGAATGAAAACTGTTTGATAGTTGGAATGCGGGCGTAGCTCAGGGGTAGAGCATCACGTTGCCAACGTGAATGTCGTGAGTTCGAATCTCATCGCCCGCTCCAGTTAACAAAAAGGTCACCTTTGGGTGGCCTTTTTTGTTACCTGAGTGGGTCTTTGCGTTCAATCACCGCAATTAATTGTCAGTTGGTGTTGGGCTTTTTTATGGTTATGGCATAACCAATTAAACTATCTGTGCCTGGCATTGTTAGTTCTGATGATGAGCTAACCTCTAACCCCAGACCTCTCATAACAGTTAATATTTTAGATATATCTTTTTTATCTTTTGCCGCTGCTTGCAACTCAATTAGACGTAAGCGTCTTTGGGTAAACTCTTGCTTGTTTCCCTTAACCCACTGGGTGATATGGCTCTCCCCTTGAAATCTATTTCGGTGGGTTAGGGCTTGGGTAAGAATTGAAAACAGAGCGTTAAATTCTTGTCTTTGGTCCATACCTGTAAATTTTTTTTGAAGTCTGGATAGTGTTGAATTAAAAACCATCAAATGCTTTTTAACAATTGCTCGATTTTTGTGATTGTTAGCCAACACTCTATTGTCTACACGCCATGCCGATAGCATGGCTTGTTCTGTTTTTTCGAATAATTTTGCAGTAATAACAGTTTCATACAGCTTTATTTTTGGAACATTGTGTTTAATTATGTGGCCATCACTGGCGTGAATAACAAAGCGCCCCACGCCCCCATGCTTTAAAATCCTTGTTAATTCAGCAATGGTCTTACGCCAATTGGTATATTCTAGGCCATATTGGCTGGTTACCATGTCAAAGCTATTGTTTTTAAAAGGCAGGGTGGACACATCTACGCCGCCCATAAAGTTAACCTCCCGCAATAAAGCTCGTTCTGGTGTTATGTTGTGTGCAGGCTTAATATTGGCTTGGTCAATTCCAGTTATAGAAACTTTTTTATGTTTTTCTTTGGCGGCCTTAAGGGCAATAAGAGGCACCACACCGTTGCCAGTGCATATATCCAAAATGGAAGCCCCGTTTTTAATTTTGGCAAAAAAATCAGCCCAGTCATGGGCAATATGATCAGCAATTCCAGTAGGGTTTATGTCGCTAGACGAGGACAACCTGCTAGAGTTCCAATAGCCATCCCAGGGCTTTGTTGCTGGCTTTGTGGTTCTTTGCATTTCAACACCTAAAGGAAACAATAAAAAACCAGATGACTGTAATGCAGACAGGTGTGGTGGTCTTATCAACTAACTTCAAAAAAAAGTGGGTGGTTGTGAGTTGAGCGTGAGGGGTGTGTAATTTGATTTTTAGTGTTATAAAAAACAGAAGGAGTTTGGCTATGAAGAATAAGTTTATTTTATTTGTGTTGTTGGTGGGTTTGTTTATAGCCCCAACCGCAAATGCTGATAATACAGCCGAAGAGCCAAGACCATTTCACCACACCGAAGATGCCGTGGCAGACATTGACAATGTTTTGGCAAAAGCAAAAGCTGAAGACAAGCTGGCAATAATTGTTCTTGGTGCCAATTGGTGCCACGATAGTTTGGGTTTGGCGCAGCGTTTTCAGTCCAACGAAATGGTGGGGCTAATAGCTGAAAATTACGAACTGCTATATGTGGACATTGGTTTTTTTGAAGTAAATATGAATTTGGTTAGCCGCTTTGGCCTGCCCATTATGTTTGGCACACCAACGGTTCTGGTGGTTGACCCTGAAACTGAAACCTTGCTTAACAGGGACACTATGCACAAATGGTTAGATGCGGCATCGGTTAGTTTGGAAGACACCAAAGACCATTTTACTGATTTGCTTAATGCTGATGCGGTAAGCATTACGGCAGAACAGTCCGAACAGTTCGAACAGTCTGACCAGTTAAAAGCATTGTTGGGTGAAATTGCGCTTTATGAAGCCGAGCAAACAGCACGCATTACAAGTGGCTATGCCATTGTTGGTCCCAAATTAAGGCTCCGTGTTAGTGGTGAGGGTGATAACGAAGAGTTTATGTTTTATTGGGGTCAGTTAAGTAAAATGCGTTATGGCTTGGCGGGTGCATTAATAGAACTACGTAGCGAGGCCATAAGAAGAGATGCTTCGGGCGAGGAAAATATAGAGTTGGACTATCCCAATTATCCACCCCTTACATGGGAATGATTGTGGAATAATTGATTTTAATTTATCAAACAGTGGGCTGCCAAACACCATCAACATAGGTTGCTTCATCGTCGCCAGGCCATGGAGGCATCGCAATGCATATAAATTTCAGATCAGCATTACCAGTATTTTTATATTGAAAGGCTGTGCCTACAGGAATGTCTATAGAGGTGCCAGCCTCCATCTTGGTAGTGGTCTCATTCGTGCTGTCTTTACGCCAAATTTCACCACTACCCTCTAACACGTGCCAAAATTCACTAACTGTGGCGTGGACGGTAGCACGATTAACCTGTTTGGGTTTAACCGTGCTGTGGATCATATTACCAGTGGTGCCATCCATAATAAAACGAATGTCGGCCCCTGCAGGTGATGTTGCATCAGGTTTTGGCGATATGGTTGTTTGCTTCATTTTTTATAAAGTCGCTCTAAATCTTCATTATATTCAGCCGAAATAATGTGGCGGCGAATTTTCAGGGTTGGGGTCATTTGCGTGTTTTCAATGCTGAAACCTTCCCACGCCAGTGTGAAGCGGCGAATTTTTTCTAAATTTGAAAGCCCGCTATTTACCCTGCTAACCACGCTTGATAGTGCCTTTTTCAGATCTTCGTCTTGGTGTAGAGCGCCAATGGTTGAACCTTCTTTGTCGTGTTTTAAAGCCCATTCTTTTAGCCAGTCGGGGTCAGGCACCAAAAGCGCCACCAAATGTGGCTTTGCTTCGCCGTAAATCATGGCTTGGGCAATTTCAGGTTCCAAGGTTAAAATACCCTCAATGCGCTGGGGCGAAACATTGTCACCCTTGTCCAAAACAATGATGTCTTTTTTTCTGTCGGTTATGTTTATGTGACCATTATCGTCAATGTGCCCCACATCGCCAGTGTGTAACCAACCATCAACAAGCACAGCTTTTGTGGCATCATCATTATGCCAGTAACCCTGCATAA
Organism: Alphaproteobacteria bacterium; assembly: GCA_030634465.1. Taxonomy (GTDB): domain Bacteria; phylum Pseudomonadota; class Alphaproteobacteria; order Sphingomonadales; family SMXR01; genus DAOWAS01. The sequence continues at coordinate 4,004 of DAOWAS010000079.1, read as the reverse complement.
CCAAATCGCCCTGAATTAAAATTTCACCATCTTCTGCTATTTTAACACTAGTGTTTCTTAATGGCGGGCCAACGGTGCCAACAGACACTTGTCCTGGTAGTTGGGCGGAAATAACAGGCGCGCTTTCGGTTTGACCGTAACCCTGCAACAATGGCATGCCCAGCGCCCAGAAAAACATACCAACATCAGGGTTAAGCGGTGCGCCACCTGAAATAAGGGCTTCAATTTTCCCACCAAATTTTTCTTTAACTTTTTTACGCACCAATATATCTAAAAATATATTTTCAATTCGGTTGAAAATGTTTTGCGTACCGTAATGGCGTTTTTCGCCCAACTTCAGCGCACGTTTAAACAGCGTTTTCTTTAAACCACCCTCGCTTTCAATGCCGCGGGTTATTTTTAATCGCAACATTTCAAATAGCCTTGGCACCACGGTCATTATTGTTGGCCTGGTTTCAATAAAATTGGTGGCAAGCTTGTCTAGGGACTGGGCATAGTAAATTTCAGCACCAAGAAATATGGGGAAAAACTGCCCAGCAGAATGTTCGTATGCATGGGATAGTGGCAAGAACGATAAAAACCTGTGGTGATTAATGGTTAGCAGATCGGTAATTTCGCTAGCACCTACACAATTATGCATTATTGAATTGTGGTGAAGCATAACCCCTTTGGGTGCGCCACCTGTGCCTGAGGTGTAGATTAAACATGCGGTTTGTTTACCTGAGATGTTTTTAACATAGTTGCGTATGGCATCACTATCCACAGCACCTTTGGATAAAATTTCCTGCCAGTCATAAACCTGAGCATTGATGTTTTGTGAAATATCCTGATTTTCCATGGCAATAACTATTTGCAGGGCATCAGATTGGTGGGCGGCGGGTAAAAAGTGTTTACCAAGCGCCTTGGTGGAAAGAATGGCGGCCTTGGCACCACTGTTTTCTAAAATATGTAAATGGTCGCGTGTGGTGTTGGTTGTGTATGCAGGAACGCTGATAGCACCAGCCGCCATAATGGCAAGATCGCTTATGCACCATTCGGGACGACTTTCAGAAATTATAACAACACGGTCACCTTCAACTATGCCCAGCTCTCGCAGGTGACTAGCTAAAATTGTGACGCTTGCCGCCGCTTCTGCCCACGATATTGCAACAAATTCTTTACCCTTCTTTTGCCAAAGAAATGGCTTGTCTTTGTTGCTCTCTGCTTGTTGAAAGAACATCTCACACAAATTAGGCCAGTTATAGTCGCTCATATATTCCCCCTAATATCACGAGAAGAAACATGACCCCCAAAAACAATATTGGCAAGCCAAAAAGCACAGCAAGCTGTTTCGTTTTATTTTTCAACCGAACTGTCAGTTCGAAAAGCAAGACAACTCCTTGCAATGGCGGATAAGTTGTGCCAAACATTTTAACTATGTTGTTTTAAGCTAGGTTGTTGCAATGCATATGGTTTTAACAATGTTAAGGGGCCGACGATCTGTGAATGTTAAACGTGAAGAAAGTGTAGGGGGTTAGCTTGACCACATCTACTGACAGTGGAAGACATGAAAAGGCGCACCAATACTGGTTGTCGCTATTGTCTGGGCGTGCCATGCCTACCATTGCCGACCTAACCGCAGAACAATTAAGCGAATTTAAAACGCATAGTTTTTTGGTCGCTATTGTTGGCCACGACAAAAGCCCTGTTGTCAGCTTTGCTGGTAAAGAGATATTTGCAGGTGACGGCGCGTCAGCTTTAAAGGCAGGAACGTCGCTAGACACAGTTGCGCCAGACAGTTTGTTGGCAAGCTTAGCCACCGAGTTTTCTGAAATTCAAAATAGTTTTAAACCCATTGAGTTTGATGCGGGTTTGCTTGGTGGCTCGTTGGACCATCCATCAATAGGCATGTTAATGCCTTTTGGCGCATCTGGTTCGGTGCAGTTTGTTTGGGGCGTGTTGTCAGACCCTGAAGCAGATGTTGCTGCACTAGCGGCTGACCTTTCATTTGATGCCGATCCTTCATTTGATAGTGGCGCAGATGGCGCCTCGCAGTTTGATGAAGCGTTGTCAGAAGACGGTGGGTTTGAGGCTGAAGATGCCTTTGAACACCCTGTTACAGAAGATGATTTTAATGAAAAAGAGCGTCTTTCCGGTTTTGATGTTTATGCCGATAGCTATGAGGGTGAGGCATTTCATATATCTGATATTGCAACGTCCGAGCGCTCTGACCTTGGTACGGGCGATGTACCATCAGATATATATTTAGGTTTTGACGACAGGGCCGATAGTTTCGAGGGCGAAGCTTACGAAATGTCAGAAGTGGTTACTGAAGAAAGCTCAATTGTTTTTTATGATGAGGATAGTGGGTTTGACCAAGGCGAAGAAGTTGAAAGCGATGAGGGTTTTGCAGGTAGCATAGCCGAGGTTGGTGAAGAAACAGGGTTTGATGGTTTTGCTGATGTGGACGATGCTCCGTCAGTTGCGGCGATTGCTACAGAACCTGAAGAAGAGCCTGTTGTTGAAACAGAGGATGACACCCCAGAACCAGAAGAATTAGAGGAAGAAAACGATGTTCCTTTCTTTAATGTTTTGGCAGATGGCAGAACAGCGGCAGATGGTGTTGTGCATGTGGATCAACGCTCGCGCCTTTCGCTTTATGATGTTTTAGCCAAGGCCTTTGCTTTGTATGAACAGTCGCAACAAGACCGCGATACATATTTATCAATTTTAAAAGCCACAGGAATTAGAGAGCAATTGCGCGCCCCATTCACCCCAATAATAAAGCTGGTGTTTGGCAAAGAGTTTGATAAAACCCGCATTACCGAATATGCCGCCGCTTTGAGTTTTGCCCGCAGAAACGGACAGACATCAGAAACCCTGTCAGGGTTTTTGGCAAACCAGCCCGGTGGCATTAAGGGTTGTGTTCAGGCCGAGCGGATATCAAAACGAGAAGACAAGGGCATTGCGGGCGATGTTGTCTTAGAAGCGGCTAAAGAAAAACTACGAAGTGAAAAAGCCATAGGTAAGGTTGAGGTAGATGTGGCTGGAGATGATGAGTTTGTACTATTGTTAGGAAGGCGGGGTTCGGCTGACGGTGTGGTTGAAATAATAAAACCTTTGACTGAAAAAAGAAGTTTTGTTGATCCCGTAATAAAAAGGGCGATAAAGCCAAATAAAAAATAACATATACGGGGAAAAGAGATGGCAGCGGTGGACCATAAAGCGGAAATTATTTCCAAGGTTTGTCAAATTGCGAAATCTACAAAAATTGCTGGCGATAAAAACGATTTAACACGTTTCATAGAAGCATTTTATACATCTGTAGCACTAGAGGCGATTGCGGAAATTCCCGCAAAAACTTTGCTAGCTGTTGCTCAAAGCATGTGGCAGTTTTCTGAAAAAAGAAAAGCCAACACCCCGCTTGTTCGGGTTTTTAACCCCACAGAAAAAAAAGATGGCTGGACCAGCCAGCACACTGTAATTCAAATTATAAATGATGACATGCCGTTCTTGGTTGATAGCGTTACCTCTGGTTTAACGGTGGTGCGTCGCTTGGGTATTCGCATTTTAAACCATCCTATGATTATGGTTGAGCGTAAAAATAATGGTCAGCGTATCAGCACCAATGAAATAGTTAGTTATGAGGATGAGAAGCCCAAGCAGAAGGGTTGCGAATCGTTTATTTTCATGGAAATAGACACCCGCTTGGAGGGCGATAAACTAAGCCAGCTATGCGCAGATATTCATAGCATTCTGGAGGATGTTCGCCTAGCCGTAGACGACTGGCCTTTGATGGTAGAGCGCGCCAAAGATACGATTAAGGTTTTAGGTCAGCACAAGTCATTAAAAGATACTGGTGGTGCCCGCGAGACTCAGGAATTTGTATCTTGGCTTATGGAAGATAATTTCACATTTCTGGGCTATAGAGAATATCGTTTCAAGGGTGACCCCAAAACTGCAGACTTTAAACCAACCCGTGGCTCTGGCCTTGGTTTGTTGCGCAATTCGTCACGCCATATTTT
>DAOWAS010000024.1 GCA_030634465.1 Alphaproteobacteria bacterium | reverse complement strand
AGTTCGTCTGCGCGTTCGTTTTCGGCGTGGCCTGCGTGCCCCTTTACCCAAAACCAACTAACGTCATGCTGGGTGACAGCTTCTTCCAACGCTTGCCACAGGTCGGCATTTTTTACGGGCTTTCTGTTTGAAGTGCGCCAGCCGTTTTTCTTCCAGCCATGTATCCACGTGGTAATTCCGTTTTTTACGTAAACACTGTCGGTGGTAAGGTGAACTTGGCAGGGGCGTTTCAGGGCGTTTAGGGCTTCAATAGCCGCCAACAGTTCCATGCGGTTGTTGGTGCTTTCAGCCTCGCCGCCATACAGCTCTTTTTCCTGCTTGCCAGTGCGTAACAACGCCCCCCAACCACCGGGGCCGGGGTTGCCTGAACAGGCGCCATCGGTAAAAATTTCAACTAGTTTACTGTTCATATTAAAAACCAAACCCCTCATAGTTTTGTTGCTTTTGATGGTACTTTAATTTTCTGACATATTCTAATGGGTCTTTTTTAGCAACCGTTTGACCATCTGTTGGTAAAAACCAGTCGTGGGCGCGGGATAATAAAAACCGCAGTGACGCTATGCGAAGCATGGTGTTCATGGCTTTTTTCTCAACGTCTGAAAGTGCGCGTTTGCTTTCATATCCCCTTAACAATGCTTTTGACTTTTCAACATTCAGTCCGCCTTGCTCGTCGCCCGCCCAACAATTTAGGGTAATGGCTAGGTCGTAGACAAAACTATCAATGGCGGCGTAATAAAAATCTATTAGCCCGCTTATTTTAGGGGCCTCACCTGACACGTCATCAAATAGCACATTGTCAGGAAAAAAATCGGCGTGGATAATGCCACTTGGCAGTCTGTGCAGTTCATCTTGTGCTTGGCTGTTTAGGTGTGTAATTTCATCAGCTATCAGTTGGCTCAGGCCATTTTCAATATGGTCCAAATTGCCAGTAATGCCATTATAAAAAGCTTCAAACCTATCCAAGCCAAAGGGGTTTGCGCGCTGTCCAGTAAAACCATCACTTGCCAAGTGCAGTTCAGCCAAACACCTGCCCACATCCATGCAATGTTTTTCGTTTGGGGTGTCTGTCGAGCTACCGTTTAAAAAGCTGACAATTGCGGCAGTGCGCCCATTTAGCTTTTGGAAAAAATCACCTGATTTACTTGCCACAGGCTTAGCAACGGGCAGGTTTTTTGCGGCTAGGTGGCGCAACACGTCAAACACAAAGGGCAAGGCTTCGCTTGGGGTGCGCGCTTCAAACAGGGTTAAAATATATGCGGCATTGTTGGTTATTAGCTTGTAATTTGTGTTTTCAATTCCGCCCTCAATGGGGACAAGCTCTTGAAGCGAGCCAATTTCATAGCCTGAAACAAAGCTAACAGCTTGGTCAAAGCTAACTGGTGTGAAAATAGCCATAAGATTATTTCGCGTTCTGCATCATTGGCGGTAGTTTAAAGGTCATATTTTCTTCGCTGGTCTGTATATTGTGAATGGTAACATCAAAGCGCTTGCTTATGGCTTCAACCACCTCTTCCACCAGCACCTCTGGTGCCGACGCGCCAGCAGTAAGGCCAAGGGTTTTAACCCCATCCAACCAGCTCCATTCTATATCTTTGGCACGCTCTAACAACAATGCCTGACTGCCATTTCTGTTGGAAACCTCTACCAAGCGCAATGAGTTGGATGAGTTTGGCGCTCCAATAACAATAACTTTCTCTGATTTTTCAGCAATTGCTTTTGCCGCCTCTTGCCTGTTGGTGGTGGCATAGCAAATGTCTTCTTTTTTAGGGGCATCAATTTGCGGAAACTTGTTTTTCAACGCGGCAATAATGTCTGCTGTATCTTCAACCGAAAGGGTGGTTTGGGTAACAAAGGCCATCTCAGTTCCCTCAGCAAAGCTAAGCTTTGCCACATCTTCCACTGTTTCTATTAGTGTCATTGCACCGATGCCAACCTGCCCTAATGTTCCAATAACCTCAGGGTGACCAGCATGGCCAATTAAAATGCTGTGCCGTTTCATCCGCTCGTGACGTTCGGCTTCTCGGTGAACCTTAGACACTAACGGACAGGTGGCATCCACATAGGTTAGTTTGCGTTTTTCAGCCTCGGCAGGGACAGACTTTGCCACCCCATGAGCAGAAAAAACCACAGGTGCACCCGATGGCACATCGTCTAGTTCATCAACAAAAATAGCACCTTTTTTCTCTAACCCTTCAACCACAAAGCGGTTGTGAACAATTTCATGGCGAACATAAACAGGCGTGCCAAATCGTTCCAACGCGCGTTCAACAATACGAATGGCCCGATGAACCCCAGCGCAAAACCCTCTGGGTTCAGCTATGTAAATGTCTAGCTTCTGTTTTTCTGATTTTAGTATTTCTGGCACTTCTATTGTTCCTTTAATGGATATATCCAACACTCCTTTTAAAGTGAAGCGGGTAAAGGTTCAAATAATCTCTTTAAATATAATAAGTTTTCCTCACGCTCCATCTTGTGATGTGCAATTTCTTTTCATATGATGGCACAATTATAAAACATCACATGAAAGTTACTCATAATGACCGATAATGATAAAAAAAGCACGTTAACGCCCCATGTTGCCCAAAAATCACCTTATTTTGAGGATGTTATTGAGGGTAAGACTTACATGTGGTGCGCTTGTGGAAAGTCGCGGTCACAACCGTTTTGCGACGGTAGCCATGTTGGAACAGGGTTTGAGCCGGAAAAATATATTGCTCCACAAACAAAGCGGGTCTTTTTTTGTGGCTGTAAGCATAGTAAGAAGGGCGCCATATGTGATGGTTCACATAATCGCCTAGATGTTTAATAACAAAAGTAATTTTAAAAACAGGGAAAACCCAATGAGTTTTGTGAAGAAAATAGCTGTCGTGGGTTTGCTTTCCGCTAGCTTGGCTGGTTGTACGGACAACCCTCTTGAATTTGTGCAAATAAATTGCCCTGCAGTAGCTATTGTTTCAAACACAGGCACGGTTACCCATTTTGAAGGTGCCGAACGCAATGTCGAAGATGTTGCGTATAACGCCACCATTTCAAGGGTAAGAAGCTCTTGCTTGCAAGAAGACATTATTCGTTTTGACGTAGCGTTTAATATAAATGCTGAAAAGGGCCCCAAGTTTGAGGGTGATTCTATAACCCTGCCATATTATGTGGTGCTTTTGCGTGATAACCATCTGATAACAGCAAAGCAAATTTACCAAACTACACTTAATTTTACCCCTGGTTCAAAGCATGCCTCAACTACAGAAACCATAGTTCAAACCTTTGATAATCTTGATATTGCAAGGCGTTACGATTATGAGCTTCTTATTGGTTTTCAACTCTCAGCCGAGGATGTTGCCTATAACGCCCTACGCTAGTTGCAGGGGCTAATTCCTATAGTTGACTTACCCGTTTCATTGCCTATTATCTCCATTCCACACTGATCGGTGGAACCCTGCACGATATGCAAATTTCGTGTATTTTCTAGCGGGAGAGAATAAGGATTTTTTCCCTTGTCGCCGAAGGAGCAACCGCCCCGGAAACTCTCAGGCAAAAGGACCGCTAGGAAATGGGACTCTGGAAAGCAGATTTTAGCAATAAAATCTCACCGAAGGGGTAACGCTTGTAATTCTTTGCTGTAAAGTTTTATAGGCTAAATCTCTCAGGTTCCGTGACAGAGGGGGCGTGCGATCTTAATGGTTGGCCGTTTGGCTTGCCAGTAAGGACGTTTTGCGCCCAATACAAATGGTTGTAGCTGTTTGTAAAACTGTCACAGGAACGAATATGAGCGACAATAATATATTAAATACCCCACTTTACGATCTGCACCTGTCATTGGGTGCAAAAATGGTACCTTTTGCGGGTTATGCCATGCCAGTGCAATACCCGCTTGGTGTTATGGGCGAGCATCTGCATGTTCGTGAAAAGGCGGGTCTTTTTGACGTGTCGCACATGGGGCAAGCATTTCTGCGTGGCACAGGTGCCGCAGACATTGCCACCAGTTTTGAAAGCTTGGTGCCGGGTAATATTGCCGGGCTAAAAACTGGGCGTATGCGTTACACCATGTTGCTAAACGACAGTGGTGGTATTCTAGATGACCTGATGGTCACCAGATGGAGCGGTGACAACTGTCTGTTTTTGGTGGTTAATGCGGCGTGTAAAACCCAAGACTTTGCCCACATTGAAGAAAAATTGGCAGGTGTTGCAACCCTGAAACGTATAGAAGATCGCGCCCTTATCGCCCTGCAAGGGCCAATGGCGGCTAATATACTGGCTGAAATTTGCCCCGAAGTTGCTGACATGGCGTTTATGAGCGCAATTGAAACAGACATTGATGGTGTAAATTGTTTTGTCTCACGCTGTGGTTACACTGGTGAAGATGGGTTTGAAATTTCAATTCCTAATGCTGATACAGTAAAAATTACCGAAAAATTATTAGCTCACCCTGATGTTGAGCCAATTGGTTTAGGTGCGCGAGATAGCCTGCGTTTAGAGGCGGGCTTGTGTCTTTATGGTCATGATATTGACACCACAACCAGCCCTGTTGAGGGTGATCTGGTTTGGGCAATTGGCAAAAGCCGCCGTGAAAATGGTGGTTTTCCAGGGGCTGATAGAGTATTGGCCGAGCTGGAAAATGGCACGACGCGAAAGCGTGTGGGCATATTGCCAGAAGGACGCGCCCCTGCCAGAGAGCATACAGAAATTCAAGATATGAACGGTAAAACCATCGGAGAAATTACTAGTGGTGGTTTTGGTCCCACTTTCGGCGGGCCTGTTGCTATGGGCTATGTGGCGTCAGATCACAGCGCTGAGGGTACGGCGGTTCAACTAATTGTTCGCGGCAAACCAAGACCAGCAAAGGTGGTGAAATTACCATTTGTGACACAACGATATTATAAAAAACCAAAAGCATAAGACTTAAAACTGAGGGAAACATTATGATTAAATATTCTGAAGACCACGAGTGGATAAAAATGGATGGCGATGTTGGCACAGTTGGTATTACCGATTATGCCCAAAAAGCACTGGGTGATGTGGTGTTTGTGGAACTGCCACCTGCGGGCGACAGTTTTGCCAAGGGTGACGAAGTTGCGGTTGTAGAATCAGTGAAAGCGGCATCTGAAATTTATGCCCCCGTAACTGGTGAAATAGTTGAAATTAACGGCACACTGGAAGACGCTCCTGAAACTGTAAACTCTTCCCCTATGGACAATGCGTGGTTTTTCAAAATTAAATTGTCAGACATGAGCGAACTGGATGGCATGTTGAGCGAAGAAGACTATAACGCATTTGTGGAAGGCTTGGAATAATGCGCTATTTACCCCTAAGTGATACTGACCGCAGTGAAATGCTAGATACCGTTGGTGTCGCATCCGTGGACGATCTGTTTGTGGACGTACCAAAAAGTGCCCAGCAGGGCGTTAGTTTCGACCTGCCAAGCCACGCTAGCGAGATGGAGGTTGAGAAGATAATGTCTTCAATGGCCGCCAAAAACATCTCCGCAGGCAGTGTGCCATTTTTCTTAGGGGCAGGTGCTTACAAGCACCACGTGCCTGCAACTGTTGACCACTTAATTCAACGGGGCGAGTTTTTAACCGCCTACACCCCATACCAACCAGAAATATCGCAAGGAACCCTGCAGTGTTTGTTTGAATTTCAAACCCAAGTAGCACAGCTAACTGGTATGGATGTGGCAAACGCCTCGCTTTATGATGGCTCCACTGGTTGCGGCGAGGCTGTTTTGATGAGCCGCCGTGTCACCAGACGCAAAAATGCGTTTCTTTCTGGCAACCTGCATGGTCACTACGGCGATGTTGCAAAAACCCTAACCAGCTTTACCGATGATAATGTTGAAAGCCTAAGCCCAACCCCGCACGATGCCAAGGCTGATATTGATGCCTTAATGGCATTGGTGGACAAGGACACATCATGTGTGGTGGTGCAAAACCCCAATGTGTTTGGCGAAGTGCTAGACCTGACCCCATTGGCTGAAAAATTACATGAAAACGGTGCGCTTTTGGTTGTGGTCGTTACAGAGGTCATCTCCCTTGGCGCTATAAAGTCCCCGGGTGAAATGGGTGCAGATATTGTGGTGGGCGAAGGGCAATCTATCGGCAATGGCCTAAACTTTGGCGGGCCATACCTTGGCCTGTTCGCCACCAGACAAAAGTTTTTGCGCCAAATGCCCGGTCGTTTGTGCGGCGAAACCGAAGATGCCACTGGTAAGCGCGGCTATGTTTTAACCCTGTCTACCCGCGAACAACATATCAGGCGGGAAAAGGCCACCAGTAACATTTGCACAAACTCTGGTCTTTGTGCACTGGCCTTTACCATTCACATGACCCTGCTGGGTGAGGCTGGCTTTAGAGCGCTAGCCAAGCTAAATCACAAGCATACGGTCGATCTGAAAGCGGCACTTGGCAAAGTTTCAGACGTTGAAGTGCTAAGCAATAGTTTTTTCAACGAGCTTGCTGTGGTGCTGCCACAACCCGCCACCGAGGTGGTTGAAGCCTTAGCCGCTAAAGAAATTTTAGCAGGTGTTCCTGCTTCGCGGCTTTTCCCTAATGCTGATGGCTTGGATAATATTTTGCTTATGGCGGCAACCGAATGTGTTAGCGAGAGTGATATCGCCGCATTAGTGACTGCTTTGTGGGAGGTATTGTCATGATGAACCGTCAGGGCAGGCCGTCACAACCTGAAAAAAATGCACCTAACAAAGGTATTCAAACTTCAACAGGCAATTACGGTCTGGATATTGAAGAGCCACTTTCATACGAGCTGGGCAACATTCACACTAGCGGTGTTGACCTGCCAAGTTGCGGCGAGTTTGAAAGCTCACTAGGTGGGTTGGAGCGAAATTCAGACATTGGTATTGCAGGGTTGAGCGAACCTGAAGTGTTGCGCCATTACACACGTTTGAGCCGCAAAAACTACGCCATTGATATGGGTTTATATCCGCTTGGTTCTTGCACCATGAAGCATAACCCGCGCCTGAATGAAAAAATGGCACGTCTGGCAGGCTTTGCCGACATTCACCCCCTGCAACCACAATCAACGGTTCAGGGTGCGCTACAAGTTATGGATACACTAAGCCATTGGCTTAAGGAGCTGACAGGAATGCCTGCGGTGTCGATGTCGCCAAAAGCAGGTGCCCACGGTGAGCTGTGTGGTTTGATGGCTATTCGTGCGGCGCATGAGGCTGCAGGTAACCCACGGGAATATGTCTTAGTTCCTGAAAGCGCCCACGGCACCAACCCTGCCACCGCAACACTTTGTGGTTATAAGGTAAAAACCATTCCTGCTGAGGCTGATGGCCGTGTCCATGCCGCATTGTTAAAAGAGTATTTAGACGAAAACTGTGCCGCGATAATGCTGACCAACCCCAATACTTGTGGTTTGTTTGAGCGTGAAATTATTGAAATTGCCGACGCTGTGCACGAGGTTGGTGCGCTGTTTTATTGTGATGGTGCTAACTTTAACGCCATTATGGGCAGGGTAAGGCCTGGCGATCTGGGCATTGATGCCATGCACCTTAACCTGCATAAAACATTTTCCACCCCACACGGTGGTGGCGGCCCTGGCAGTGGGCCTGTGGTTTTCTCAGAACGTGTTGCCCCATATATGCCGGTTCCTTTGTTGGAAAATGATGCTGACTTAGCTTTGGTTGAGGGCATGGACGTTCCAAACAGTATTGGTCGTTTGACCGCGTTCCACGGGCAAATGGGCATGTTTACCCGTGCGCTTACTTATATGCTCAGCCACGGGGCAGATGGCCTTAAACAGGCATCAGACGATGCTGTTTTATCAGCCAATTATATTATGGCATCGCTACAAGATGTTATGAGTGTTTCGTTTGAAGGGCCGTGTATGCACGAAGTCTTGTTTGATGACAGGTTTTTGAAGGATAGGGGTGTTTCAACGCTGGATTTTGCCAAAGCCATGATTGACGAGGGCTTTCACCCTATGACTATGTATTTCCCGTTGGTGGTGCATGGAGCTATGCTTATTGAACCGACCGAGTCGGAATCAAAAGCAAGTTTGGATCAGTTTATAACAAGTCTGCGTTCATTGGCTGAAGCCACAAAACAAGATGATGTTACACGCTTCACAGGTGCACCACACTTTGCCCCATTACAGCGGTTGGACGAAACCGCCGCCGCACGAAGCCCCATACTTAAATGGACACCAAAAGCAGAGTAAAAAACAGATAATAAAAAAGCCCGCATAAAGCGGGCTTTTTTAATACTAGTATTTAAATACTAGTATCAAATGAATTTTATAAAGCTTAATGAAGCTGTTTGTTCAGGTCATCAATTGCATCTGAAACCAAACTTGCGGCCTTTTTATCACCCAGCTCCTCAGTGAGGATTTGCTGTGAAGCACCGATGGCAATATCAATTGCGGCAGTTTTAATTTCTTTAATTGCGTTGGCCTGCATTTGCGAAATTTTCTCTTCAGCTGATTTTTGCTGACGCTCTATAGATGCTTCCATATTAACTTCAGCTTCTTTAGCGAAAAGCTTAGCTTCCTCAATTGAGTGGGCTACCATTTCTTCAGCTTCTTTTTTGGCATCACGCTGTTTGCGCTGAAACTTAGCCAAAAGAGCATGGGCTTCTTCACGCAAGACACGTGCATCGTCCAAGGTCTTTTCAATTTTCTTGGCTCGTTCATCAAGTGCTGTGCCAAGCATGCCCGGCACACCAAGCTTGATAACAATGCCAACAAACATGGCAAAGGATAAAGCTACAACCGCAGTTGGGTCGTGAAAGAAACTAGAAATCATGTCCATATGCTTATCCTAATTCAACGCTGCGCTTAGCTTGGCTTTAACAGCTTTTCTGGCAGTTTTTTCGTTCACATCATCGCCAGTTAGCTTGCTAACAATAGTGCGACACGCCTCAACAGCCATATTTTCCAAGTCACCCATAGCTTCATCTTTAGCCTTGTTAACCTCAGCTTCAGCAATTTCAATCCTTGCAGATATATCGCTGTTAACTTTAGTTTTTCGGGCATCTAGACCTTGTTTCAGCTCTTCTCTGGCTACTGCCAGATTGCCGCCAGCTTCAGCTTTCGCCTCAGCAAGGGTTTTCTCGTATGCTGCTTCTAGCTCAACGCTCTCCAAGCGGTGACTTTCAGCCTCATCCAGATCGGTAGCTATGCGTGTTTCACGCTCGCCAAGGGTTTTGGCAACCTGTGGTAACGCTTTTTTCGCCATCACCAAATACAGGATGGCGAAACTAATAACCAACCAGATTATTTGTGGTGAAAAGACATTTGGATCTAACTGAGGCATTCTGACACCTATTCCTTAATTATACCTGAGGTACGATTGAGCCTTAAGGCTTAACCAAACAGAATAATAAACGCAACAACAAGACCAAATAGGCCAGTAGCTTCAGCTAGGGCAAAACCCAATAGCAAGTTAGCACGTTGGCTGTCAGCAGCTGACGGGTTGCGCAATGCACCTGACAAATAGCTTCCGAAAATGTTACCAATACCAATACCAGCACCAATAAGTGCACTACATGCAATACCTGCACCGATCATTTTTGCAGCTTCTAGTTCCATGGAAGTTTCCTCTTCTTTCGATTAATAGTTGATTTAGTTTTAAAGCTTTTACCCAAAATATTAATGGCTTGGGTGATAAGCGTCGTTCAAATAAATGCAGGTTAACATGGCAAAAACATATGCCTGCAAGATAGCGATAATAATTTCCAGACCTGTAAGGGCGGTAATAAAGACAATTGGTAAAATACCAAATACCCCTAGAGATGCAACAAACCCAGCCAACACTTTCAGCATGGTGTGTCCTGCCATCATATTGGCAAACAAACGCACAGACAAGCTGATGGGGCGGGTTAGATATGAAATAAACTCAATAACTATAAGTATGGGCATTAGCGCCATTGGCACCCCTGTGGGTACAAAAAGCTTTAAAAAGCCCATGCCGTGGTTGATGAAGCCCAAAACCGTAACCCCAACAAAAATAACTGCGGCTAGGGTAAAGGTAACCGCAATGTGGCTGGTAACGGTGAATGTGTATGGGATCATGCCCATTAGGTTTGCAAATAAAACAAACATGAATAGTGAAAATATAAACGGGAAAAACTTGCGTGCTTCGCGCCCTGCGGCTTCGTGCAACATGCTTGAGATAAATTCATAAACCATCTCAACCATTGACTGCCAGCGAGTTGGAACTGCGCTTGCTTTGCTCATGCCACCAATTACAAAAAAGCTGATTAGCAAAACAATGGCTAACATAAAAGCTGACGAATTGGTAAATGAGGCGTCAAACCCAGCGATATCCAACTCAAAGAGTGTTTTAACTTTAAACTGATCTAATGGACTGTGTGACACGTTTATAACCTTTATCTTTAGGGCTTACCCTATTGTTTATCAGAGCTTTTATTTTCGTTCTTCTTAGCGTCTATTTTGTCTTGTTCAGCCATCTGGTCTGATGTTCTTACCACATTTATAATCCCTGCCGCCATGCCAAAAAAGAACATAACGATAAGAAACAGTGGTTTTGTACCAAACCAATCGTCTAAAAGCCAGCCAATATATGCACCTACCAAAACAGCGATAAGTAATTCATATGACAAACGGTAGGCCATACCCATTGACTTGCCGCGTGGCTTGCTTTTGTCTGAAGCCTCAACCCGTTGGTTTCTGGCTTTGGAAAGACGTTCGCCCAGCTTATCAAGATCATCTGATTTCGATTTTTCAGACATGACACTTCCTAACACAATCGTTCTAAAAATATCAATCTAACTAGCTTGGCTTGGTCTGGCTTTAACAACAGTTTTTAAAGCCTCAAAAGCGGTTGCAACATAATGTTACCCTTGCCTGCTGTCAAGCACCAATGGTAACTAGCTAACCCATTGATTTTATTGCAAAATTCAAGCTGTGATTTTTTAACTAACAGCTTGAAGCTGCTCAGCCATTTGCAGGTCCACCGAAACCAGTTGCGAAACACCTCGTTCAGACATGGTTACACCAAATAATCTGTCCATTCTCGACATGGTTACGGCATTATGGGTCACAATTAAAAAGCGTGTTTTTGTTTGGGCTACAATATTGTCCAAAAGCCCGCAGAACCGCTCAACATTGGCATCATCAAGTGGGGCGTCAACCTCATCCAGCACACAAATTGGTGCAGGGTTGGTCATAAACACAGCAAAAATTAACGAGGTGGCTGTCAACGCTTGCTCGCCACCAGACAATAGCGAAAGCGATTGCAGCTTTTTACCAGGTGGGCTAGCCATAATTTCCAAGCCGGCATCAAGTGGGTCATCGCTATCCACTAATTCTAAATAGGCATTGCCGCCGCCAAACAGGGTGACGAACAGTTCGCCAAAATGCTTGTTTACAGTTTCGAATGCCGCCAACATGCGTTCACGACCCTCACGGTTCAGGCTGTTAATACCGTGGCGCAAACGCCCAATTGCGGCCTCCAGATCGGTTTTTTCACCTTCTAAATGCTCTAACTGCTCTACAATTTCTTGCAATTCAACGTCAGCCCTAAGGTTAACCGCACCTAATCTTTCACGCTCCCCCTTAAGCCTGTCTAGGCGGCGTTCAACATCACTAATATCAGGCAGGTTGTCTTGGTCTTTAACCTCGGCCTTATCCAAAACTGTTGCTGGTGGGCATTGGAAACGCTCAGCTATTTGTGCCGCCATTTCCTGACGGCGTTCAGTGGCGTTTTCCTTGGCACTTTCAAAACGAACGCGGGTTTCTCGCACAGTAGCAAGGTCAGCCTGTTTGGTTTTAAGGGCGTGGTCTTTTTCATTTGCCGAGTTTTCCGCAGTTGCCAGTGCGTCGGCGGCAGTTTTGCGTTCAGCTTCAGCTTTATCAATTTGGCTAATAAGCTTAATGCGTTTTTCTTCAATATCTTTTGGTGCCAGCGATAATTCCGCAAGTTTTTCGCCAAGTGCTTTGGTGCGGGCGGCTAGCTCATCTTGCTGTGTTGCCGCGCGGGATTTACGCCCTAACCACGCTTCTTTATCTTGGGTAATTTTCAAGAGACGCTCGCTACGTTCGTTTTGAATACGGTGGCGACTGTCAAACTCGGCTCTGGCATCAGCCAAAGTGGCGCGAAGTTTTTCCACTTCGTCGCGCAAGGCAAGCAGTTTTTCTTCACCCTCGGTCTGCCCCGACAGCTCTTTTCGTTGCTGTTCTGATGCCGCCAGTTGTTTTGTGGTCTCGTCTTGCTCGGCCTTAATTCGTGAGGTGCGCTCGTTAAGAGCAGCCAAGCGTTTGGTGCGTTCACTTGCCGCCTTTTCTTTTTCGCCCACATTACGCCGTGCTTGCCCCAAGGCGCGCTCACCTTCACCTCTTTTGGTTCTAAGGTCGCGCTCATCTGCATGGGCGGCATCTACGGCACGCTCACACTCCATTAAAGCACGGTCGGTTTTGGCAACAGTTTCAGCGGTTTTTTGACGCTCAATTTTTAGCTCTTCCAAGCGATTTTTTTGTGACAGGCGAATAGCGGCGGCTGATTTAACATCAGCAGTGCGGTGAAAACCGTCCCAACGCCACAACGAGCCTTCGGCACTAACTAAGCGTTGTCCAGGTTTCAGGCTTTTTGCCAGCTCTTGGCCGTCAGCGTCATTAACCACGCCAATTTGTGATAAGCGCCGTGCCAATGCCTCGCCCCCTGAAATAAAACCGATAAGTGGTTTTGCACCCGCAGGCAGGTCTGGTGTGTCTGCAAGGGCACCAAGGTCGCGCCAACCAATTGCTGATGTTTCAGATAGTGGCGCGTCCAAATCGTCACCAAGGGCGGCACCAAGTGCTGTTTCAAAGCCAGTTTTCACCTTTAACACATCGCTAACTGGTGCTTCACCGCTAGTGTTGGCTGATGATATAAGGTCTTCTAATAATTTTATTTCTGATTCTACCGCAGAATATTTTGACTTGGCATCGTTTGCTTCTTCTCTAGCAGTGTCGCGGGCTTCTTGAATGGTCAGGCGGTCTTCTTCAGCTTTTCGCAGTTGGTTTTGCAACTGTTCTAAATGCTGTTCTGCTTTTTTCAGTGCCGCTTCAGCATCGCTTACAGCTTTAAGCTGTTCATCACCAACTGTCAGTTCGGCTAGTTCTTCTGCTGTGCGGGTGGCTTCGTCGGCAAGGCGCGCACCGCGACGCTCTAACATTTCCAAGTCACTTTGCAGGCTTTCAAATCTGGCGCGTTTTCCTGCCAGTTCAGCGCTTAGCTCATCAAGCCTTTTTTCAGCTTCGCTTGCGGCAGTGTGTGCCTTTTCCAACTTGGCGGCGGCCTCGGCCTCGCCCGCTTCATCAGCAACCTTGTCACTACTTATAAGCTTAGCTTCATCTTCCAGTGCTTTAACCGCATTGTCGGCATCAGCCAGCATTTCCAGTTCGCGAACTTTGTCATGCTCAATTTGGTTCAACTGGGCTTGGGTTTCAGAGTGTTGGCTCTCTAAACGTTCTTTTTCTTGGGTCAGGCCATCACGTGCCAGTTTAATGCGGTGCAGGGCGGCGGACGCTTCGGCCTCAGCCTGTCTTAGTTTTGGCAAGCGTTCTGACAAACCCGCATGTTCGGTGGTCAGGCGGCTAACCTCGCCAGTAATTTCAGCAACATTTTTCTCTGTCTCGCGGTGCTGGCTTTCTGCTGTTATTAGTGCCTCGCAAGCGGCCTTCCAGCGAATATACATTAAAGTAGCCTCAGCACGGCTAAGGTCGCCAGAAATGTTACGGTAGCGGCTAGCTTGGCGTGCTTGGCGTTTTAGTGAACCAATTTGCGCTTCCATTTGTTGCATAACATCTTGCAAGCGAATGATGTTGTTTTCTGCCCCACGTAAGCGGCTTTCGGCATCTTTACGGCGGGTGTGCAGTCCTGTAATACCTGCGGCCTCTTCTAAAAGTAAGCGGCGGTCTTTTGGCTTAGCTGAAATTAATGAACTAATCCGACCTTGGCTAACAAGGGCAGGTGAGTGTGCGCCCGTGGCGGCATCAGCAAACAATAACTGCACATCTTTTGCCCGTACATCACGCCCGTTAATGCGGTAGGCAGAACCACTCTCACGCTCAATACGGCGCGACACCTCTAATAGGTCACTGTCGTTAAATTCAGCAGGTGCTTTTCTTGCACTATTGTTCAGCATAAGGGTAACTTCAGCTAAATTGCGGGCCGGGCGGCGGTCAGTTCCAGCAAAAATAACATCATCCATGCCAGAGCCACGCATGCTTTTGGGAGAGTTTTCGCCCATAACCCAGCGAATAGCCTCTAAAAGATTGGACTTGCCACAACCGTTTGGACCCACAACGCCAGTTAACCCACCTTCAATATGAAGTTCGGTGGGGTCAACAAACGATTTGAAACCAGACAAGCGTATGCGGTCAAACTGCACTTTTAAACTTTTCCTTATACGTGTTTGCTTGGGTCAAACAGGTTGTTATTTGTTTCCTATAGAGCGTCTTCCAAAGCATCAATTATGGCATCACGGTCAGCACCGCCTACTCTTGTGCCATTAATAAAGAATGTTGGTGTGCCTGATACGTTGTCCACCTCAGCGCCGTAAGCTTGCATTTCAATTAGGTTTTCTTGCAGCTCAGCATTAGCCATGCAGGCATCAACAGAAGCGCGGCTCATGCCAGCGCGACGCGCTAAGCCAGCCAGCTTATTTATATAGTCTTCATTCAGCCACGTACTTTGACGGCTAAAGAATAAAGACATAAGGCCAAATGCCTTTTCAGGTGTGCCACAACGGCTAATCATTGAGGCATAAAGGTCATATTGGTTTAGAAGAAAATTGCGATAAACTAGTTTAGCTTTGCCTGTATCTATATAATCTCTTTTAATTTCAGGCAAAATTGCATTGTGAAAACTAGCGCAATGGCCACATGTAAGTGAAGCATATTCAATAATTGTCACTGGTGCATTTGGGTCACCCATAGACAATTCGCCATATGAAACACCATCTTCAAAACGGGCGGCAGAATATTCAATTGTTACACCTTGCGTTTGTTCTGCTACTTGCGATTCGCTAACATCAACCTCAGATGTGTCTTTTTCGCTTTCATCACTTCCGCATGAAGCAAGCGCAAGGCTAAGAATACCAACAAAAACTGGCTTAAAACTATATTTCATAATCACCTTCTTGTATGTCAAAGTTATTTCCCCACTACATATTGTATTTTAACGGCTTTGCCAAAACTGTGCTAGCCTTAAATGGTAAATGCTCATTTTTTTAGATTTAAGATTTATTTGTGTTGATAGTTTGTTGTTGGGCTCAGGTTTTTTTGTCGCCCAAAACCCGACGGCCTAAATTGCTCAGGACTTGTTTTAGGCTGTCAGACTGTGTGTCTTCCAACATTTCATCAAGGCGAGATTGCTCGCTTTCATCCAGAACAGGAAGCGGTTTGTTTTGCGCTCTTATTTTTTCTTCGTTTCGGCTAGCCACTGGCCCTTGGGTAATGGCGATGTGACCCACCAGTTTAAAGCCATGAAACATGTTTATTTTTTCAATGGTTAAAGGTAGCAAGTGTTGAAACTTTAATGCTTGCGCCCCGTCAACCATAACATGAAGGGTGCCATTGTCGCGGGTACCTCGTTTGAAGGTAAGCTTGGTTGGTGAGGTGTGCAAAGACATTTCACTACCAACAATTTTTGCCCAGTTAGACACAATGGATGTTTGGGCAAAACCAAAACGGCGTAAAGCCTTGTTAACCGATGGTGGCAACAAACCGCTTAAGGGCTTTGTCTTCCATCTGCGTTTTTCTGTTTGTTTGGGCTTTCCCATAAAATCAACCGTCCATAGTAGCTAAAACCTAAGAGGCAAAGCTACAGTGTGATGGTGATTTTGTGAAGATGGTATTTTATATAGCTCACGGCTGTTTTTGTTTGTTCCCGGTATCGCTATAACGCGATTCCATGGAACGCGCTCAAGGCTGCATACTGAGTTAGTCGTAATAAGATCTGAGTAAACGGACGATTAGCGAAGCTATGAGGACTAGCGACCAAGCGGGAGCGCAGCCTGCGTGGCGCCAAAGGGCGTTAGCCCTGAACGCAATAAACGAACGGCGAAACGTTAGTTTCAGCCGCGAGCTAAACAAAATCCCCTTACATATCAGCGCGTACTTGTTGGCGTAACACATCGATAGGGGTGAGGTTGCCACGCTTTTCAAAATGCCAATATGTCCAGCCATTGCAAGTTGGTGCACCCTGAACGTGGGCTCCAATTTGGTGGATAGAACCTGTTTGGTCACGACAAGCAAGTGTTCCGTCAGAACGAACCTTTGCCGCATGACGTTTCATGGGGTCATAAAGTGTAACGCCAGCGCGCAACAAGCCACGCTCAACAATAGAGCCAAACGGAACCCGTGGTTGTGATGCCCGTGATGGTGTTATTTCTAAAGCATCATCAGGCAGGGTTTTAACTTTTGAAATGCGGTCTTTAGCCAGTTTTAAATATTTGCCCTCACGCTCAATTCCAATGAAGTGGCGGCCAAGCTTTTTAGCAACAGCACCTGTGGTGCCAGTGCCGAAAAATGGATCTAAAATTACATCGCCCTTGTTGGTGGAGGAAAGAATAACCCTGTGTAGCAATGCTTCTGGTTTTTGTGTGGTGTGGGCTTTTTCGCCATCAATTTTCAAACGCTCGTTACCTGAGCATATTGGTAATGTCCAGTCAGAGCGCATTTGCACATCGCCGTTTGCCGCCTTCATGGCCTGATAGTTAAAGGTATATCCCTTTGGGCTTTCTTCTTTAACTGCCCAAAGAAGTGTTTCGTGGGCGTTAGTGAAGCGAGTGCCGCGAAAGTTTGGCATGGGGTTGGTTTTGCGCCAGATAATGTCGTTTAAAATCCAGAAGCCGCGATCTTGCAGGCTGGCACCAACCTTATAAATATTGTGGTAACTGCCAATAACCCAAATTGTGCCTTTGTCTTTTAAAATACGCTTGGCGGCTTTTAACCAGCTAGCTGTAAACTCTTCATATTGTTTGGCACTTTCGAACTTGTCCCAATCGTCAGTAACGGCATCAACCTTCGAATGGTCGGGGCGTTTTAGTTCACCACCCAATTGCATGTTGTATGGCGGGTCGGCAAAAATAACATCAACAGATTTTTCAGGCAGGCTATTCATAACGTCGATACAATCGCCCGCTAAAATACTGTCTAAAGGAAGCTTATCAATGCCACCCTCAATAACTTTTAAGCCTTTTTTTGCCGCTTTTTTTACAGACATGTCCACACCCTCACCTAGAAAAATACTCAATAATATTTGCGGTTTTTGCAAAGCCAAATGGCCTTACGTCCCCCCAAGCCAAATTGGCTGTTGGGGCGCAGTGTGATTCATCGCGCGAATCACGTCAAGGAAAAATTATTAGAATCAACGACTTGTGTGTGTTTCTTCGTCTATTATCTTACGAATCGGAGCGAAGCTTTTGCGATGATGGGGAGAAATTCCCACAAGCTTTAGTGCTTCAATATGTTTGGGTACACCATATCCTGAATTTTGCTGCCAATCGTAATGAGGGTAAACCTGTGACAAATCTGCCATAATTTTATCTCTAAAAACTTTTGCAATTATGCTTGCCGCGGCAATGGAAAGTGATTTTCCGTCACCTTTTACGATACATTCGGTTGGTAAGTTTAAGTTTGGATCTTTGTTGCCATCAACTAAACAGGCTGCCAAATTGGCATCTGGTTGTTGGCTCAGCTCAGCCACAGCGCGGCGCATGGCAAGCAGGCTGGCTTGCAATATGTTTATTTCATCTATTTCTTCCACAGTGGCAATGCCAATGCCCACCAAACATGTTTGCTGAATGGTGATAAAAAGTTCTGCGCGCCTTTTTTTGCTAAGCTTTTTACTATCGTTCAGGCCATCTGGAATGTTGCCGTTTGGTAAAATGACCGCGGCGGCGACCACAGGCCCTGCCCATGGGCCGCGACCCGCCTCATCAATGCCCGCAACAGCACCTTCAAAGGTATTTTCATATGATAAGTCGGGTTTATTCATGGGTGTATTTAAACGGGTTCTGGCCATAAAAGAAAGCCCCTTCGGAGGGAGAAGGGGCTTTAGCCTACAGACTGTGCAGGTCTAGTAGAAATGTATTTGTGGAGCTTGTTAAGCTAAGTTGGGATTTATATATTCCCGACTTACTTTAATGCTTTGCTTGGCAGTGTTGCGTCTAACCCGCCAACATCTGCGTGAACGGCTATGTTTTTGGGCATAGTGTCTGGCGCAACTGCTTTTATTTGTGTGTAAGGAAAACATTTCAACCTCCGCTGTCGTTTATTATTATTGTTATAAACTTATACGCAGGCGGGTTTGATAACCCTTCGAAATATATTTATTAGTTTTTGTGTTCGTTCAGCCTTGGTAACAGTTCGACAAAGTTACAAGGGCGGAAACGTATGTCCAGTTGGTCTTTGAGAATTTTGTCCCAACCATCGCGGCACGCCCCAGGTGAGCCAGGCAAGGCAAACAAATATGTGGCGTTTGCCACGCCGCCTGTGGCGCGGCTTTGAATGGTTGATGTGCCAATTAGTTCGTAACTAAGCATACGGAACAGTTCGCCAAAGCCAGTTATTTCTTTTTCATAAACGCTTTTAAATGCCTCGGGTGTGACATCGCGACCAGTAACCCCTGTGCCACCTGTTGAAATAACCACTTCTATTTCACTATCAGCTATCCATGTCTCCAACTGGGCTTTAATCAGGGCCTCTTCGTCTTTGACAATTACCCTGTCAGCCAAAATGTGCCCTGCTTCTTCAATGCGTTTAATAAGGGTGCGACCAGATTTGTCATCTTCAATTGTGCGGCTGTCAGATACGGTCATGATAGCAATGCGAACAGGGAAAGGTTTAATGGTTTCATCAATTCTGGACATGGTGTTGGGTTTCTTGCTTTAGGTTGATACGAGGAGGGTATAAGTCGTCCAAGGCTTCATACACAGGCCAAGAGCCAGATGCAACCGCATCTAAACTTGGTGACGGTTGCCCAAGGCGTGAGCGATAAACCCACAGGTTAGCCAAAACTTTTTCAATAAAATTTCGGGTCTCACGAGCTGGAATGGTTTCAATAAACAATAGTGGATCGTCCTGATAGTTCATTTTACCCATCCACCGTGACAAGTTGCCCGGCCCGCCATTGTAGGCCGTAGCGAACTGAAACAGGTTGGCATCCAAATGCTCTTGCCCTAGCAAGTTGATAATATACCTTTGCGAAATGCTCATGTTTAATTCAGGCTCTAACAACCGTGTTTTGCCCGAACGTCTAAGCGAGCGATCTCTGGTCAACCAACTGGCTGTTGCGGGCATTAGTTGCATTAAGCCCATGGCACCAACGCTGGAACGCGCGCGTGGTATAAAGTGGCTTTCTTGCCGCATAAGGGCATAGAACATGGCTTGGTCAATTTCAAAACCATTTGTTGGTTCCCAATGGGGAACAGGGAAAAATACAGATAATGGCAGGTCATGCCCTTTAGGCGCGGCGCGTGCCAAAAGCACCTGTGTGGCGGGCAGGTCAAGGTTGGCGGCTAAAGCAACAATGGCTTCTCGTTTGGCATATTGTTGGCGTGACCACACCAGACGTAACTCTTCATCTGCCATGGCATCTTTGCCCACTTCAAACAATGCAACAACACGGCGCACAGATGGAAGTGCCAGCAAACCAGTTAAATCATCTTCGCTCAAATCAGGCAGTGTCCAAATGTTTTCCTCAGCACTTTCTATGCTAAGGCCAAGCTGGCGACCTGCTAGCAAGGCATAAAACGTCTCGCCAAAACTTGCCGCTTTTAACAGCATGGGTTCAGCCAGTTGCGGTTGGTTTAGGCGTGTGTGCGCCCTTGCCGCCCAATAAGCGCCAGCAGAAC
This sequence comes from Alphaproteobacteria bacterium, assembly GCA_030634465.1. Taxonomy (GTDB): domain Bacteria; phylum Pseudomonadota; class Alphaproteobacteria; order Sphingomonadales; family SMXR01; genus DAOWAS01. The sequence continues at coordinate 2,623 of DAOWAS010000024.1, read as the reverse complement.
GTAACCAAGGGCTAGCAAACTCAGCATTGTTTACAGCCTCGAAATGTTCAACTGATCTGTCGTATTCACCAAGTCGCCATGCGGTTAAACCTGCCACCCAGTCGGCTTGGATCATTGTGTGTCCAGAACGCTCTGCGGCAAATGAACTTAGTGCCAGTGCCTTGTCGTCATTTTGCTCTAAAAAATAACTGTTAGCTATTTTACCTAATAGAGTATCCACCTCTGTATCGCTTAAAATGTTGCGTCGTTCAAATGCCCATAGGCGTTTTTCTGCCTGTTCTGTATTGCCACGCCTTAGCTCTCTATTAATACGCGCTGTAACGCGGGTTACATCACGTTTGTCAGAGACGTTGTGCCGTGGTTTTATTTGCGGTGTTGGCAGGGCTGAAATGTCGTGGTTGCCTGCTAACCTTGGCGCCACAACAGGAACTGGTCTTCTGGGGTTGCGGGCTGAACCTTGCCTGCGCTTTGCTAGGCGGTACAGGCGGTTTGCCCCCGGGTGGTCAGCATAAGCACGCAGCCAGCCTGACAATTCGGCAAAGCGTGAGCGATAAGCGGTTGGGTGCATAAGGCGTTGATATTTAACATGCCCCATTAAAATATTGTTTTGTAGGCGGTTAATCAGCTTTTCGGCTTGTTGAAATTTGCCATCTTCTTGCAGAATGAAAATTTCACGGTATAGCGCTTGGTCTTGGTCAGACAAAACAGGGCCAATACCCTCATGCTTGTGGTGGTGGCCATCGACATTTTCAATGTTTGGTAAAAGCGAAGAAGAGCCCACTACATTTAGTGGGATAAAAGCCACAAAACACACTATAGCAACGCTCGAAATTTTGCTAATCACTGTCATGTTTCTAATAATTGCCAATTTTTCTTTTAATTTCAAGTAGATCCTGCCAACTATCGCGTTTTAATTGTGGTTGCTTTAAAAGTCGTGACGGATGGTAGCTAGGCAAAATATCAATATTTTGTTTATTAATGCTTAATATCCGCCACTTTCCGCGGATATTTTTTGTCGGGGTGTCATCATCTAGCAGTGCTGAAATTGCCGTATGTCCCATTAAGAATAATATTTTAGGCTTAGCCAATTCAATGTGACGTTTGATAAATGGCAAGCAAATGGTCAGTTCGTCAGCACTTGGCTTTCTATTGCCCGGTGGTCGCCATGGAATAATGTTGCTGGCGTAAAAACCAGTTTCCCTGTCTAGGCCGATAGCCGCCATCATTTTATCCAACAGTTCGCCAGCCTCACCTGCAAATGACTTACCTGCTTTGTCTTCATCGGCATTTGGGGCATCTCCCACAATCATAATATCTGCATCCACGTTGCCATCAGCAAAAACTGTGTTCATGGCGGTGCGCACCAAACCGCAACCCTCAAAGCTTTCAATGCTTGTTTTTAGTTGCTCTATGGTTTTGGCATCATGCGCCATTTGTGCGGCAAGAACGGAACCCTCATGCGCGGAAAGGGTTAGGGCAGTGCGTGGTGTGCGTGTTTGTGGCTCAACATTAGTTTTTGGCGGAGTTTGTTGTGTTTGTGGGGCCGTTGCAACTTCAGGCTTTTCTTCAGCGACTGCTTTTTTAGGCTTTGCGGAGAAGTGGTCAATAGCCTCATGAGCAATAACCTCATCAACACCCATATCAACATGCCACGATAACAGCTCTAAAGCTGACATGTTATTTGTGGGTTTTGCTGGGCTGGTTTCGACCAAGTTTATATTCCTTAAATTTGGGGCTATCCTAGTCAGTGGAAACACCAATGACCAGAGTGAATTTACCTCTTTGTTTAATTTTTAAGAGAGAATTTATTGGTGGCAATTGACCCACCCTACCAATGAGGGCATAACATAATGAAAAGACAGGCTTTTAAAGAACAGGTGAATTATGGAACGTGAGGCAATGGAGTTTGATGTGGTTATTGTGGGTGGAGGGCCAGCTGGTCTTTCTGCGGCAATTAAGCTGAAGCAATTAGCACAGGCTGGCGAGCAAGAGCTTAATGTTTGTGTCTTGGAAAAAGGCTCAGAAATTGGCGCACATATATTGTCAGGCGCGGTTGTTGACCCTAAAGCCCTAAATGAGCTTATGCCAAACTGGAAAGATTTAGGCGCGCCCATGGGCGTGGCGGTAACCGACAACCAGCATTGGATATTGTCTGAAGGTGGCAAAACAGAAATGCCGCATTTTCTGTTACCACCATTAATGAGCAACAAGGGCAACTATACCCTTAGCCTTGGTAACCTGTGCCGTTGGTTGGCTGAGCAGGCTGAAAATATGGGTGTGGAAATTTACCCCGGTTTTGCCGCTAGCGAAGTGCTGTATAACGAAGATGGCAGTGTTAAGGGTGTTGCCACGGGCGATATGGGTGTGGCGCGCGATGGCAGCGAAAAAGACAGCTTTATGCGCGGTATGGAACTGCACGCTAAATACACATTTTTTGCTGAGGGTGTGCGTGGCTCACTTTCAAAAACAATTATTGAAAAATTTAATTTAGATGATGGTGTAGAGCCGCAAACATATGGTTTGGGAATTAAAGAATTGTGGGACGTTGCTCCTGAAAACCACGTCGAGGGTCAGGTTATCCACACCCAAGGTTGGCCGTTAGAAGACACTGTTGGCGGTGGCT
>DAOWAS010000067.1 GCA_030634465.1 Alphaproteobacteria bacterium | reverse complement strand
TGATAATGGCGGTATCGCCATCGTGAATGCCCAGATCAACCATGCTATCGCCGCTCACTTCAAGTGCATAATGGGCACCGCGACCAACCATGTTTTGCGGTAGTGATAAAAAGCTATCGTTGTTTTGCAGGGCTTCAATTGGTGTACCTGCGGCAATGCTACCATGTAGCGGAATTTCAATAATTTCCATATCGCTGGGGGGCTGTACGCCAGTGGTTGCCCCAAATGCACCACTAACCACATTGCCTTTACTGCTTGTGTTTAGTGCTAGTTCTTTTTGTATTGGGCTTGAAGTGGCGTCGGGCAGTTTAATAATTTCTAAGGCACGAGCGCGGTGGGCAAGGCGGCGAATAAAGCCACGTTCTTCCAATGCTTTTATCAACCTGTGCACACCAGACTTTGATTGCAAACCAAGGGCATCTTTCATTTCTTCAAACGACGGGGAAATGCCCTGTTCGTCCAATTTGTTTTTAATGAAAATAAGTAATTGATGTTGTTTTTTGGTTAGCATGGTCTTTTCCACTTTTTTAAGCCTTCAAACGAAGGGCATAAGAAATAACACCACAATAATGTTGCCATTATGTTCTATTAAAGTTCCGCTATTGTCAAGTGAAATACAACGGGTCGTTAATAAATGCCCAAATTGCCCAAAAGCATAATGGGGACAAGGTCGCCTTTTGCCGCTTTCGGCGCATGTGGCGGGCGAATGATAAACCCTTGTGAGTGTGACAGGCTAAGCAGTGCGGCGCTGTCTTGGTCTTCTTTTTGGTTGGTAATTAACTGCCCATTTTCGTCGTGTGAAATGCCAGCACGCAAATATGCCTGACGAGGGCCATTTTCAACCAAAGCTTCGGTTAGTTTTGCTTTTGATTGTATTAATAACGGGCTATCTGCGTTTAACAAATGGTCTAACATGGGTAACAAGAACAAATACGCGCCAACAATGGACGACACAGGGTTGCCCGGTAAACCAAGCACCGTAATGTCAGCTTTGTCAGGTTGGGGCAGGGTTCCGAAAATTATGGGCTTGCCTGGTCGCATGGCAACTTTCCAAAAGCCTAAGTTAAAGCCTAACTCTTTAAGCACACCCTGAACCAGATCGTAGTCACCAACAGATGCCCCGCCAATGGTAACTAAAATATCCACATCAGGAATATTTTCTATGGCGGTTTTAAGGGCATTATCTTGGTCGCCAACCACATCTAAAATAACAGCGATGCCACCCGCCATATCTATGAGGTTAGCTAGCATGGGCGCGTTTGAGTTTACAATTTGGCTTATTTTGGTGGCCTCGCCCGCAGAAACCAGTTCGTCACCCGTGGACAGCAGTGCCACCACAGGCTTTTTATAAACGCTGACATTTGCCACATTGCCCGCCGCCGCCAAAGCAATGTCGCGGCTGTTCAGGCGTTTGCCCTTGCTAAGCAATGTAAGACCAGCTTTAAAGTCATGACCTTGGTAGCGAATGTGACGACCAAGGTGTGATGTTTCGTTGATAATAACACTGTCTTCGCCATCTTGATGTGTGGTGTTTTCTTGCATGACAATGGTGTCAGCGCCATCAGGCACAATGCCGCCTGTAAAAATGCGTACCGCTTGGCCTTTACCTAACGTGTCCTCAAAAACAGTGCCTGCTTGGGCTTCGCCAATAAGCTCAAGCGTAGCAGGCACGTTCTCTTGGTCAGCAAACTTTACGGCATAGCCATCCATAGCCGAGCTGTCGGCAGGGGGCTGGTCACGACCTGCTAATACGTCTTTTGCCAAAACACGCCCTTGGGCATCAGCAACGTCGATAACTTCAATTTTGTCTGATTTAAGCTTTGAAAGCGTGTTTAAAATGTGAGCTTTGGCTTCATCAACATTAAGCATGGGTTTCTCTTTATTTGCGTTCATAAGTGCCAGACTTGCCGCCTGACTTATGATCCAATTGAATTTCACTAATAACCATGCTGCGATCAACCGCTTTGCACATGTCATAAATGGTAAGGGCGGCAACACTAACCGCCGCTAGGGCTTCCATTTCAACACCAGTTTTGCCAGTTAGCTTAGCCGTGGCGATAATTTTAAGGGCATTGTCGCCTTGCGCTTCAATATCCACCACAACACTGGAAAGCGACAATGGGTGGCACATTGGAATAAGGTCGCTGGTTTTTTTAGCAGCCATAATGCCAGCAATGCGGGCGGTTGCCAGCACATCGCCTTTAGCCATTGCACCATCTAAAATTAAAGCCAGAGTTTCAGCCTGCATACTGATAACACCCGAAGCAACAGCTTTTCTTTTAGTTTCATTTTTATCCTGAACATCGACCATGCGAGCTTGGCCTTTGTCGTCTAAATGAGTGAGAGCGCTTTGTTTTGCATTATCTTTAGGCATGTTTTTTCCAAATTAATCAGCTTTTCAACTAGATGTTTAACGTATTTCTTTTCTATTTAGGAGATTTTATTAATGTATTTGTATTTTTATTTGGTTTTTTACATGATACCAAGTGTCAGAGTTAATTTTTAAAGTGGGTAGTTTAAAAAGCATGAGTGACAGCGTTGAAGAAAAAGAAAAGTTCAGACTGGTAATTGCGGTGGTTTTGGCAATGCCACTTTTTTTGCAAATGTTATCTGACCTTGCTGGTGGGCTTGGGTTTATTTCCTTAGGCATTTTAATTGTATCTGCCACTTTATTGCAGCTAACCATTAGCAGTTTTTATTATGAGCTTGTTATGGGCTTGCGCCACGGCAAGGTAACGGTTGAGGGCTTAATAGCCGTTGCAACCCTGTCGCTGTGGGCGGCAAGTATAATTATGTGGATTGAACACGGGGTCGAGGGCGGCGCGGCGTTTACTGCGGTTAATGCCATTGCCATTCCTGCGGCACTTTATGGTCGCATAATATCCAGACAAATATTGTCACCATTGCCCAAGGGGCGTGATGACGAGTTTATGATGCCCCGCGATGCCCGCTTGAAACAGGCAAATGGCGTTTTTGAAAAAGTACCCTTAGGCAATATTAGACAAGGTGACCTGATACAAATTATGGCAGGGGAAATTTGCCCTGTTGATGGCGCTATTGTTGAAGGATCTGGCATTTTTACATCGGTAGAAATTAATGCCGACCCCATGCCTAGGTACCGTTCCAGAGGGGATAATATTCTAGCGGGTTCTGAATGTTATGGCAGTACAATTGTGGTTAAGGCCATTAGGGGTGGTTATGAAAGCCGTTTGACCGATGCGTGTAGTTATGCCCGCATGGCATCTCGTTTTGAGCAAACAAGCAAACTGGTCGACAGGTTTTTAACCCCACTAGCCATTAGCTCTTTAATAGCATCATTTTTTATTGGTCTGGCTTGGTTAGGGTTAGAAGGCACAATGCATGGCGCAATGGTTGGACTTGCCACGCTTGGTCTTAGCATTACCGCAGGCTTTGGGCTTGTAAGCTCATTACCGCAGTTTCTTGGGGCAGAGTATTTACGAACCAGAGGTGTGTTAATTCATCAGCCAGATATTGTTGAAACTGCTAGAAAGCTCGACCATTTATATGCCTCGCCTGTGGACATGTTTTTAATGCGTAAAGCAAAAATGGGCAGTTTCCATACTGATGGCAATGAAGAAGAGGTGCTTTCCATTGTTTATGGCATGTTAAAAAGCATCAACCACCCGTTATTACACCCTGTGAAGCTAGCGTGTGACTTTCGTGCCATAAAACCCGCCAAACTACGCAAAGTGTTTTTTGACCCCGCCAGAGGCATATCAGGCGAATATGACGAGCGTACAATATTGTTTGGCAATCCTGCTTTGCTGTCTAGTAACGGCGTGGGCTATCATAAGTTTGCCGAACAGGTGCAGGAAATGGAAGCTAAAGGTGAAAGCGTTTATTGGCTAGCTGAAGCAAGCCCAGAGCGCGACTGTTTGGCTATATTATCTTTTCATCCAACCATACGCTCTACCGCTAACGACGCTGTTGATAGAATTAAAAAAGAAGATATATCAGTAGACCTGCTGACATTGTTTGCAGGGGAGCGCCATTTGAAAGACCTGCAAGGGGTTAACTTTTCTTCGCTTGTGCCAGCGACTAATTCAATTCAAATATATAACAGTGTGGTGCAAGCCCAAGCTGCGGATGAAGTGGTGGCAGTTGCCGCCATGTCGCCCATGGACCTGCCTGCGGCACAGGCCGCCGATATGACCATTATGTCTGCCACTGGCCCTTCAATGTTAATGAGCTATGCCACCATAACACTGTCAAACGCTGATCCTGAACGCATGGCAAGCGCAGTTATTGTTAGTAAAGCCATGGGCGAGAAAATTGCCCGCAATGTAAAAATTGCCTTGGGCTTTGCTGTGTTGGCAATATTTATGGGGGCGTTTAACTTTTTAACCCCCGTTGTTACCAGTATTTTTGCTATCGCCAGTGTTAGCATAATTGCCGCCAATTCATACGCTGTTAAGGCATCTCGCTAAGCTTTAGCGTTAGCCAAAAAACATAGTTATCCACAACAAATTGTTGCTGCCCGCAATAAAACCACAAAATGTTGATTGCATTTCCAAAAAACATGTTATGTTGCATGCGTAATATTATGCAGTGCATATTTTGATGTTTAACGGGGGCGCAGTGATAAAATGGGGCTGGTTAACAAGAAGCGTAAGCACAACGGTGTTCATGGCTATGCCTATCTAATAAGTGGCTTGGTTAGCGTTTCTTTGCTGTACACATTGTTTGGTGGCGATAGCGATGCCGATGCCAAAATAAAACAGACCGCAAGCCTTGAAGATCAATATTCAGCCTCAGCCATTTTAAGCAACGATTTTAACTATGGCTTTGGCAAAACGCCCAAGCCTGATGCCTATGCACCTGAGGTGCGTATATCGTCTCCACAATGGTTAAGCTTGGAAAATCCTGCAAACACAATTGCAACTGCGCCAATGGCTGAGCCAGAAGAAGCCGAGCAAGCTGAAGTGCTGTTAACACCAATTACAGTTGCTCATTCCCGCCAAGACAACAGGCCTCGCCAAGACAACAGGCCTCGCCAAGACAACAGGCCTCGCCAAGACAACAGACCACGCATTGCAATTATTATTGATGATATGGGTGTGCGCCAAAACATGACACGTTCGTTTGCCGCACTTCCCACCGTGATTAACTTTTCTTTTCTACCATATGCCGAAGGCTTGTCATGGCAAACACAGCTTATGAACGAAGCAGGGCATGAGCTGATGTTGCACATGCCAATGGAGCCAAGCGTTGCCGGACAAAACCCTGGCCCCAAGGCATTGTTAACCAGTATGAGCGTGGACACCATAGATGAATATTTAAGTTGGAACCTATCCAGATTTGATGGTTTTGTTGGTATTAACAACCATATGGGCAGTCGCTTTACCGAAAATGCCACCCTAATGACTGCGGTGTTGGAAAAACTAAAAACCGAAGGTTTGTTTTTTATTGATAGCCGCACCACATCTAAAAGCACAGGTTATGACATTGCCAAAGAACACGGCCTGCAATACGAAGACAGAGATGTGTTTTTGGATAACGAGCTTAGCCAAGATGCCATATTTGCCCAGTTTGCCGAGTTGGAGCGCATAGCACAGCGAAATGGTTCAGCAATTGCCATTGGTCACCCCCACGGGGAAACATTGGCCGCTCTAGAGATGTGGTTACCCACATTAGAGGAGAGGGGCTTTAACGTGGTGAAAGTATCAAGCTTGTTAAAGCAACACGACCCACAGGCAGAGGTTTTAACCACTGAAGCTAATGAGCAAGCGGTATATTCTGGCGGCGGTAATTAACAAACTGACTGTCTGTTAGAATTGGCCGGGAATATTAGAGCTAACCACACCACCATTAAACAGGTCTTCCAACAGTTGGTTATTAACCGTAACACCTAAGCTTTCAGCCACTGCTTTTTGATATTCAACAATTAAACCTTCTGATATCTCAGCGCTTAATGTTTGCTTTAATTCCTGATAAGCAATGTCGTCTTCGTTTGGAATGCCAGCCACCACCGTGCTTACCTGAATTAACAAATAGCCATCATTGGTTGATGAGCGTTCCATATCTATCTCACCTTTGTTTAATGAGAAGATAAGGTCAAACACAGGGCGGGTTATTTCTAAATTGCCTCTAGCTTGGTCGCGTTGAATAATATCTGTTTCAATAACGCTGGCGTTAAAGTTTTGTGCCAGTTCATCTAAGCTTTTGCCACCTTGTGCCGCTACTAGCGTTTCGTTTGCCAACACACCAGCACGGCGAATGCGTTCGTTATTGTACCACCGCGTTCTAACTTCGCCTGCGACCTCTTCATAAGGCTTAAGCTCAGGCTCAACCACGTTGTTTACCTGTACCAGATAATAACCAGCTTCGCCGTAGCTTTGCAGTATCAGCTCGTCGCCAGGTAGTGCTGAAAAGCCAGCCGCTAAAAACGGTAATATTTTTTCAGCGTCTGCGGTCAAGCTACCGTCTTTGTTAAGACCGTTTCGGTCAATGTCAGAAATGTTAATTGCGGACAGGCCAGTTTCTTCCAACACTGTGTCCATGTCGTTACCTGCGGCGATACTGTCTTCAATACGCTCAACAACTTCATAAACCGCGTCATAGCCAGCAATGCTGGACAGTTCCGCAATAAGTTCACCGCGAACATCTGCAAAGCGAGTTTCGGTTGCGGCATTTATTTTTGTTACCTGAAACACATGCCAACCAAACATTGTTTGTGTTGGTGCGGTTGCGCCACCCTCAGCCACAGTAAAAACACGGTCAGCGGCAACTTCGTTATAATCTATTTCAAGGTTATAAAAATCAGTTTCGCCTAGGCTGATATCTTCAATGGTGAAGTCTAACAAGTCGCGGGCAATTTCAACCAATGTTTCGCCACCTTGGGTGCGGGCATAAATTTCATTTGCAGTGTCTTCATCCTCTAAAACCAAAAGCTGTACTTCGCGGGTTTCAGGAATTAAATACTGATTAATACGCTCGTCGTAAGCTTGTAGAAGCGCGTCTTCGCTAAACTCAACTTCATTTGAAAAGTTTAACGGGTCTATAAGCAAAAATTGCAATTCGCGGTACTCAGGCCGCATATAATAATTTTTAAATTGTTCAAAACTGGCTTGCAGGGCGGCATCATCTGGCTCGTCAATTGGGCCAATGTCGCTGGTTTGAATGTTTAGAATTTTTGCTTGTCTTTTTTCTTTACGGAAAGTGTAAAGAGTATCAACCAGTGCTTTTGGCACAGGGTTGGCGGTTACAACAGTGTCTACCAACTGGGCTCTGGCGTGTTCGTCCAACATGCTTTTTTCAAACACTTGGGGGCTAAGACCAGCAGACCTTAGCGCCTGTTCGTAGCTATAATTACTGAAATTGCCGCTAGGGTCGTGGAAAACATCCATTTCTCGTATTGCTTTTGCCACACTGGCGGGCGCACCAACCAAACCTAACAAGCGCGCTTCTTCGTCCAGACTGTTTCTCTGTATCATTTCATTAAGCACCAAGCGGTGAACACCTAGTGACACTGCTTGTTCGGTGTCAAACTCAGGGCCAAACTGGGCTTGGAAGCCCCGTAGCCTGCTTTGAAATTCTCGTAAATACTGGTCGGCCGTAAGTTCCTTTTCACCAACCGTGGCTACTGACATTGAGCGTGAGGTGAAAATATCGCCAATTCCCCATATGGCAAAACTGGAAATCAGAAGCCCTAAAAGAAACAATACTAAAAATGAGTTTAGACCATTGCGCATGGAGGTAAGCATTAAAAAAAATCCTGCAAAAAGTTATTAATTATATTTGGCTGTCGGCGGCGCATATTAGTCAACAAGTGCCTATCCTGCAACTGGAAAGCACAAAAAAAATATCTAATGCATTTTATAGGTATGTTGAAGCATTTCTATACTGGAATAGTTGTCATTTTTTTGGTAGTTATTAAGCGTAATTATAAACCGATGTGCAAGTGACATAGTATATCCATTTTAGTGGGTTTAATCAGGAGGCGATTTGTGAGCCAAGATAGTAATAAAAAAAGAACACCATTAGCTGCAGGCAACTGGAAAATGAATGGCTTGAAAGAAAGCATTGCTGAAATTGCCGCCCTTGATGGTTTGATAGAAAACAATTTGCCCGCATCGTGTGAAATTCTTATTTGCCCGCCGTTTACTTTGATAATGAGCTTTCAACACATTTTGCGTGATACAAAAATTACCGTTGGGGCGCAGGACTGCCATTGGCAAGAAGGCGGCGCCCACACAGGCGATATCAGTGCCATAATGCTGGCTGATGCTGGTTGTGAATATGTTATTGTTGGTCATTCTGAGCGTCGCTCTGACCACCATGAGGACAACGGCACGGTTATGAAAAAGGCTGAGGCTGTTATAAACGCAGGCATGAAAGCAATTATTTGTGTTGGTGAAAGCGAAAAAGAAAGAGAAGCGGGCGCTACGCTTCGTATTATTGAAAATCAGTTGAAAAACTCAACCTCAAAAGCCATGAGCAGTGAAAACACGGTTATTGCTTATGAACCTGTTTGGGCAATTGGCACTGGCAAAACCGCGTCTGTAAAAGATGTTGAAGAAGTGCATAACTTTATCCGCATGTTGTTAAACGAGCGTTTCGGCGAAGATGGTGAAGGTTTCAGAATTCTTTATGGCGGTTCGGTAAAACCTGCAAATGCAGAAAGCCTGATGTCAGCATCTAATGTTGATGGTGCATTGGTTGGTGGCGCTAGCTTAAAGGCTGATGATTTTAATGGAATTATCGACGCATATAGAAAATAATTTCACAAAAATACAAAAAATTCACAAAAATTTAATTTTAGTAAGGAATAACACTAGTCAAAGGGGTGGTGATGCTCTAAAAACCTCTTCCTGTTACTAGCTATGTAATTTCGAATTACTATTTCAGTGGTTAATGGGTGTTTGGTGGCACCTATTGAAGAATAAAGTTAAGGATAAGGTATGGTTCAGGTTTTGCTTGTAATTCAACTGCTTGTGGCATTGGCATTAGTTGGTGTTATTCTTGTGCAACATTCTGAAGGTGGTGCGCTTGGCATTGGCGGCGGTGGTGCTATGTCTGCAAGGGGCAAGGCAAACTTGCTTACAAGAGCAACAACAATTCTGGCTATTTTATTCATTGGTCTAAGCTTGTTGCTTACCATTGCAACTAAAAACGCAGGTGGTGAGCGTTCAATTTTAGAAACCCCTGAAATTGTTATTGAAGAACCAGAAGATGAGACCCCGCAAATTCCAGTTGGAAACTAAAAAGGTTTCATTCTAAAAAACATAGAGGCTCCTTAATTTTAAAGGGGCCTTTTTTCTGCAAAATTCTCTGTAAAATCAACAAAAAGAAATTATTTTCATGAATATGGAACTTTTTAGTTTATCCAAATTTAAAATTGATTATAGTGACCGTCCATGACGCGATATATTTTTATTACTGGCGGCGTGGTCTCCTCATTAGGTAAGGGTCTTTTATCCGCATCACTTGGTGCACTGTTGCAAGCGCGCGGTTACAGCGTTCGTTTGCGCAAATTAGACCCATATTTAAACGTAGATCCCGGCACCATGAGCCCTTACCAACATGGTGAGGTGTTCGTCACCGATGACGGGGCAGAAACCGATCTTGACCTTGGCCATTACGAACGTTTCACAGGGGTGCCAAGCGCGCAAAGTGATAACATCACCTCAGGTCGAATTTATTCCACCATTATTGCTAAGGAACGCAGGGGCGACTATTTAGGTGCCACCGTGCAGGTTATTCCCCATGTTACCAACGAAATTAAAGAGTTTGCCCTTTACCAAAAACCTGGTGAAGAAGTTGACTTTATGTTGTGCGAAATTGGCGGCACTGCGGGCGATATTGAAAGCCTGCCTTTCATGGAAGCCATCAGGCAACTTGGCAATGATCTAGACCGTGATCAGGCAATTTATGTTCACTTAACCTTGGTGCCATACCTAAAAGCGGCGGGCGAGCTGAAAACAAAACCAACCCAGCATTCGGTTAAAGAATTGCGCGGCATTGGCATTCAGCCTGATGTGTTGGTAACTCGTTGCGAACATGAAATTTCTGATGCTGAATTAAAGAAAATGGCGCTATTTTGTAATGTTAGGGAAGGGGCAGTTATCCCCGCACTTGATGTTTCCACAATTTATGAGGTGCCAATTTCATATCACCACGCAGGTTTGGATGAAGAGGTTTTAGAAGCCTTTGGCATTAAAGATGCTCCTGCTGTTGACCTTAGCCGTTGGGAAGAAATAGTTGAGCGTATTAAAAACCCTGAAGGTGAAGTTACCATTGCCGTTGTTGGTAAATATACTGGCCTGTTAGATGCCTATAAATCCTTGAAAGAGGCACTGGTTCACGGCGGCATTCACAACAAGGTAAAAGTAAACATCGAGTGGATTGAAAGCGAAATTTTCGAAAGCGAAGATAGCATATCTCAGCTTGCCCATGTTGATGGCATTTTGGTTCCAGGTGGTTTTGGTCACCGTGGTGTTGAGGGTAAAATTAAAGCGGCGCAATTTGCTAGAGAGCATAATATTCCATATTTCGGCATATGCTTAGGCATGCAAATGGCGGTCATTGAAGCCGCGCGCAACATGGCAAACGTTAGTGGTGCTAATTCAACCGAGTTTGGTGAATGCGAAACATCTATTGTTGGCCTTATGACCGAATGGGACAAAGACGGCAAAGCTGTTGAGCGTAAAGAAGGTGATGACCTTGGCGGCACCATGCGCCTTGGCGCTTATGACGCTAAACTTGTTAAGGGTTCAAAAGTTGCTGAAATTTACGGCGCAACTGAAATATCCGAACGTCACCGTCACAGGTACGAAGTGAACGTGGCTTATAAAGACAAGCTAGAAGCCGCAGGAATGACATTCTCTGGTCTATCTCCAGATGGTAGCTTGCCTGAAATTGTCGAAATTCCCGATCATCCGTGGTTTATTGGTGTACAGTTCCACCCTGAGCTGAAATCAAAACCGTTTGAACCACACCCGTTGTTCGCATCATTTATCGAGGCGGCAATTAACCAAAGCAGACTAGTCTGACAACACACACATAATAGGAAAAAACCATGACTGCGATTTTAGATATTTTAGCCCGTGAAATTTTGGATAGTCGTGGCAACCCCACTATTGAGGTTGATGTATTGTTAGAAGATGGTGCAATGGGGCGCGCCGCAGTGCCATCTGGCGCATCCACAGGCGCGCATGAGGCCGTTGAGCTGCGTGATGGTGACAAGTCACGTTACGGCGGCAAGGGTGTTTTAAATGCTATTGACGCGGTTGAGGGTGAAATTTTTGAAACCCTGTCAGGTTTAGACAGTGAAGACCAGTTAGCCATAGACCAAGTTATGTGTGACTTGGACGGAACTGACAATAAATCAAACCTTGGTGCTAACGCAATTTTGGGCGTGTCGCTTGCTATAGCTAAAGCATCAGCCGCCAGTGTTGGCCTGCCGCTATATCGCTATGTTGGTGGTGCTGCAGCACATGTGTTGCCCGTACCAATGATGAATATTATCAACGGTGGCGAACATGCCGACAATCCCATTGATGTGCAAGAATTTATGATTGTGCCTGTGGGTGCAACCAGCATTGCTGATGCTGTTCGCATGGGTGCTGAGGTGTTCCACACTCTAAAGAAAAAATTACAAGACGCAGGCCACAACACCAATGTGGGTGACGAGGGTGGCTTTGCGCCAAACCTAGCTTCCACCACAGACGCTTTGGACTTTATTTGTGATGCTGTTAAGGCCGCAGGCTACAAAATGGGTGACGATATTTATATTGCGCTTGATGCCGCCTCAACCGAGTTTTACGCGGACGGTACTTACAACCTCAAGGGCGAGGGTAAAACGCTTACCTCAGCCCAAATGGTAGATTATTATGCTGATTTGGTTGCTAAATACCCCATATTCTCAATCGAAGACGGCATGGCGGAAGATGATTGGGACGGTTGGAAACTGCTAAACGAAAAAATTGGCGACAAGGTACAGCTTGTTGGTGACGATCTGTTTGTAACAAACCCAAAACGCTTAGCGCGCGGTATTGAGGAAGGTTCAGCCAACAGTATTTTGGTTAAGGTAAACCAAATTGGCACATTG
>DAOWAS010000099.1 GCA_030634465.1 Alphaproteobacteria bacterium | reverse complement strand
GCATTAACCACCGAGACACCAACACCATGCAAACCGCCAGATGTAGCATAAGCACCTTCTTTAAACTTACCACCTGAATGAAGTGTGGTTAAAATAACTTCCAAGGCGGACTTGTCTTTATATTTTGGATGTTGGTCAACAGGAATACCGCGACCATTATCGGAAATGGATAGAGAGCCATCAGCGTGCAATTCAATTTCAATGCGGCTGGCATGTCCTGCCACCGCTTCATCCATAGAGTTGTCCAAAACCTCAGCCGCTAAATGATGCAAAGCACGTTCGTCAGTGCCACCAATATACATGCCTGGTCGCTGACGTACGGGCTCTAGACCTTCTAGAACCTCAATATCTTTAGCTGAATAGTCGCCGCTAGTTGCCGCTTGTGATGAAAATAGATCATTCATGGAGTGGTTTTGCCCTCAGTTTTTTACTTTTACATACCTAATATAAAGTAGGTGAGAACGAATGAACAACTATATCTTGCGAAAAACAAGAAGTTTTTAGCATTTTTTTTGTAGCTCACGGCTGTTTTTTAGCACTCACGGCAGAAAACTATGTTTTCGCCTCCGTGAGGGCGCGGCATAAGCCGCGACGGGCATGCGCCCTACGTTACTCAGTTCCTATAAATATATTCAGGGAGCAGCCTTGAGCGAGTTTCATGGAATCGCACTTTAGCGATACCGGAAACAAACAAAAAGCTGGAAGCCGCTAGGCTGACCGTGGCGTATGCCACGCACCTCGTAGCGGTTAGATTTATCTAACTAGCGTGAGAGAAGTCAGAGCTCATTACCACGCTGTTTGGAAAGCTCGATTTGTTTGTTGCGTTCCCGCGAGCGCATCAAGCGGCGATCGGTGATATTATCATAGCAATGAGGGCAGGTGATGCCTTCTTCAAATTTATCAGACTGTCTGCCTTCTAAATCAACCGCAGAGCCACAAGAACTGCACAGTTCATAGTCGCCCTCAACAAGGCCGTGACCTAGGGTAACGCGCTTGTCAAAAACATAACACTCGCCTTCCCACATGCTTTCTTCTTTAGGAATTTCTTCCAAGTACTTAAGCACGCCGCCTTTTAGTTGGTAAACAGTCTCGTAACCCTTTTGCATCATAAATGCGGATGCTTTTTCACAGCGAATGCCGCCAGTGCAGAACATGGCTACTTTTTTGTTTTTCTCAGGGCTGAAATTTTCATCAATATATTCTGGAAACTCGGTAAATTTATCGGTTTCTGGGTCAAGCGCACCTTTAAAAGTGCCAAGCTCAACTTCATAGTCATTACGAGTATCTATCAATACAACATCAGGGTCGCTGATAATATCGTTCCATTCACTAGGCGACACCTCAACACCCATAGCGGCATGGGGGCGTACCACAAAGTCATCGGTGTTGGCACGCAAAGTCACAATTTCTTTTTTCAGTTTAACTTTTATGCGGCGGAAGGGCTTTTTCTCAGCAGTGGAGGTTTTGTAAATAAGATTTGAAAACTCAGGCTTGGACATTAGATGCCCTAATAAATCCATCATAGCGTTTTCACTGCCTGCAGTTGTGGAGTTTATGCCCTCAGGCGAAAGTAAAATAGTACCAACTATACCGCGCTCCTCGCAAAATGATTTTAATTCTTGCCTAAGTTCTTTATAATTAGGCAGGTCAACGAACTTGTAAAATGCGGCGACAAAATATGATGGCATAATATTTCTTCTTGTTTTCTGTGGTTGTTAATAGCTTTTTTCAGGTTTTTGCCAGTATAGTGTTAAAAGTTCAAGGCGTTTTTTGCTAATTCTCGTATTAGATGAGTTGTGTTTGTGTGTTTTCTACTTGATATATAGCAACTTAACCATTAGGTGAGTGTTTCGTTTTTTTACTATTCAGGCTATAAAACCATCAGGAGGTACAGCAGCTTTGTTTAATTTCTTTTTTAAAGGGTCCCGCGACAATAATTACCAAGAGGGTGATGTTAAGGTAGGCGACCGTTTTTATCAGGTTGGTGGCACCGAAAGCAGATGGATAGTGGAACGTCTTATCAAGCCATTGGTAAGCGAAGTGCCACATGCTGTAGTGGTGCGTGAGGGTAATCAGCAAAGCAGTAAAATGGTTTCATTTTCAGCTTTGTTTGATCCAGCAATTTTTCGTCCTGAGCGCCGCGATGAAAAAGAAGAAAGCA
Organism: Alphaproteobacteria bacterium; assembly: GCA_030634465.1. Classification (GTDB taxonomy): domain Bacteria; phylum Pseudomonadota; class Alphaproteobacteria; order Sphingomonadales; family SMXR01; genus DAOWAS01. Next base: position 5,992 of record DAOWAS010000099.1, on the reverse strand, counting down.
TTGAAAAACAAAATAAAGCCAGAAGAAGAACCGATACCAAGGTTTCACCTTAAAGCTCTATCCGTTTAAAACTCTGTCAGTTTAAAACTTTTCCAATAGCTCATCGATAGATTTTTGGTCTTCGGTGGTGTCTTCGCTGTGAATAATGGCGTTTAAGCCAGACCAAATACGTTTCATTTGCGGCAGGCAATCGTTAATCAGTTTAACAATTTTTTCTTCATCGCCGTCTTTAAATAAAACAAAGGCTTCTTGTAACGTGGCTGTAATTAGTTGATCTAGCCGTGAAACCAACAGGTCAAACGGTAGTTTGATATGCTCAGGGCAAAGTTCATATGCCTCAATTGCGATATCTTTGCCCGCAACATTACTGTCATTAAAATGGTCGGGGTATGACTTTGGTTTCCAGTCTTCCAGTTCTTCCAACATGTCTGGCATGTCAGGAACCATTTCCAGCAACATAAAAACTTCATTATAATGGTTCAGGTAGTCAGTAGCCAAAAACGACACAGGGTTGACGTTGTTTTCCTCTAGTTGAGGTTGGATTTTTTTTCTTTGCTCTTCAACGTCCATTTTTGCGCCCAAATATTTATATCTAAACTTGTGACAATATCTATAGATACAAATAGACCACTATTTGTTGATAGTTAATTAAATAGTTGATTTTTTTTAAATAAAAAAGCCCCGAGGATATTTCCTCAGGGCTTTTATTACTAATTTATCAAGGGGGATAAACTAGTTGGCTAACTAAACGCTATAGTACATTTGATACTCAATTGGATGCGGGGTTACGTTCAGGGCATCAATTTCTTCTTGCTTGAGAGCAATGTAACCATCTATCTGGTCGTCATTAAACACATCGCCTTTTTTCAAAAACTCACGGTCGGCATCCAGTGCCGCTAATGCTTCGCTTAACGATCCTGCAACCGTTGGTACGTTTTTCAACTCCTCAGGGGGCAGGGCATAAAGGTCTTTATCCATAGCGTCGCCAGGGTGAATTTTGTTTTGAATACCATCAAGGCCAGCCATTAACATGGCTGAAAATGCCAGATACGGATTTGCTGTGGCATCGGGAAAGCGAATTTCAACCCGCTTGGCATTTGCCCCTGCGCCGTAAGGAATGCGGCAAGATGCTGAGCGGTTGCGTGATGAATAGGCCAACAACACAGGTGCTTCAAAACCGGGAATAAGGCGTTTGTAGCTGTTTGTTGTGGCATTGGTGAAGGCATTAAGTGCCTTGGCATGTTTGATAATGCCACCAATGTAATAAAGCGCCATTTCCGACAGGTCAGCATAGCCATTACCTGCGAACAGTGGTTTGCCATCTTTCCAAATGCTTTGATGAACATGCATGCCTGAGCCATTATCTTCAGCAATTGGTTTTGGCATAAATGTGGCTGACTTGCCGTATGTGTGGGCAACTTGGTGGGTTACATATTTATAAATTTGCACACGGTCTGCGGTTTCCAACAATGTGCCATATGTAATGCCAAGCTCGTGCTGGCTAGGGGCAACTTCATGATGGTGCTTGTCCATGGGCAAGCCCATTTCCTTCATTATGGTTACCATTTCGCCGCGAATGTCCGAACAGCTATCAACAGGGGCAACAGGAAAATAACCACCCTTAATGCCGGGACGGTGACCATAGTTGCCTTCGCTGTATTCCTTACCAGTGTTGTAGGGGCCTTCAACATCATCAATGCTATAGCTGGCACCGTTGTAGCCAACATTGTATTTAACATCATCAAACATGAAAAACTCTGGCTCAGGCCCGAAAAATGCGGTGTCACCAACGCCTGTGAACTTTAAATACTCTTCGGCACGCTTGGCGGTAGAGCGAGGGTCGCGGCCGTATGACTGACCGCTTGTGGGGTCGTCAATATCGCAAAACACAACCAGTGTTGGTTGGGCGGCAAATGGGTCTAGGCACGCTTGGCCGAAATCTATTTTCAGGGTCATGTCGCTTTCATTAATGGCTTTCCAACCCGCAATGGACGAACCGTCAAACATAATTCCTTCTTCAATCATGTCGGCATCAACCACATCAGCATCCATAGTTAAGTGCTGCCATTTACCCCTTGGGTCGGTAAAGCGCAGGTCAACCCAGCGAATGTCTTCTTTTTCTTTAAGCTTTAAAAAGCTTTCAGTTGTTAGTTTTTCCAGTTTAGACATTTATTTTTCCCTTTTAAAATTACAGCTAAATTTACAGCTAGGTTTATAGTGCTTCAGGCCCTGTTTCGCCTGTTCTGATTCTAATTGCTTCATCAATTGTGCTTATGAAAATTTTACCGTCGCCAATGCGGCCTGTGTTGGCGGCGTTTTGAATGGCCTCAACAGCTTTTTCCAAAATGCTGTCATCTACCACTACCTCAATTTTTACTTTTGGCAGGAAGTCCACCACATATTCAGCCCCACGGTAAAGTTCAGTATGTCCTTTTTGGCGGCCAAAACCTTTGGCTTCAATAACTGTAAGTCCGCTAATGCCCACATCTTGCAGGGCATCCTTGACGTCGTCTAATTTGAAGGGTTTGATAATTGCTTCAATTTTTTTCACGTTTCACCCCATTAATTTAAAATTACATTTGCTTGGTCATTTGCCTAGTATAGAGCATATTTTGTGCCAGTTTTGCTGTCTGTGCCCTATGCCGCAGAAACCCTCATATCTTAGAAAAACGGCATAAAACAAGGGCAAAAGCCACAAGTTTTATTGCTTAATATTTAGGCAGGTTGCCTAAAAAACAGGCAGTGCAAAGGTGTGTAAAAAAATAAGTAAAAGCAGCAATGTAGTTCTTGACGGCACTAAGACCTTGGGATAAACAACATCACCTGTGGCGGGCGTAGCTCAACTGGTTAGAGTACCGGCTTGTGATGCCGGGGGTTGGGGGTTCAAGTCCCCTCGCTCGCCCCAGTTTTTCCTTACATTAAAAAGATACCACAAAAAGGTGTCACCCATTTTTCATGTTTTAATCATGGTGTTGCCTTTTTATATCCACAATCAAACGATAAATATTTTTGTACTTTAGGTTAACAACCAGCAAGTTTGGGTTGTATAAGGGAATATGTTCAGTTTTAAATTTTATGGGGATAAATAATGAAATCATTTCAAAGTAAAAAAATACTCAAGTCTCTTTTGCTAGCTGGCTTTGCCGCTACTTCTATTTTTGGTTCTGTTGCTACTGCCGCTGACTTTAAAGGCGTTTATGGTGGTGTTGAGGGTGGTGTCAAAGACCTTTCCAATGCAGGCAAAACTGCTGTGGTTGGTGGTGTTATTGGTTTTAGAAACTCTTTATCTCGTAACAGCCCTTATGTTTTAGGTTTTGAAGTTGACCTAGGGCTTTACACTGCACCATCTGATTTCAGATACGGTGTTTCAAGTTTATTTGGCTATAATTTCGACAATAGTGGTCTATTATACGCCAGAGCAGGCTATAGCCGTTTTGATGGTGATACGGCTAATTTAAATGGTCTGGTGCTTGGTATAGGCTATGAAATGCCCATAACTCGCAATATTAATGCCCGTCTGGATTATAAAAATATAAATTATAAAGATGATAATTTGAATCAGGGTAATGAATTTTCTCTGGGTTTGTTGATGAGTTTCTAGCTGCACATAGAAAAAAAAGAATAATAATAAAGGCCGCTAAACCGCTAAGGAATAGTGGCCTTTTTTGTGGTTTATTGTAATTCATTGGAAATTGGTTCAGATAATGCTTTTCTTTTTGAAAGAGCCTGTGTTATAGGGTTCGCTGAATTTGTGAACACTAGCCACGTGTCATGATAATTGTAGAGATTTGCGGGTGTGGCGGAATTGGTAGACGCGCTGGTTTTAGGTACCAGTATCTTTGATGTGGGGGTTCGAGTCCCTTCACCCGCACCATTCTTTTTCTAAAGTTTGAAAAGAATGGTTAAGTTTAACGAGCTGAAGAAAGATTGTTCCATGAAAATTGAGGAAGTTTCAAGCAAGGGTTTATCCCAAGAATTGAAAGTAGTTATACCTGCATCTGATGTTGAAAAACGTGTTGATGCCCAAATCCAAGAGATTAAAGCAAGCATTAAAATGCCAGGCTTTCGTCCGGGCAAGGTTCCTACCAGTCTTTTGAAAAAACAATACGGCCAGTCTGTAATGGGTCAGGTGCTTGAAGAGTGTGTTAAAGAAACAAGCTTAGAAGTTTTCGACAAAAAAGGCATTAAGCCTGCCATGCAGCCTGAAATTGAAGTTGTTCATTTCGCCGAGGGCGACGACTTTACATATTCAATTAAGGTTGAGGTTCTGCCTGAGATTAAAATTCCAGACGTTTCAAAACTTAAATTAGAGCGTCTAGTTGCTAAAGTTGACCCTAAGGATGTTGATAAGGCAGTTCAAGAACTTGCTGAACAACAAAAACGTTTCAAAAAAGCGGCCAAAGCAACCAAAGCAAAACTTGGTGATGCTGTTCTTATCGACTTTGCCGGTACTAGAGATGGTGTTCCATTTGAAGGCGGCACAGGTGAAGACTTTGAACTAGAGCTTGGCTCAAACATGTTTATTCCAGGTTTTGAAGAGCAGTTAGTTGGTGTTAAAGCTGACGATGAGCGCACAGTGGATGTTAAGTTCCCTGATGAATATCACGCTCCTGAGCTTGCTGGCATGGCAGTTGAATTTAAAGTTTTAGTTAAAGAAGTGCGCCAACCAGAAAAAGTTAAAGCTGACGACCAGTTGGCTAAAGACTTGGGTGTTGAAGACCTGAAAGCACTTAAGAAAGCATTAGAAGAGCGTATTGCTCAAGAAAGCGAAGGCGTTACAAAGTCTATTCTGAAACGCCAATTGTTGGACGAGCTGTCTAAACTAGCCAAATTTGACGTGCCTGCTGGCATGGTTAAGCTTGAGTTTGCCCAGATTTGGGAACGCATTAAAATGGATGCAATCCAAGGTGGCGAAGCCAAGCCCGAAGATTTTGAAGGCATGGAAGGTCCTGCTGACAAGGCTGAATATAAAGAATATCACGATATTGCTGAACGTCGTGTGCGTTTGGGTTTGTTGCTTTCTGAAATTGGTCAGGCTGAAGATGTGCAAATTGCGCAGGACGAGCTTAATCGCCGTATTATGCAAGAAGCGCAAAAATATCCTGGTCAGGAAAAAGAAGTATTTGAATATTTCAAAAAAGACCAAAACGCTATGGCTCAGCTACGCGCACCTATCTACGAAGAAAAGGTTTGCGATCTGATCATTTCTAAAGCCCAAGTTAAGGACAAGACAGCTACACGTAAGCAGTTGGAAGATGCCATAAGCAAGCTTGACGAAGATGAAGCAACGCCAAAGCCGAAAAAGGCCGCTAAAAAAGCTGCTGCTAAAAAAGCACCAGCTAAGAAAGCTGAAGCTAAGAAGGCTCCTGCTAAAAAAGCTGCGGCTAAAAAGGCACCTGCTAAGAAAGCTCCTGCTAAGGCTGCTGCAAAAAAAGCAAAAAAATAGAATATGCCTCTTGACGATTTGGGCTACACAGTCAAACTATAGGGTAAGAGAATGTTTCTCTAACCATGGTGTGTATTTGACTGGCTGTTTGGCTGTGCCTTCAAGTAATCATTTAAAGTAAAATCATACAGGAATAAAATTTATGAGCGATATTTTTGAACCAATGGCTAATAATTTAATCCCCACTGTTGTTGAACAAACCAACAGGGGCGAGCGCGCTTATGATATTTATTCCCGCCTGTTAAAAGAACGCATTATTTTTCTTACAGGGCAGGTTAACGACCATGTTGCCAGTGTTATTTGCGCCCAGCTTTTGTTTTTAGAATCAGAAAATCCTAAAAAGGACATTTCATTTTATATAAATTCACCGGGCGGCATTGTTTCATCTGGTTTGGCAATTTACGATACTATGCAATATATCCGTCCCAAGGTTTCAACCCTTTGCATTGGTCAGGCCGCATCTATGGGCTCACTATTGCTCGCCGCAGGCGAGCCAGGCATGCGCTTTGCTCTGCCAAATGCCCGCGTTATGGTTCACCAACCATC
>DAOWAS010000030.1 GCA_030634465.1 Alphaproteobacteria bacterium | reverse complement strand
GAGAAACCCCAATAAAAAAACGGTTTGCAGGAACATCAATAAACAGCCCCTGCCCTTCACGAATATTTATACCGCCCTCTAAGGAAAATGCGCGTTGAATAAGCTTTGCACCGTCTTGGTAAAAAGGCTTAGTGCCGCCATTAGCCATAAATTGTTCGCTAAAATCTTCGGCATCAACCTCATATTCTAACGGGATTTCAGATTTGTCCTTGTCCAAACCATAAAAAGCGGCCTGAACCGCATCCATAGTGGCACCAACTTTTGAAAGTTCAACACTGGAAATTGAGTAAATTGTAACCAGAAATGCAAGAATAAGCAGGTAAATGGATATGAGTGTGCTTAAGCTGGCATCAGCTTTTTCACTGCCACGACCCTTGGCTCGCCTATCTTGAAAAAGTTCCATCACCCTTTACCACCTCGTTAAGGCCAAGCTGGCAATGCGGGCTGAAATTAATCCATAGATGCAAACAATGCATCTACATCATCCTGCGACTGCCCTTCTCCGTCCAATTGTGGACCGTTGAGAAGATTATCAGCATCTACGGCAAAGCCTTGCTCGTCAAATGCAACCTGACCTTCACCTTCTTTTATTACGTCATCACCAACTTTATCTGCCAACTGACCAAGATTTTCCTCTAAATCGGTTAAAAGCTTTTCAATTTTAGTTAATCTTTGCCCACAAATATCCTGAAAACTTGTTGCCTCGTAAAGGTTTATGGAAACATCCATTAACGTTCCTGAAAGCTCCATATCTGCCTTTTCGGCGATCAACCCCATTTGATCTGCAGCATCCATCACCAAGCTTGCCGCACCTTCAGTTGCCTCTCTTATGGCTGCCAACTGCACTAATGCCGCTGGAATATCTTTGGCACTAGCATTTCTTGAACCTAACTTTTCAAGAACCACTTCTAACTCACCCAAATTCACTGATTTTAATTTGTCACCCACCACTACGGCTCCCTTTTTGTGCCAATATTATAGTTTTAACAAAAATACTCGTTAAACCTACATGGTGAGTGTTAAGGCGCGGTTAAGAAATTGTTACCCTTCCAATTCTGGCAAACTTGCCCTGTGCGCTAGTTCAGAAGTAAGCATTTCTGCGGCTTCATTAGACATATTAGCCATAATAAGTGCCATTTTGCTTTCTTTCATTCTAATTGCCACGTCTAATTGTATGGACATAGACAGTCTTTCAAAAATTCTTGCGGCATCTTTTGGCTTCATGGTTTCATACACTTTAACAATGCTGCTCATTTGCTCGTTCTCATTGGCTTCATAGGTTTCAACCAAGGCAGAAATTCTGATTTCCAGATCTTCCAACTGGGCTATTTTACCATCTATGCGGCGCTCTGTGGTTTCCAACAAACGCTCACGCACTGAAATTTGGGCATCTCTGTCGTTCAATTCTTCACGGCGGTTAACCAAATCTTGCAACAGGTCAAGCTCGGCGCGGCTCATCATCAATGGGTCAGTTGTGTTTCTTGGTGGAGCAGTACTGGCTTCAACAGTTGGCTCTTCGCCATTATCCATATTGTTTTCTTCAGACATATTTTCCTGAGCCACAACAGGCGCAACCATATTATCAACACCAGTTGCAATATTGTTAATTTTAAACGCCAATCCTACGGATGCTGCTACTATTAACACTGGTAGTATTTTAACTTTGCCAATCATTTTTTCACCGATCTATTCATATCAAAACTTGTTCTAAATTTATCAACGCGCCAATTTAAGCGCCGCAAGAACCTTTTCCTGTTCTTCGTCCATTTCAGTCACAGGCACTTCCACTGGTGCATTCCGTGCCGAAGCAGTTTTCTTTTTGGTTGCTTTTTTACTATCTTCTTTTCTGTCTTTGGCCGCACCTGACAATTTTTGGTCTAAACGCGCGGCTAAATTATCACCCGCTTGGGTAATAACAGATAATTCATCTGCCAAGCCTCTGGCTTTATTAATTTTTGAGGAAATTTCTTTTTGTGTATCTGCGCTAATATTTTTCAACTGCTCAACACTCATTTGTGCCGAGCGGGTCACAGCATCAAGCTTGGTGATAAGCGCATTCATTTCTTCGTGACCTTTTCTAAGGTTGCTAATGCGCTGGTTCAAAATAAAAGCACTAAAAATAACACCGGCCATCAACACAGCAAGAAAACCATCAACAATTAACTCATACGGCATTATAAAAATCTCTTTCCACGTTTTTTAATCTTAGCTCATACATATAGTAATTATAGTTAAGCACCACCACCATTAGTATAATTTTTCATGTGGTTTTGTTGAACTTTAACCGCAATATTTTGTCCAGTTTTACCCATGCTACCTGTCATTGTAGGCACATTTCCACAGCGCATTTTAATTTCACTTGTTGGTGTTGCTTGCAACCTGAGGGTTTGCCCTATTTCAAAGTTAAGCACTTCGCGCAAACTCATGGTTTGCTCGTCCAAAACAGCAGTAACTGGTACTTTAGTGTTCCATAATTCGCTAGCTAAATGGCCTTCCCAAATACTGTCGCGACCAAATTTTTCACCCATAAAGCGTTGCAACAGCAACTCACGAATTGGCTCTAGCGTGGCGTAAGGAAACAGAATTTCTAGCCTGCCGCCACGGTCTTCCATATCCACACGGAACTTGATTAAAATCGCCGCATTTGGTGGTCTGGCAATGGTGGCAAACCTTGGGTTTGTTTCCAACCTGTCAAAGGTAAAACGAACAGGGCTTAATGGTTCAAACGAAGCGCACAAATCTTTCAGAATTACTGAAATCATACGCTCAACCAAATTTTGCTCAATAGTTGTATAAGGACGACCCTCAATACGCATTGGTGCAGTGCCACGCCTGCCACCCAAAAGCACATCAACTATGGAGTAAATAAGGTTACTATCAATGGTCATAAGACCGTAGTTATCCCACTCTTCAGCCCTAAACACAGCAAGCATAGCTGGCAATGGAATAGAGTTTAGATAATCGCCAAAGCGAACAGAGGAGATATTATCAATAGACACTTCAATATTGTCTGAGGTGAAGTTACGAAGCGAGGTAGATGTCATACGCACCATGCGGTCAAAAACAATGTCCAACATAGGCAAGCGTTCATAGCTAACCAAGGCACTGTTAATCAGGGCATGAATACCGGTGCTGTCACCATCATCATCAGCGCCTTCAAAGCCAAGCAAGCTGTCAATTTCATCTTGGTCAAGAACACGGCCAGGTGTTTGTCCATCGTCGCCATCGCTTGTTGCACTCTCGGCCTCTTCAGCCATAGCCGCCCATTCAGCCGCTACCGCGTCATCATCAGACCCGCCGCCTTCATCTTCGGCGCCTTCTTCTGCCATGGCCGCCCATTCGGCAGCAACTGCATCATCATCTACAACTTCATCATCATCCATCATGATTTTTCAAAACCATCCGCAAAACTTGTAAAAGCTTATTGGACAATCATCTCCCTAAACAAAATGTCATTAATGTGTATTGGTGCTACCGAAGCGTTTGCCCGCTTCAACAGCTCTTCTTTCAAGCGGAACATGCCCGCAGAACCGTCCAGATCTTCCAAACGTAATTCACGCAAATAAACCTGAAAAATATCAATAATTCTTGGTGAAAGCTGATCCAACTGTTCTAACACAAGCGGATCGCTAAGCTCCAAAGCAACCTGAATTTTAAGATAACTGGCTTGGCGTGTGCCTGTGTTCATGTTTACCAACATTTCTGGCAAATCGTAAAACACTACGGTCTGGTTAATATGCTCACCTTCGCCCTCGCCTTCAATGTCGTGGTCTGCATCAGAGCCAGACATCATGAAAGCAATACCAGCACCACCTAAAATTACCACGGCGGCTACGGCTGCAATAACAATTTTCTTGCCACTAAAGCGTTTCTTCTCAAGACCCTCGGTAAGCTCATCGCCCTCCAGACCCTCTTCGCCTTCTTCAGCATCTTCATCAATACCGTCATCTTCGTCAGCCATTTTGCACCCTCTCCAAACTACTCATATTATGGGCTTTAAAAACCTGCCCGACATTTTTCTGCATATATTTCTTACATACTAGTATAAAAATGCCGAGTTTAAACCTTATAATTTGTGACATAGCGTTATGTTACGAACAGAAAATAAAGCCTATAGAGTTAATAAGTCATGAATTATGTATAATAAATCTCAAATTTTCTTAAAATTTTAGTTAAATTTAATCAATAACCGAATTTTACTGGGAAAAATATTCCATATTCAGCTTGTTTTCAGGCAAAAAATAAATTGAACCCCGTCACAAAACTCAGTTAAAGCATTGTTTTTACAGCATTTTAAAAACTGGCACGATAAATGCAACTACTTCGGCATATTCCACGTACCCAAAAAGGAGTTTTCGATGGATACCACGCTGAGCATAGCATTATCACACCAGTCCGCCGTCCGTAGACGTATGGACGTGGTTGCAAATAACATTGCGAACATGAATACAACCGCATTCCAAAAAGAAAGCGTCATGTTCAAAGAGTTCCAAGTTGAACTGGAAAATGCCAATTCACCAATTGGCAACACAGTATCCTTTATTCAGGATGTTGGTTCAAAACGCAGTTTCGCCGCAGGTAATTTTATCCCCACAAACAATAGTCTTGATATTGCCATATCAGGCAAAGGCTATTTAACAATGGAAACTGCTGATGGCGAGCCTCGCTACACCAGAAATGGTCACCTTAGCATAAACGAAGATGGCCTGTTGATCGGTTCGGGTGGTGCCTTGGTTTTAGATGATGGTGGCGCAACAATTCCAATTGGGGCTGAGGATGCCAATATTTCAATAAGTAATGATGGCACCATAACATCCAGTGCTGGCCCCTTGGCCAAACTTGGCCTTGTTGAGTTTACTGACGAGCAAAGCAACAGTTTGAAAAAAGTTGGTCAGTCGCTTTATTCATCAGATCAGGTTCCAGAAGTAGCCATAGACAGCAGCATAACCCAAGGCATGTTGGAAAGTTCCAACGTTAACGCCATTGAGGAAATGACCGCAATGCTAGAGACCCTGAGAAGCTATCAGTCAGTGGCGAGCATGATGAAAGATTATTTAGAATTGAAAAATTCAAGCCTCAGAACAATTGCATCTGTGGGCTAACAAAAACGAAAGAAACGTGAACTTTTCACGGAAAGGACTAAGAAAATGAAAGCTTTAAGTATTGCAGCAACAGGTATGCTATCACAGCAGTTAAATGTGGAAGTTATATCAAATAACATTGCCAACTTGAACACAACCGCCTTTAAAAGGCAACGCGCCGAGTTTCAAGATTTGCTTTATCAGAACATCGAACGTGTGGGTGCAAACTCATCTGATGCCGGTACGGTTGTACCAACAGGTATTCAAATTGGTGTTGGTGTTAAAACTGGTGCGGTTTACCGCGTTACCGAGCAAGGCAACCTAGTATCAACTGGTAACACATATGACATGGCCGTAAATGGTCGTGGCATGTTCAGGGTGCAACTGCCAAGCGGCGAAGATGCCTATACCAGAGCAGGATCATTCCAACTTAGCCCCCAAGGCCAGTTGGTAACTGCTGAAGGTTTTGTTGTGCAACCGGGCATTACCATTCCACAAGAAGCCACAGATGTTTCAATTAACACCCAAGGCGAAGTGGCAGTTAAACTTGATGGTCAGGTTATTCCACAAATTGTGGGTCAGTTAGAGCTTAGCCTTTTCCCCAATGAAGCTGGTTTAGAAGGCCGTGGTGAGAACCTGTTTTTAGAAACTCCCGCCTCAGGCCCTGCCAATGTGGGTGTGCCACTAACACCGGGTTTTGGCGGCATTGTTCAGGAATTTTTGGAAACTTCTAACGTGAACGCTGTTTCTGAAATTACCAATCTTATTACAGCACAACGTGCTTATGAAATGAACTCACGTGTTATTGCCACTGCTGATGAAATGATGAGCGCAGCAACAGGCCTTAAATAAAGCTGATTAGAGAGATGAGGAGAAGTATAATGATTAAACAAACAAACATATGGACTGTACGGGCTGTAATGCTTGTGGTTATCAGTGTTGTGCTACTCTCTCTTTCAGTAGTTATAAGTAGCGCCAGTGAAGTTGGCCAAATGCAGTTGCGCAAGAACATTCAGGTAACTGGATCAACTGTAACTTTGGGCGATGTGTTCATTGGCGCGGGCGATGCCGCAGATGTTTTTGTAACCCCTGCCCCTGACCCTGGACGTTTTATTACACTTCCGCTTTTAGAAGTATTGTCCATTGTACGTCAGTATGACCTGAACTGGGACAGACCCGCGGGCGTTTCTCGCATTAGAGTGGAGCGCAAGAGCCAGTTATTAAATCCAGAAGATATCAAATTAATTATTGAAGATGCTATTCACAGAGATGGTGGCCCTAATAAGTTTTTCCTATCGCTTTATGGAAACTTTCAGAACATTCACATGACCCAAGGTGCCACAACAGCAGACATTAGCGTTAATATGATTTCACTGGATGCCAGAACTGGTCGCTTTAGAACTAGCATCAACTTGCCAACAGGAGGTGGTGGCTACCGTACAGTTAACATTACTGGCCGTGTTGAAGAGCTTATTGGAATTCCTGTTTTGGCAAACAATGCATCTAAAGACGATGTCATAAGCAATAGCGACATTGTGTGGTTGGACATGCCAAAAAACCGCGTAAGCCAAAACATTTTATTAACCGACGACTTGTTGGTTGGCATGGCGGCACGGCGCACACTGCGCGCTGGCACACCGCTACGCCTGACCGACATTCAAGAACCAGTTTTAATACGCAAAGGCGCCCTTGTTGCCATGGTAATCGAAGCAGGAACAATGAAGCTTACTACCATTGGCCGTGCGTTAGAAGATGGCGGTAAAAACGATATTATAAAAATAATGAATATTGATAGCCACAAAACCATAGAAGGTCGTGTTGTGGGCGTGGATAACATCCAAATTTTATACCACGGCAACATAACTGGCGCAGGCCAATAAGAAGGCCAATAACAAGCAATAACCACTTGGCTAAATTTAAGTGATAAGGGCTAAAAAAGGAAAACCCTATGTTGAAAGAAAATACAATAAACCGCTTTAAGCAAGTTACCCTTGGCATGGCCTTGGTAATGACACTAAGTGCATGTGGGGCAATGGGTCGCATAGCCGACATTGGCAAAGCACCAGACCTAAAGCCAATGGACGAATTGCCAGTTGCCCACCACAGGCCATCACTAGCGCTGCCTATGCCATCTAATGGATATGTAGCCCAAGAAGCAAATTCACTGTGGCGTACAGGGGCAAAAGCATTTTTCCAAGACCAGCGTGCATCAAACATTGGCGATATCGTAACAGTTATGATCGATATTTCCGACCAAGCTCAGGTTGACAATTCAACAACCAGATCTCGCTCTAGCGCTGAAAGTTCTGAAATGCCCAGCATGTTCGGCTTTGAAAGCACACTAAAGGAATTTTTACCTGATGAGATTGACCCCTCAAGCCTAACCGACTTTGGCAGCACATCTAGCAACGCTGGCAGTGGCTCGGTTGACAGGTCTGAGACCATTAACCTGACTGTGGCGGCAATCGTTACGCAAATTTTACCCAACGGCAATTTCCTAATTCAGGGTCGCCAAGAAGTGCGGGTTAACTTTGAAGTACGTGAACTGTACATTACAGGCATTATCCGCCCTGAAGATATTTCAAATGGTAACACCGTTCAGCATACTTCAATTGCCGAAGCACGCATTTCATACGGTGGCAGAGGCCAGCTAACCGACATGCAACAGTCACGTTACGGTCAGCAATTATACGAAATACTGTTCCCGTTTTAAGGACAACTTAACTTCCAACTTTTTTATCTCCTAATTCATTTAGGACATAGCGTGAAAAGGCCGGTGAGCAAAATGCTTGTCGGTCTTTTATCTGTTTGTTCCCGGTATCGCTATAACGCGATTCCATGGAACGCGCTCAAGGCTGCTATCTATAGCTCACGGTAGAAAACTTGCACCTAGGTGCTTCGTTTTCACCGTTCATTAATTGCGTTCAGGGCTATCGCCCTTTGGCGCCACGCAGGCTGCGCTCCCGCTTGGTCGCTAGTCCTCGTAGCATTATGCTACTCGTCCATTTAGCCCCTATTGTAACAGGCGAATTGTTATAAAAACTGGAAGCCGCTAGGCTGACCGCAGCTTATGCTGCGCACATGCGTAGGCATGAGTATAACGAATTGCCGTGAGCTATAAATAACTGGAAACCGCTAGGTTGACCGGCACTTGTGTGCCGCGTATGCGCAGGCGAAGCAGGTTTCCTGCGACAGCCGTGAGCTATAAATAAAAACGGCCACAAACTGTGACTTTCCAAATTTATACTGAGTAACGTAGGGCGTTAGCCCTGAACGCAATTAAGCGAATGGCGAAAACGGAGTTTTCTGCCGTGAGTGCTAAAAACAGCCGTGAACTACATAAAGAGCCTACTCGTCGCTGTGAGTTTTTTCTCTTTTTTCGTGAGCTTCTTGGGCTTCAATTGTCATGGTGGCAATTGGGCGGGCTTCCAAACGCTTTAAGCTAATTGGGTCGCCTGTTACTTCGCAATAACCATATTCGCCTGTTTCAATGCGCTCAATAGCGGCATCAATTTTAGAAACTAACTTACGCTGACGGTCACGGGTGCGTAGTTCCAACGACCAGTCGGTTTCAGAAGAAGCGCGATCGGCAATATCAGGTTCTTTCAAGCTGTCTTCTTGCAAATTTTGCAATGTTTCAGCGCTTTCTTTTAAAATTTCATCGCGCCAGTTTAATAGCTTCAGTCTAAAATACTGAACCTGCTTGGCATTCATAAACTTTTCTTCTGTAGAAGGCTGATAATTACGAGGTAATCTGGTGGCCATTGGCCTCTCCATTCATCCTGAAAATTGTACAAATTTTTTGCAATAACTAGTGCTAATAAATTCTTTAGCGAGCGCTTTATAATGAGAAGTTTGAAATGAAGCAAGCACTGATTTCATGAATGTGTATTTTAAGGAGAAAAATACCGCACAGCTTACTCGTCTAAAGTGTGAAAACTATCAATAAAAACTATGGGCTTAGTCCTGCATTTCCAGCTTGGCCAGCTCAACCCTTGCCCGCAATTCAATTTGGTCTAACAGGTCTGCCAAGGCAGGGTCTTGAAAATTGTCACGTCTTTGTTTGATAATTTGAGCCAAAGCTTTAAGCCGTGCTTTTGGAATTGTACCCAGCAAAAAACCACGGCGAATATCTTCCAAATGATCCAGCATATCTTTGCCAAAAACCAAACCTTTGGAGCGACCATCTGTGCTATCGGGAACCTCTTGCAAGCTTAAAAGGCTGTCTATTGAGTTAATAGGTTGCGAACCAGACACCCCTGATGCTGTGGTGGCCTCATCAACACTGACATTACCATGAAAAGCAGCTCCAGAGCCTTTGGCTTTAGCTGGCTTTTTACTGCTTGTAGATGAGATGCTACCAGGGCCTTTTATCTTCATTTCAAAACTCTCATAATTATAGCTAGTGATTGGGGCAATTGCTTCCCCAAGGATGGGCAATTCCTGCCTTAGTTTCAAGCTTCGTCTTTACCTCATCTGTATTTTTCCGACAACCTGTTGTTTTTATTGCACTTTTTAATAAGCAAACTTTGGCATGATTTTCGCAATAAACAGACTGAATTAAATTCAAATGGGCAAAATAGGTAAGCAAACGATTTACTTGTAATGCCGAAACCGCAAGTCAGAAAATTTTAACTGGCAAGCATGCTTTAAAAAGAGTGAAAATGATGACTAGAAAAGTCCAAACTAAATTGTTTCAACTATTCACCATCATAGTGGCATCTGCCGTTATGGTGCTTTCGCCTGTTTCAATAACAACTGCTGATGCATCATCACGCATTAAAGACATTGTTTCTTTTGAAGGGGTAAGGGAAAACCAACTTATCGGTTATGGTTTGGTTGTGGGCTTGAACGGAACTGGTGACACATTGCAAAATGCACCATTTACCCGCCAAAGTTTAGAAGCAATGTTGGAACGCATGGGCATTAACACTCGTGGCACTTCCATGCGGACAGATAATGTTGCCGCAGTTATGGTTACAGCTGCCCTGCCACCATTTGCCCGCCCTGGCATGAAATTAGATGTTATTGTTTCTGCAATGGGCGATGCTGGAGACCTTCGTGGTGGTACACTTTTGGTTACCCCCCTACTTGGTGCTGATGGCGAGGTTTACGCAGTTTCACAAGGATCACTCGCCGTTGCTGGCTTTACCGTTGGTGGCGATGGCGGCAGCATTACCCAAGGTGTGCCAACAACAGCACGTATTGCTAATGGCGGTATTGTTGAGCGTCAGGTTCCATTTGAGTTAAACGAATTACAATCAATAAAATTATCATTGACCAACCCCGACTTTACAACATCACGCCGTATTGCCATTGCTATTAACGAGCATATGGGATCCATGGTTGCGAATGCTGTCGATAGTGCAACAGTTAGAGTAATGTCACCAGTTGGCAGCCAAATGGCAATGGTTGACCTTATTACTAACATTGAACAGATTAGCGTTATCCCCGACCAGCCAGCGCGTGTGGTTATTGATGACCGCTCAGGCATTATCGTTATGGGCAGTAATGTACGGGTAAACACAGTTGCCATTGCCCAAGGCAACTTAACAATTCGCATTTCTGAAAACCCACAAGTTTCACAGCCTGGTGCCTTTGCCGATGGTGGACAAACAGTAGTGGTGCCAGACAGCAATATTGAAATTGACAGCGGCGAAGACGAACGCCTGACCGTTATGTCACCCGGCGTTACCTTGCAAGAATTGGTAGATGCCTTGAACACACTTGGTGTTGGCCCCAGAGATATGATCTCTATTTTACAAGCCATTAAAGTAGCTGGTGCCATGCAAGCTGACATTGAGGTGATGTAATGCAAATTAATATGATAGAAATGGCAAAAATGGATGTTAGCAATGCTACAAGCATTAGCGCAGTTGCCAAGGTTAATAACAAATATGAAAACATGGATGAAGCCCGCGAGGTTGCGGAAACTTTTGAAAGTATTTTCATTTCACAAATGTTAGCCCCCATGTTTGAAACCGTTCCAGATGATGAAATGTTCGGCGGCGGCCATGCGGAAGGCATCTATAAAAGCATGCAAATTGAAGAATTTGGTAAAGCCATGGCCAGCAGTGGCGGCATTGGCATTTCCGAAAGCATCATGGCTGAAATTTTAAAAATGCAAGAAGTGTAATAATGGAAAACACTGAAACAACAAAACAAGAACCAGTTGCACCAGAAGACAATGCGTCCTTCTCTGAAGGAAGCTTGCCAGCACGCGTTGTGGAAGCTACTGAAAAATTAACCAACCTGTTTCATATTGAAAATTCACTTTTGCTTGAGCGTAAAATTGCTGAGACCAAAGACCTGCAAAATGAAAAAGCCAAACTAAGCGCGCTTTATCAAAACGAATTATTGGCCTTGCAACAAAACCCTGCATGCTTGGGTCCTAAAAACTCACCAATGCGCCAAAAGTTGCAAAAAGTAACCGATGCGTTTCAAGAAGAAGTTAAAAACCACGGACGTATTTTGCTTCGTTTAAAAACTGTATCTGAAGGATTGGTTAAGTCAATTTCAAGCGAAGCCAGCAAATTATCTGGTGCCGTGCCGCTTTATGACACCCACGCAACAGTACACGAAAACACAGCAAATTTGCCTGTAAATATCGCCCTTAATCAGGTTATTTAATCTGAACTTTCTTGCCACCTGAAACTACATAATTCACGGCATTTTTTACCACATTTAAAATCAGCTAAAGAAAATTTTTCCCCTTATGCATATGCAGTGGAAAAACTTACCCAGCAGGCATCACACTCCCCACAAAGCAAACCCAAATATAGCAATAAATACAATAGCTTAACTAAAATTTAAAACTTGGCACGGCCTTTGCAACGTAAGGGCTGAACCCTGAAGGTTCATGAAAATTAGATCAACAGAACGTAAATTTAAGGAGAGGTTAAATGGCCTTCTCAGTTAATGTAAATCCAACCGCACTTTCTGCATTGCGGAACTTGAACAACACTTCAAGAGAATTAAGTGTTACACAGACTAGAATTAATACTGGTTTGAAAATTAATTCAGCCAAAGATAATGCCGCAATTTTTTCTATTGCCCAAAAACTTCGCGCTGATTTGCGTGGTTTTGGTGCAGTTAAACAAAGCCTGGATCGCAGTATTGGTACTGTAGATGTGGCAATGGCTGCGGCAACAGCAATTTCAGATATTTTGATCTCTATGAAAGAGAAAGCAGTGGCTGCTGCTGATCAAGGCTTAGACACCACATCACGCAAAGCGCTTGCTGAAGATTTCAACTCGCTGAAAACGCAGATCAATACAATCATTCAAAATGCCAGCTTTAACGGATCGAACCTTATTGACAGTGGCTCAACAGATGTGACCGCAATCACTAACCCTGATGCCACACAAGTTTTGACTGTTGTTCACCAAAATCTGTCACTTGGTAGCGGCAATATCACCATTACAGCGGCACAATCTATTACCACACAAACTGATGCGGCATTGGCTGTAACAGCGTTGGTAGCATCGCTTAACAATGTGAACAACGCATTGACAAAATTAGGTGCTGGTGCGTCATCACTAGAGCAAACAAGGATATTCTCTGACCGAATATCAGATGTGATAGAAACGGGCATTGGTAACCTTGTCGATGCCGACTTGGCCAAGGAAAGTGCGAACTTACAGGCCTTGCAGGTTAAGCAACAATTGGGCATTCAGGCCTTGTCAATTGCTAACCAATCACCACAAGCTATCTTGAGTTTGTTCCAGTAGAGTAAATTTACGTTTCAAACCTTCATGTTTCAAAATTAAGGGACTGGCAAAAGCCAGTTCCTTTTTTTGTACATTTTTGTGGTTACAAAAAAGGTTTTAAGACAATAATGATTTTAAATTAGTCACCACATAATCCACATCTTCTAATTCCATATGTGGATATAGCGGAAATGACAGGGTTTTTTTATAGTAAGTTTCAGCACCGAAAAAATCTAAGCCCTGATTTTCATCTTTATAAAATGGCTGTAAATGCACAGGAATATAATGCACCTGCGTGCCAACACCGCGGTCTTTTAAATGGTGCATAAGCATGGCTTTGTCCATTTTTACCTCGTCAAAATTAATCAACAATGGAAACAGGTGCCAAGCAGACAAGCAGTTTTTGTTTTCATCAATTGCTTTAACAAAACCATCTATTTCAGCAATATTTTCTTTGTATCTGTCAGCCAAGGCACGTCTTTTTTCAACAAATGCTGATAGTTTATTCATTTGCGACAAACCCAAAGCACAGTGAATGTCACTGGCACGGTAATTCCAGCCCAAACGATGAAACTCGTGGTACCAAGGGTTTATTTTTCCCTCACTATCAAAGGCCAAGTCCTCGTTAACAATTTCTTCGCCCTGTTGCCAGGCACCGTGGCTAATGAACGAGCGTAAAAGGCGGGCATATTCGTCATTGTTTGTGGCAATTGCCCCACCCTCGCCCATGGCAATGGTTTTAACAGGATGAAAAGAAAAACATGACATTTCTTCAAACTGGCAATCGCCAACTGCGCCACTTCCTAGCTGGTTTTGGTACTCAGCACCAAGGGCATGGCAGGCATCGCTTATAATTTTCACATTGGCCTTATCCGCCAGCTCTTTAATTTCCGCCATGTTGGCGCATTGCCCAGTTAAATGAACAGGTATAACCGCCCGCACATTGCCTTTTGATCGCTTTAAGGCCTCGTTAAAATGCGGCACTTCCATTAAGCCGCTATTAACATCAACATCGGCAAAAATCACCTCGGCTCCACACATGCGCACGGCATTTGCCGTGGCAACAAAGGTAACTGATGGCACAATTACCGCGTCGCCCTCACCTATTCCTAATGCCAGCAAGGCACAATGAAGCGCCGCCGTGCCGCTAGAACAGGCAATAACATGTTCAACACCAAGGGTTTCTTTTATGGAGTTTTCAAATTCGCTTACCTTTGGCCCCGTGGTCAAAAAATCACTGCGCAACACCTCAGCCACGGCAGAGATATCATCTTCATCTATCCATTGCCGTCCGTAAGGTAAAAAATTAGTGCTATTTCTAGGAGATTTGGCCATTTTATTTTTTGCCCAGTTCTATTCTGTTTCAAGGCTTTCAATCATAACTTCCATGTCCTTTGCATCAAGCCACTGGTCGTTACCACCGCTAGAATATTCAAAACCCTCAGGCACAAGCTTGTGACCATCTTCCAAGAACGATTGACGCCGCCAAAAAACCCATTCAGGCTCAATAACAAAACGATCACCAATATCAACTGTGTGGCGAGAGGCATGCTCGTCAATCATCATCTCATGAATTTTTTCACCTGGCCTAATACCAATAATTTCATGTGGCGCACCAGGAGAGATGGCATTAGCCAGCTCGGTTATTTTCATTGATGGAATTTTTGGCACAAAAATTTCACCGCCGCGCATTAACTCTAAACTAGACAGTGTAAAATTAACCGTTTGCGAAAGCGTAATCCAAAAACGGGTCATGCGCACATCAGTAATTGGCAGGCTTGTCTTGCCATTTGCTACCAGTTTTTTGAAAAACGGAATAATACTGCCCCGTGAACCAACCACATTTCCGTAGCGCACTACTGAAAACGATGTACCGCTTTTATGACCAAAACTGTTGCCTGCTATGAATATTTTATCAGCGGCTAGCTTGCTAGCGCCATACAGGTTTACAGGGTTAGCCGCTTTATCTGTAGACAAAGCCACAACTTTTTTCACCCCTGCTGAAATAGCCGCTTCAACAACATTTTGCGCCCCTATAACATTGGTTCTGATACATTCAAACGGGTTATATTCAGCGGTTGGCACTTGTTTTAGGGCGGCGGCATGAAACACATAATCCACCCCGGTCAGGGCCATGGCAAGGCGATCTTTGTCGCGCACATCACCAATGAAAGAGCGAAAAGTTTGCTTTTCATCGCTGCTCATTGCCTCTTCCATCTCATATTGCTTAAACTCATCTCGAGAATAAACAGCAATACGTCTGGGGTTATGGTTTTTGAACAATTCTTTTATCATTGATTTGCCAAAAGAACCCGTTCCACCCGTAATAAGGATAGATGCCCCATCTAGGTTCGGCAAATCGTTATCAAAATTTTGCATAGCCATCACTCAACCCCTACAATAGCCTTTAAAAACAAATTTATACTGTTAACTCTTAATCCAGTATTTATTACTATAAACATGAATAATAAATAATAAATGATGAATAATTATTAAACTGGTTAACTTAAACAAAAAAAACACATATTATTTGCTTTATGTCTAAGTAATTATGAATAGCAGTTTTTATGAATGAACCAATAAACTTTATCGCAGAAGTGTCTAGCAACCATGCTAGTGACCTGTCTCGTTGTGAGGAATTTATCCAAACCGCCGCTGACATTGGCGCATCTGCTGTTAAATTTCAGCTTTTTAAAATTGACCAACTTTTTGCTCCTGAAATTTTAGCCAAAAGTGCAGACCACAGAAACCGCAAAAACTGGGAGTTGCCCGTAAGTTTTATTCCAAAGCTTAAAGAAAAATGCGATGAGGTTGGCGTAAAATTCTCTTGCACACCTTTTTATCTAGATGCTGTTGCTGAGTTAGAGCCCTATGTGGATTTTTACAAAATAGCATCATACGAGCTGTTGTGGGACGATCTTATCATTGCCTGCGCCAAAACAGGAAAACCGCTTTACATGTCAACTGGCATGGCGACCTTGCCTGAAATTAAGCACGCAACCGAGGTTTTTTACAAAGCTGGCGGTACTGATTTGCATTTGTTCCACTGTGTTTCTGGCTACCCTGTACCTGCTGAGGAATGCAACCTTGCCGCCATTAAAACCATTGCCGATGCCACAAATACACCTGTGGGCTGGTCTGACCATTCGCGCAATGCGGGTGTGGTTAAGCGCGCCATAGAACATTGGGGGGCTAAGGATATTGAGTTTCATTTAGATTTGGACGAGCAAGGGGCTGAATATAAAAGCGGGCATTGCTGGTTACCTGATGAAATAGCCCCAGTAATAGCTGGAATTGGCGAAGAGCTTGAAATAGCAGATGGTGACGGTGTTAAAAAACCTGTTAAAGCTGAAATTGACGACAGGGAATGGCGTGCCGACCCAAGCGATGGGCTGCGTCCGTTAAAACATGTGAGGGAATTATGGGCGGAAAAGTCTTAGCCATTATTGGCGCACGGCTAAATTCCAGCCGCCTGCCAAACAAACAGCTTCTGGATTTGAGTGGTGAGCCAATGATAGCCCGCATTGTGGCGCGGCTTGAAAAAACCCCTGCCATTGACCAGATAATGCTTGCCACCACCGAGGATGAATTTAACCAGCCCCTGATAAATTTAGCTAACAGCTCTGGTATAAATGTTTTTGCATTTGCAGGTGATGTTAACGACCTGATGGGGCGAATAGATGCCGTGGTCAGGCAAGAAAACCCCGAAATTATTATTTATATTTGTGGCGACAGCCCGCTTATTAATCCTGAAACACTAGATGGTTTAATAACAGCATTACAAAGTGATGATGTGGCTGAGGTAGCGCACTTTAACCCCGCACCTGAGGGCAAAAGTTACATTCATGAAGGTTTTGATATTTATCGCCGTTCGTTCTGGGATAAAATGATGGCACTGGCTGAAGAACCGTTTGAGCGCGAGCACGTTGGTGCGGTTTACCATGCCCTGCATAAGTTAGCGCCAAACGCTATTGCCACATTTGTTGAGGAAACTGTATTTAGCGACATTCAGCACCGCATTTCTGTTGATACCCCGTCAGATTACGCCTTTATGCAACGGCTTTACACCAGTTGGTATGAGGAAAATGCGGCAAACAGCATTGTTTCGCTTAAGTGGGTAATAGAACAATTGTTAAATAACCCCGATCTGGTGGCAATGAACCAGAATGTGCATCAAAAAACCATTTTAGAAAAATCTGCCGCCATAACCATTTTAACCCAAACTAGTCCTGAAACTGGCTTGGGGCATTTTTCCCGCATGATCAACCTTGCCCACGACTTGCAAAACCACATAAGCGCAGGGGTGCATTTGCTTATATATGGGGAAAAGTTTGACCATCCTGCTCTAAAGCATCTGCCCCACACTTTCATTGATGACAATTTTGATATTGATGCCGCTTTATCTAAAAGAGACGTGTTTATTTTTGATATTAAAAATGACTTTTGCAACATTCAAAAACACATTAATTTCGCCAAAGAAAATGACGTTTTAGCCATTGCTATTGATGATGGCGCTACGGACGGCAAGTTTGACCTAAACAATATAGATCTTTATTTCATCCCTTCTGTTTTTGTGCCTGATGCTTTGTCTAAAAGTCTTGCTGACAAGGCATTATGGGGCATAAACTGCATGTTACTGCCTAACTTAACAGCCAGAACAACACCTGAAAAAATTAAAAACATTATCATACTAACTGGCGGCAGCGACCCCACTGGTTTGGGCAACACCCTGCCGCAGTTTATTGATGAAACACTTGGTGGCGATGTTGAAATTACGTGGGTTGAAGGGCCATATGCCCGCGTACCAAACATTCCTAAAAAGCCAAATTTAAAATGGCAGGTTTGGCAAAATCCTGAAAATTTGGCACAAAAACTAAAGGACTTTGATCTGGCTATCACGGCCTTTGGCATCAGCTTTTTTGAATGTTTGAAAAGCGGGGTGCCAACCATTGTGTTTGATGAAATTGGTGCCGCCACATCAGGCGAATGGCAATATTTACAAGACCAGAAACTTGGCTTAACCGCGGCTAGCGCAGTTGATGCGGTTAAAACCGCCGCCAATTGCACCCAAGACCCCACAAGCCTGTTTTCAATAGCAGAAAAAGCAAAACATGAACTACAAACAAGCGGCGGCATTGCTCTGGCTGAACGCATTAAACATATGCTTGAGGAAAAAGCATAAATGTCGCTAAAAATTATCAAACATATGACACTTTATTCGGACAAGCGTTTTTACTCGTCCTTTCCATCCACCTGTCAGTTAGATGGTGGCGAGGTGTTGGTTGCCTTCAGACGCGCCCGCGACAGTCGCTATTTATTAGAAAACACCGAAATGTCCCTAGCCCAACGAAAACGTCTGCTTAACCAAGTAGATCATGTTGATGGCAGGTCACACATTGCATTTTTACGGCTTGATGCTGAACTAAACACCCAAGG
The DNA here is from genome assembly GCA_030634465.1 of Alphaproteobacteria bacterium. Lineage (GTDB taxonomy): Bacteria > Pseudomonadota > Alphaproteobacteria > Sphingomonadales > SMXR01 > DAOWAS01. Next base: position 2,622 of record DAOWAS010000030.1, on the reverse strand, counting down.
CGAGGTTGAAATGTTTGACCAAGACCCTGAGGTTGCCGACCAAGATGCGTCACTTTTAAAAACAAGCCGTGGCAACTTGGTATTAGCTTCTTTCAGTTGGTATCCACTAACCCCCGACATTAGCAAAAAACTAAAGCCCTACGCCGCATACATTCATGGCAGTACCCGCACCACAGGCAACAGCTATATGTTATGGGGTGGCTTTACAGCCGTGGGCGACAGCTCAGCCAAAAACTGGAGCAAACGCAAGTATATTGATGGCACACCCGACATGCCTGATGTTTTATCAGGGGTGCGTGGGCCAAACGGTGGCCCGCCCCGTGGTGCGTTGGCGGAAGACAAAAATGGTAATCTTTACATGGCTACATATGGCGGTTTGACGGGTGCAAAAGCAAGCCAGTGTTTTTTATGGAAATCCACCGACCAAGGGGCAAATTGGCAATTTCAAAGCATAATCGCCACCGACAGCGAAATTGGCTTTAGAGAGCCGTCTTTGCTAATTGACAGTAACAATAAGCTAATTTGTTTTATGCGCACCGCAGACGCCAAAGACAGGATAGCCACGGCAATATCGCTGGATTTTGGCAACACATGGCAAAACTGGCAATTGCATGATGCAATAGGTCACCCTAGCCACGCATTATCGCTAGGCGATGGCAGAATTTTGCTAGTTTACGGGTACCGCCATAAAAAATATGGCATTCGCGCCAGAATTTTGGACAACCGTAGCTGTAAACTTGCGCAGGCATTTCTACAATCAGACGAGTTTATAATCAGGGATGATGCCGCCAGTGCCGACGTGGGCTACCCTTGGGGCTTAAAACTTAATGACGGACGTATATTTGTAACCTATTATTTCACTGGTGCTGATGGCATTCGTGAAATAGCGGCGAGCGTTTTGGAAGTTGAAAACAAATGACACAAAGACAAACAGTTAATTGGCAAAGTGAAAATGGCGAAAACCATTCTGGCTGTGTAATTCACCAGTGCGAAAAAGACATTAGTGTCATTGCCTGCGACAATTGTGGTTTTAACCATGTTGTTCCCCTGCCCGACGATGCCGCACTAGAAGCATTTTACAACGAAGAATTTTACGCCAATGAAAAACCTGATTATCTTTCCAGCAGTGACAAAGATTATGCATGGCTAAAACTTAGTTTTGGCGACCGTTTTGACCTGTTTGAAAAAACCCTAAACATAAAATCAGGCAGAGTTTTGGACATTGGTTGCGGGCCAGGTAGCTTTTTAGAGGAAGGCAAAAACCGTGGCTGGCAGGTTAGCGGGGTTGAGCCATCTCGCCAAGCAAGTGCATTTGCCAATGAAAAAGGCCTGAACGTTATCCACGGGGCCTTTAAAGCCAGCCTGTTTGCCAATGAAGCACCCTTTGATGTTATCCATATGAGCGAAGTGTTGGAGCATGTGGCACACCCCAAAGAAATTATTGCAGATGCCAGCAAACTGCTAAAAACAGGCGGCTTAATGTGCATATCAGTGCCTAATGACTTTAACGGTTTTCAGCAAAGTCTGGTTACCAGTGGAAATTACAAACCGTGGTGGGTGGTGCCTGATCATCATCTTAATTATTTCAATTTTGAAAGTTTAGAAAAGCTGATGGAAAACAATGGCTTGAACGTTAGCAACCGCACCACAAACTTCCCAATGGAGCTATTTTTATTAATGGGGCAAAACTATACAGCCGATCCAAAGCTTGGCAGTGAACTGCATGAAGCACGCAAAAAATTTGACCTTAGCTTGGCTGAACATGGTGGTGGTCAGACAAGAACAGATTTTTATAATGCTTTGGCAAATGCAGGGCTTGGTCGTTTGGCAATTATTACCGCACAAAAAAAGTAAACTACTAACTAGCCTTACGATCAGCAATAATCATAATGTTTGAACCCTTAGGGCTATCAGGCACGATAATACGCCCTTGTTTTATGCCAATGACCTCAACAACATCAAAAAATTTACTGCACAGGTCGGTAATAGCCTGCAACGAATATTCACGAACATGCTCGGCATTAACAGGAATATGCCCCATTGAGTTTTGCGGCGTGCTTAGTATAAACCGCCCGCCCGGCTTTATTACCCGTGCAATTTCAGCGATGTAGGCATGGTCGTCCACATGCTCGACCGTTTCCATGCTTATGACAGCATCAAAACTAGCGTCAGCAAAGCTCATGGCGGTTACATCTTCGTTTGAAAATGAAACATTTTTAATGTCTTTATTGTGCTCAATCGCGCGCTCAACCACGCTTAATTCCAAATCGCCACCAGTTACATTTTTAACAAACCCCGCTAAATAGCGACTGCCATAACCATCACCACAAGCGATGTCTAAAACATCATAATCTTTCGACAAATAATCAGTTGCCTTTTCATAGTGAAAACTTAGCTGATCACCTGCAGAAATGCTTTTTTCGTTAACTTCCAACCTTGGAATTACATAAACCGTGCGGGCAATTTCACGGACTTTTTTCAAATGCTCGTCAGAATAATGCGGAGCCATAGTAAAGCTGCAATTAAAATTCTCAGCGTCTGCAAACATGCCATATTTTGGGTGCACATGAAACGCTGGCTCAACATCCATATCGGCATATTTACGCAAGGCACCAACGCGGT
>DAOWAS010000055.1 GCA_030634465.1 Alphaproteobacteria bacterium | reverse complement strand
CCGTGGGGGCCTCGTATTAACTCGGACGACCATGCGGCCTACGTTACTCAGCTTGTATAATATAGCTCGGTGTGTATCCGTGAGCTATAAATGGACGAGTAGCATAGACTACGAGGACTAGCGACCAAGCGGGAGCGCAGCCTGCGTGGCGCCAAGGGGCGAAGCATCTAGATGCGTAGCCCTGAACGCAATAAGCGAACGGCGATTGCTTCTGCCGTGAGTGCTAAAAACAGCCGTGAGCTATAAAAAAAACCTACACAGCCAAGCTTATATATTTAATTTCCACATATTCATCTATGCCGTATTTTGAGCCTTCCCTGCCCAAGCCACTTTCTTTCACACCACCAAATGGTGCCACCTCGGTTGATATAATGCCTGTATTAACGCCAACAATGCCTGTCTCTAACGCCTCTGCCACCTTAAACACCCGACCGACATCACGAGCATAAAAATAACTGGCTAAACCAAACGGGGTTGAGTTTGCAATGCGTACAGCCTCATCATCAGTGCTAAACTTAAACACAGGTGCCATGGGGCCAAAGGTTTCTTCTTGGGCAAAAACCATGTCTTCACTGCATTCGCCAATGATAGTTGGTTCAAAAAATGTATGACCAAGCTCATGCCGTTTACCACCAAGCAACAGTTTACCACCCTTTGCTTTGGCATCAGCAATGTGTGCCTCGACCTTTTCAACCGCGGCTTCTGTTATTAGCGGCCCTTGACCAACACCCTCTTCAAAGCCGCTTCCGACCTTAATTTTCTTAGTGGCGGTAACGAACTTTTCCATAAACTCATCGTAAACACCCTCTTGCACCAAAATGCGGTTAGCACACACACATGTTTGACCAGTGTTGCGGTATTTGCACGCTATTGCCCCTGCCACTGCTTGGTCAATATCGGCATCGTCAAACACAATAAATGCGGCGTTACCGCCAAGCTCTAATGACAGTTTTTTAACAGTATCGGCGCTTTGACGCATAAGTAGCTTGCCCACTGCGGTTGAACCAGTGAATGTAATTTTACGAACATCGCTGCTTGCCATCATAGCGCCGCCAATTTCTACAGCGTCGCCAGTAACAACATTAAAAATACCTGCGGGCAAGCCAGCTTCTTCTGCCAAAACCGCAAGTGCCAGAGCAGAAAATGGTGTTTCTGGTGCAGGTTTTGCCACCACTGGGCAACCCGCCGCCCACGCAGGGCCTGCTTTTCTGGTTAACATGGCTGAGGGGAAGTTCCACGGCGTAATTGCCCCAACAACGCCAATTGGTTGTTTTATGGTCATCATACGCAAGCCCGGCACGCTTGATGGTATTACGTCGCCGTAGACACGTTTGCCTTCCTCAGCAAACCATTCAATAAACGATGCCGCGTATATAACCTCACCTTTGGCCTCAACCAACGGTTTGCCTTGCTCAGTGGTTAATATGGTGGCTAAGTCGTCCACATTTGCCATTATCAGCTCATACAATTTGCGTAAAACTATGGCGCGCTGTTTTGCGGTTTGCTCTTTCCACGCCCCAAATGCTTCTTGTGAGCCCTCAATGGCTCTAGCAGCCTCAGCCTTGCCCATGTTTGGCACTGTGCCAATAACCTCGCCAGTAGCGGGATTTGTTATTTCTGTTACAGCGCCATTATCCGCATCTACCCAAGTTCCGTTAATGTAAGCCTGCTGTCTGAACAGGTTTTTATTTTTTAACTGCATATTATTTACCACCATTAAATTTCTAGGACTATGAAACACAAGTTTTCTTGACTATAAAATGATGTCGGCTTGGGGTAAAGTACAAGTCCACTTAGTAAGGGGAAAGTCGTGAAGTTTTTACGCTCTGGTATATTATTATTTGGCGCATTGTGTCTGGTGTCATGCGACAATCAACAAAAAAATCCGCAAACAGACCCGCAAACCATGTCTTGGCAGGAAATTGAACAATCAGCAGATGGCACAACCGTGCAAATGCTGACATGGATGGGCGATGCCGCCATTAACAACTATATGACAAACTATGTGGCACCCACCCTGTTAGAGCGTTATGATATTAAGCTTGAGATGGCGTCAGTTGCAGGGCCGCGCATTGTGTCGTTTATTATGGCTGAGCGTGAGGCAGGCAAAACCGTAAGCGAGGCTGACATGGTGTGGATGGCGGGGCGCACATCGTACCAATTGCGCCAACTTGGTGAGCTGTACGGCCCCTTCACCGACAAATTACCCAGCTCGCAATATATAAATTATCAAGACCCATACATTGGTTGGGATTATGAAATTCCTCTAACTGGTTTGCAGGCACCGTGGGGCATGGGGCAGTTTTTACTAATTAGCGATAGCGCCAGAGTAGCAAACCCACCACGCAACATGGCTGAGTTGGAAGCATGGGTTAAAAGCAACCCCGGGCGTTTTACGTTGGACGCAGGTTTTACCACGCTGGCGTTTTTAAAAGCCTTGTTGGTTGAGGTTGCAGGGGGACGAGATGTTTTTTCAGGCGGTTTCCACCAAGATGTCTATTTGGAACATAGCCAAAAAGTTTGGAATTATTTAAACCGCATCAGACCTTACATGTGGCGTGATGGCAAAGCGTTTCCACGCTCACCAGCGCAAATGCACCAAATGTTTGCCAACGGCGAGCTAGACTTCACCATGAGCTATAATGATGGCGAAGCAGACGGTAAAATTGCCAGTGGTCTGTTTGCTGATACTGTTTATGGCTTTTCTTGGGAACACGGCACTCCAAAAAACACCCACTATTTAGCCATAGTTAAAAACGCCCCAAACAAAGCAGGCGCCATGGTTGTTATAAATTTTTTACAATCAGCCGAAGCTCAGTTAGAAAAGCTGACAAGCACATGGGGCGATGGCAGTATTTTGGACTTTAAAACCCTGCCAAGCGAACAAGAGCAACAGTTTTTAACCGCCAGCACCCGCCACCATGCGCCCAAGCTGGCTGATATTGAAGACCGCGCGTTTTTAGAGCTAAGACCAGAATATATTAACAAGCTTTACACCGATTATTTGGAAAACTTTATCCGCAAAGGGCGGGTTAATGACTAAAACAGCAAACAATCAGCAATCCCCTGCCCTCAGCCAAAGTAAAATGCTGAACATAACGGGGTTTGGTCTGTTTTTTGTTCTGGCTATTTTCCCCATTGTTTTTTCCATTGGTTTTTCACTAATTTACAGCCTTGGGCTTTTTGGTTTTTTTGGCACTGGTTTTACTCTGGAATATTTTGCCAAAATATTTTCCGCCACAGAAATTTTGCCCGCATTTATCCTTAGCAGTTATGTTGCCGCCATGAGCACGGTTTTTACAGTGGGTTTGGGGCTTTTTATTGCGCTTTATTTGGGCAGGTCCATAAAAAAAGGCAGCCTGTCATTAGCCATTTATATCCCACTTATAATGCCCTCAGCGGTGGCAGCGATGTTTGTGTATTTGCTGTTGTCAGATAGTGGCTTGCTAGCGCGCAGTTTTGGGGCAATGGGCATGCACGGCCTGCCCGCCATGGTGAACGACAGCTTTGCCATTGGTATTATTATCACCCATGTGGGGCTTGGGGTGCCATTTTTTGCACTATTGTTTGCCCAAATAGCTGAAAAAGCTCGCTTAAACGAGGTTAAAAACCTGTGCCACTCGCTAGGGGCAAATACATTGCAAGCCACACATAAAGCCATTGTGCCAATTTTATTATACCGCGCCCGTCCGCAAATATTGCTTTCGTTTATATTTGTTTTTGGCTCGTTTGAAATTCCGGCAATTTTGGGACAACACACCCCTGAAATGATATCAGTTCTAGCGGTTAGAAAGCTTGGCCTGTTCGATATTGGGCAAAAACCCGAGGCCTTTGTAGTGGCGTTTATATACAGCATTGTGGTCATTGGCCTGCTGTGGTTTTTTTATAAGAAAAGAGATCGCAATGCCAATTAAACGCATTATTACAGGCTTGTTTTTACTGGGGGCATTTTTGCCGCCAATAGTTTTATTATATTTTTCACTTACCTCGCGTTGGCCTTTGCCCGACATATTGCCAGTTGGGTTTGACCCTGCACTTTGGCTTAGCATTTGGTGGGGGGCAAACGGCCTGCTCAAAGCAACTGTGCTTTCTGCTATCATTGCCTTTCCCGTGGCATTTTTATCAACCGCACTGGGGTTTATTACCGCTAGAGCATTAAACAACTCACCCCGCAGAGAAGGCCTGATGTTCTGGGCACTGTTACCATTTGCCATGTCGCCCGTAATTTTAAGCCTTTGTTTGTTGTATCTTTTCCTCGCCTTAAATTTAGTTGGTTCGGTTAGTGGGGTGTTTTTAGCACAAATGATATCCAGCTTTGCCTATGCGGTTATTTTCTTCACCGCTTTTTGGTCAGGCAGGGCGCGCTCGTTAGAAGAACTGGTTTACACCCTAGGTGGCACCACATGGCAGGCGTTTAAAGGGGTGCTTATTCCTGCATCCATCGGCCCCTTGGCGTTTTGTTTTTTCCAAACCTTTTTACTTTCGTGGTTTCAATACGGCATGCCACTGGTTATTGGTGCGGGCAAGGTGCAGACATTGCCTGTGAAGGTATTTGCTTTTTTAGGTGAAGCAAGCCCCCATTTTGCCGCAATGGCGGGGGTGTTGCTTATTGTGCCACCCATGTTATTGCTGTGGTTCAACCGTAAATATCTATTTGAGGACATTACCCATGCCGCATAAAGGCACACCACTATTAGAGGTAAAAAACCTGAGCAAAGCTTATGGCCGCGAGCAGGTTTTAAACGGTGTTAGCCTAACGGTTGCGGCAGGCAAAACCATGGCTGTTTTAGGCCAGTCGGGTTGCGGCAAAACCACGCTTTTAAAAATTCTCGCCGGGTTAGAGGGTTTGGATAACGGAGAAGTTATTTTAAACGGCCAGCAAATTACCGCCGCACCACCACGCGGGCGCGGCATGGTTTACCTGTACCAAGAAGCACTGTTGTTCCCCCACCTTAACGTGTTTGACAATATTGCCTTTGGCCTGAAATTAAAGAAAATGCCCGACGGCGAAATTAGCTATAAAGTGGAAGAAAAGCTTGTGGCACTTGGCCTAGAGCAACATGCCCACAAAATGCCCGATCAACTGTCTGGCGGGCAACGTGGGCGGGTAAACTTTGGCCGCGCCTTAATAATAAAACCTAAAATGCTGCTGTTGGACGAACCATTTGGCGCACTGGACACCAGCACCCGCGCCCGTATGCAAAACCTGTTTACCGATGTGGCACATGCTGAGGGCATTTCCACCCTGTTTGTTACCCACGACCTAAAAGAAGCGCTATTGATGGGTGACACATTTGCCCACATGGAAGGCGGCAACCTAACCAGTTATGCCAGCAGAGATGCCTTTATAAACGCGCCCGAAACTGGCGTTATGACGGAAAGGGATTTTTGGCAGGGCTTGGACTAGTCATACCATCAAGCGCTCCATCAACCGAACCAACATCATCACCCTTTAGCTTTTCATTGAAAAAATCTAACTGCATTTGTCTAAGGTGCGCGGTTTCAGCCTCGCCTGTTATGCGGTGACGCTTGCCCGGATATGTCATTAGCTGGAACTGTTTTCTAGCCCCTTGCAAGGCTGACATTAGCATAACCGTGTTGTCAAAAAACACATTGTCATCTGCCATACCATGAATAACCAACAGGTCACCCTTTAAACTATCCACATATGTTATGGGGCTAGTTTTTTCATATACGTCACCTTCGTTGGGGTTTCCCAAATAACGCTCGGTATAGTGGGTGTCATACAGCTTCCAGTCGACCACAGGCGCGCCTGCTATGCCTGCTTTATATAGGTCAGGTTCTTTCAGCATCATCATCAAGGTCATGTAACCACCGTAAGACCAGCCAAAAACACCCATGTTGTCGGCATCAACATATGGCAATGACTTTAAATAATTTGCACCTAGTGCTTGGTCACGCACCTCAACCCCGCCCATAGCGTGGTAGATATGCTCTTCAAAGGCCTTGCCACGGTTTGCAGAACCACGGTTATCAAGTGTAAAAACAATATAGCCATTTTGCGCTAGCACTTGTTTTAAATCCACTTGCCAAACCTTGCGCACCATTTGCGGACCGGGGCCGCCGTAATGGAAAACCAAAGCTGGGTATTTTTTATTCTCGTCAAAATCTGTGGGTAAATACATTTGATAATGAAGCGTGGTGCCATCATCTGCTTGCAATTCACCAAAAACTCTGTCGGAATTGTCCGCTAAATATGGGTGATAAGCATGGCTTTCATCCAGCGCATTTTCTTCAATATATGTCAGCAAACTACCATCTAGCTTGCGTATCGCTGTGTATGGTGGGCGCGTTGGGCTTTGGCCTTTATCCACAAAAAACGAGCCACCCGCTGACAGCCAAGCGTCGTGCCAGCCACCCTCGCTAGTTAGGCGAGTAATTTCACCACCCGCTAGCGGCACTTGGTACAAATGCTTTTCCAACGGTGTTTCCCGCGAACCTGTTACGTAAAGATAACCTGCGTCTTCATCCACCGCCCTAACAGCACCACCTGACCTGCTGGCAGATGATAAAACCCAACTACCCTCGGTTAGCGCATGCACCAAACTGCCATCTTTATTATACAGGTAAGCGTGGTTGTAACCTGTGCGCTCAGACGTCCAAATAAACTGCGCCCCGCCGCCCAAAAACGTAAGGTCAGAATGCAGGTTTATCCATGTATCAGAGGTTTCGGTCAGAACAATGGTTTGTGTCATGGTTTCAGGGTCAACAAAAATTAGATCTAAACGTTTTTGATCACGGCTTTGTTTTTGCACTGCAAGGGTGCCATCTGGCGAATAGTTAACCCGTGCCAGATAAAAATCTTTATCTTCGCCCAGCTCAACCTCGCCCACATCACCGCTAGCAAGATTAATGGTAAACAGCTCAACAATTGGGTTTGCTGTGCCGGCAAAAGGGTAGCGCTGTGCTATGGTTGTAACGCCCTCAGCGGCAATTTCATAGCGTTGCATTAAGTGAACATTGCTTTCATCCACACGGGTAAAGGCAATGTGGCTATCGTCTTCTGCCCACCAATAGCCTGAAAAGCGGTACATTTCTTCTTGGGCGGCAAAGTCCGCCATGCCATATGAAATGCTGTCGCCACCCTCGGTGGTTATGGCACGCTCGCTACCTGTGCTTAGGTCATAAATATACAGGTTTTGCTGACGAATATATGAAACATAGCCACCAAGTGGTGAAATTTTTGCATTGGTTTCGGTGGCCTCGGTGTGGGTTAAACGCTTAGCCTCAGCATTTTTGTCACTTTCGGCACTGGCAACCTCCAAATAATAAATGTCGCCACCAAGGGGGAATAAAAGCGCGTTACCATCTGAAGAAAATTCATATTCAACAATGCCTGAAGCAAAAATACGCTGACGTTGCCGCCTTGCCAGTTCCACTTCATCTAGCTCTTCTTCACCATCAAGCAACAAGGCACTATCAACCAGCAAACGTTTTTCGCCATCAGCTATATTATATTCCCACAGGTCTTGCTGTTTAAAATTATCAAGCTTTCCTTTCAAATATGTAACCCGAACACCGTCAGGCGAGACCTTAACACCCTTTGCCACGGGGCCATTTAACGATGGGCTTGCCACAAGTCGGGCAATGTCCAAACCTTCAGCCACAACATAACCACTTGGATAAACAAGCGTTGCAGCCACAATAACCATCAGTGAGCGTAGGGAAAACTTAGCCATTTTAAACATCCTGTATTTGAAAAAACCTGAGCTAATCTAGCAAAAAAAACTGCCCAAAGACAATGTATTAAAGGGTGTATTAAAGGGTTAACAAATTTAAGTTACAAATGTTGCTTGCTTCTACTTATGGGCGTATGGTTCAAAAAAATCACTCTAATAAGTCAGGCAGTTATATGACCCCAATATCAGATAGCAGTAACAACAAGCTTGCCATAAGTTTTGATGACATTCTTGCGGCACAAGAAAACATCAAAGACGGCATTGTTGCCACCCCACAAGAACATGCCACAGTTCTGTCAAAAGCTATCGGGGTTGATACCTATTTAAAATTTGAAATATTTCAACACACCGCCAGTTTTAAAGACCGCGGCGCGCTGAACTTTCTGTTAAACTTGGATGAAAATGCCAAAGCCAAAGGCGTGGTGGCAAATTCTGCGGGCAACCATGCCCAAGGGGTTGCTTATCATGCCGAACGCTTGAACATTCCTGCCACCATCGTCATGCCCAAAGGCACACCGTTCAATAAAGTTAAGCGCACTGAGGAGCTTGGCGCCAAGGTAATATTAAAGGGCGACAACCTTAGCGATGCAGGTGATGAAGCCAACCGTTTGATGGCTGAACAATCGCTTACCTATGTGCCACCGTTTGACCACCCGCTTATAATGGCAGGGCAAGGTACGCTGGCGTTAGAGTTTTTAGGACGTTTTCCTGAGCTAGATTGTCTGGTTGTGCCCATTGGCGGCGGCGGGCTTATTTCAGGCATTGCCGTGGCGGCAAAAACCATAAACCCTGACATTCAAATTATTGGTGTGCAAAGCGAAATGTACCCCGCCATGAAAGAAGCGCTAAAGGGCAATGTTATAGAACCTGCCAACCACACCATTGCCGAGGGCATAGCCGTAAAACAACCGGGCAAGCTGACCTTAGAGGTGGTGCGCCAACTGGTTGATGACATTTTAATTGTATCTGAAGAAGAAATTGAAAACGCCATAAACATGCTTTTGGAGGTGGAAAAAGTTGTGGTTGAGGGTGCTGGTGCCGCTAGCCTAGCCGCCGTTTTACAATTTAGCGATTTTTTCAAAGGCAAAAAATGTGGTTTGGTTTTAGCGGGGGCAAACATTGACCCACGCATTTTAGCATCGTCCCTAATGCGCGGTTTGGTGCATGACGGGCGCATATCACGCTTGCGGGTTACCACGCTTGATCTGCCCGGTGCCTTGGCAAAGCTGACCAAACTGGTGGCTGAGGCAGGCGGCAATATAATGGAGGTGAACCACCAACGTCAGTTTGCCGCTATTCCGTTAAAATACACTGAAATAGAATTGGTGGTTGAAACCAAAGATGCCGACCATAGAGACATGGTTATTTCATCGCTAACAGGCGCGGGTTTTGAGGTTGAGGCTAAAACACCACCAACAACCACATAGATAACCACAAAATAGATATTATTATTCGGCACCAAGTTTATTCAGCACCAAGCTTATTCGACAGATGAGCCTTCTTCTTTTCTTAGCTCAGGGTGGCGTTGGTGTTGGCCTGATAGCAAGCGCTCAATAGTACCTGGCGACGATGTGTATGGCGCTAACAGCCTGTAAAACACTGGAATTACAAACAGGGTGAAAATGGTGGCAAAAACCACCCCAGACACAATTACAATGCCGATAGATGAGCGTGACACCGAACCAGGGCCAGTGGACAAGACCAATGGCAATGTACCAATAGCGGTTGAAACACCTGTCATTAAAATGGGGCGTAAGCGGGTGCGGCAAGCTTCAAACAATGCCTCTTCCACCTCAAAACCCTTGTCCCGAAGCTGATTGGCAAATTCAACAATTAAAATGCCATTTTTAGATGCCAACCCGATTAGGATTATGACCCCGACCTGCGAATAAATGTTCAAAGTATCGCCCATTACATATAGGCCAAGCAAACCGCCAGCAATGGCAAGCGGCACTGTAAGCATAATGGTAAATGGGTGAACAAAGCTTTCAAACTGCGCCGCTAAAATCAGATAAACCACAAGCAATGCCAGCCCAAACATAAACAACACGGCTGAACTACTGTCCTGAAACTCGCGGCTTTCACCCTTATAATCCACCGACACCACCTCAGGCAGTTCGTCGCGCACAACCTGCTCTAAAAACCCTAAGGCATCGCCCATGGTAACACCGGGGGCAAGCCCTGCTGATATGGTTACAGAACGAATGCGGTTATAACGGTTTAAAGTGCCTGCATCTGCGGTTGTGGATGTGGTAATTAAATTTGACAATGGCACCAACTGGCCTGAGCGTGCTGACCTGACATAAATATTATCAATGTCGCTACTGGTCACACGGTCATCTTTCTCCGCCTGTAAAATAACGTCATATTCCTCGTCATTGTCTTCATATGTGGTGACCCGCCTGCCACCAAGCATGGTTTCCAAGGTGCGGCCAATGCTTTCAACCGACACACCCAGATCGGCGGCACGTTTGGTATCAACCTCAATATTTATCTGCGGCTTGGTTTCACGGTAATCAGCATCAACATTAACAAACATTGGGTTTGCTCTAGCTTTTTCCAACAACACATCACGGAAATGGCGAATGTCGTCATACGAATTGCCACCCACAACAAATTGAATAGGGCTGCCACTGCCGCCAAACGAGCCAAAACTGGCGGCAAAAGCAGAAAGCCCTGTAATGTCTTTCATTTCATTTCGCGCCCACGCCAACATTTCATCGGTGGAAACTGTGCGCTCGTCATATGGTGGCATTTTCACCACCACAAAGCCTGAGTTATAACCAGTAGAGCCACCAAAACCGGGCACCATGGTTAAAATGCTTGATGCCCGACCATCTTCAACAGCCACCATCAGCTTTGTTTCAATTTTTAAAATTTCAGCGGCTGTGGTTTCAAAACTGGCACCTTCGGGGCCACGAGCCATTATTAAAAATGCTCCCCTGTCCTCTTGGGGCATAAATTCTGATGGTATTTTTGCACCCAAACCAGCAATAACCATAAAGGCACCAATAAGGGACATGAAAATTGCACCTTTATTGTTAAACGAAACCTGCAATGCGGCACGGTATTTTGCTGAAAGCCTGACAAAAATGGCATCAACTTTTAAATCCAACCATGTTTTTACAGATTTTCGGCTTAATAGTTTAGAGCATAACATTGGCGACAATGTCAGTGCCACAAGGCTAGAAAATGCCACAGCCGCACTAAGCGTCAGGGCAATTTCGCCAAACATTCGCCCTGTCATACCACCTAAAAACAGCACTGGCACAAACACACCAAGCAAAACAAGTGTGGTTGCCACCACTGCAAATGACACCTGCTTGGCACCCCTATAGGCGGCTAATAATGCCGGTTCGCCATCTTCGATACGGCGGTGAATATTTTCCAAAACCACAATACTGTCATCAACCACCAGACCAATGGTTAGCACCAAGGCTAACAAAGTAAGCAGGTTGATAGAATAACCCGCCATGTCCAGCACCATAAAGGTAGCAATCAGACACACAGGCACGGTAATTGACGGCACTATGGCGGCGCGCACATTTCCTAAAAATAAGAAAATAACAAACACCACCAAGGCAATAGATACAAAAAGGGTGAAATACACTTCGTTAATGGCATCTTTAATAAACACCGAACCATCACGGCTTATTCTCAGCTCCAGCGACTGGGGCAAAGTTTCTTTTATACGCTCAACCTCGTCGTTAGCCGCCTTTGCCACCGACAATGTGTTGGCAGTAGACTGTTTTACAATGCCCAAACCCACAGTTGACCTGCCATTACCATGAAACATTTGTTTTTCATTAGCAGGGCCCAGCTCAACACGCGCCACTTCGCTTAGCTGAATTAAATGACCATCATCAGCCTGACCAATAACCATTTTAGCAAAGTCTTCAGGGGTTTTATAATTGCGCTCCACCCTGACGGTAAAGTCACGGGTTGCCCCCTCAACCCGACCACCGGGTAGTTCAATGTTTTCTTGGCGCAGCACCCGCTCAACATCAGTTACGGTCAGGTTGCGCGCCGCTAACTGGTAACGGTCTAGCCAAATGCGTACCGCATAGCGTTTGTTGCCACCAATTTGCACCCGCGCCACACCGTCTAGCACCGAAAGCCTGTCTTGAATGTTGCGCACCGCATAATCTGTCAGTTGCAGTTCGTCCATAGTGTCGCTGGATAATACAAACCACGAAATAGCACGCTCGCCCGTGTTCACCTTAGACACTTGCGGTGGGTCGGCTTCCTCTGGCAAGCGCCTTGCTACACGGGACACACTGTCACGCACATCGTTGGCGGCGCTGTCTATATCTCTATCAAGCGAAAACTCAATATTAACCCGCGATACACCATCAGAACTGCTAGATGTAATGGACTTAATGCCCTCAATACCACTTATCTGGTCTTCAATAATTGTGGTTATGCGGCTTTCCACTACTTGGGCTGAGGCACCCTGATAACTTGTTGATATTGAAACATTTGGTGGTGAGACATCTGGCATCTCGCGCACGGGCAAGTTAAAAAAGCTCAGCGCGCCAAACGCCACCAACAACATGCTGATAACAGCAGCAAAAACAGGTCTTTTAACGGATACATCAGATATAATCATGGTTCATATCTCTTTGGAAAAACTATTCAATAATGGTAACATTGGCACCGTTACGCAAACGAAGTGTGCCTGACACTACAACCACATCCCCCTCAACCAAACCACCTAATATTTCAACCTTGGTGTCTTCACGCTGGCCTACTTCTACTTCAGTGTGACTAACTTTATTTTCTTCACTAACCACAAATAAATAATCTTTATCTGCCATTGGCACTAACGCTGATGGCGGCACAGACAGCGCCATGCGTTGGTTGCTAGACAATGTAAGGGTTAACAACATGCCAGGCCGCAGGGCATGGTCAGCATTGTCAATTAATGCCCGCACCGTAACCGCACGGCTAACGGGGTCAACCCGTGATGAAACTGTTTTAACTTCGCCAACAAACGCCCTGCCCTTGTAAGCGGCGGCAAATGCCTCAATTTGCTGTCCTTCGGTTAAAGCTGACAAAAAACGCTCTGGCACAGAAAAATCCAGCTTAATTTTTTCAACATCATCCAAGGTGGTAATTTCCAAACCGGGGCTAACCAACGCGCCTTGTGACACATTTCGCAAACCCAAAATTCCTGAAAATGGCGCTCTAATAATTCTGTCAGCTAAGCGTGCTTGAGCAGCGTTTAACCGCTCTCTGGCCTCTTCCAGTTGGCGCAAGCGGTTATCCACAACTGCTGATGAGGCACTTCCCAATCCTTCTAAATCCAGCACTCTTTCATATTGGGCTTCGGCTTCTCGCACGGTTGCTTGAGCCTCAGCCACAAAGGCGCGCTCTTCTGAGTTTGTCAGCTCAACAATAACATCGCCTTGGGAAACAAAGCCGCCGTCTTCAAAGCTAACGCTTTGCACAGCTTCAGACACTCGTGCAGTTAAAATCACGCTTTCGTTTGCTTTAGCTGTTCCTATGGCCTCAATAGTGTCGGCAAAGCTGGCATTATGAACCACCTCAACTTTAACTGCTGTTGCCATGCCACCACGGCGTTGCTGTGGGCCAGCGCCATCAGCAAGCAATAAATAGCCACCCCATGCCACCACAACAATGGCAACGGCCCATAGAAAAAATCCACCAGAACGATATTTCATTTAACCCTCAATATTAAAATCTAATAACCTTGCTTAACTTTATGCCCATAAGCCTAAGAAAAGCAACAAAATCAATGCGTTTTAACACCACCACCCAGATAAAATGCGACAAAATGAAGTATAGCTAAGACAAATTGATTAAAACTTAAGCCCGCCCACAAGCCCACCTACAAATCCACCTAAAGATCCACCTAAAGATCCACCTAAAGACCCACCTACAAATCCCATGGGTGGCTGGCGGTAAACAACTGAAAGCGGCTGATAAGACCATCATGGTTTTCATTATCCAAGTGCGGCGAGCATTTCAACCCAACTTTACGCCTGAAATCAAAGCCATCAAGGGGTATTTGTTTAACCCCATCGTGGTGGTAGGACGAGGGCATAACAGTAACCCCAAGCCCTGCTGAAACCATTTCCAAGGCGCGCTCGTCAGTTTCAGTACGAAACACCAAACGTGGGCGTACATTTCTGTCGGTAAAATAACGTGATGTTTCAGACAACACCTCACAGCGGGTACGCACAATCATCTGGTCGTCGGCCAAACTTGCGCCCTTAACCCGCGCCCGTTTTGCTTGCGGGTGGTCGTTTGCCACAAACAGTCTGTAACCTTCTTCAAACAATTGCACATCACTGTTATCATTTTCATCATGCAAAAGGGTAATTGCCATATCAATACTGCCCTCGCTCAACCTGTTGGCAAGCTCTTGCTCGGTGCCTTCAAACAGCTCAAACACCACGCCAGCCTCGCCCCGTCTGAAACTACCAAGCAAAT
>DAOWAS010000018.1 GCA_030634465.1 Alphaproteobacteria bacterium | reverse complement strand
TCCCTAGTAAATGCCTGCACCACCTGAATGGCACCAAAGGCCTCGTTAGCCATGGAGCCAACACCGGCAACTTTATCTTGCGATGTTTTTGATAATTTGCGCACTCGCCCACCATAAATAACCACAGGGATAACAATTATTACGGTGATGAGAAGTAGCTGACCAATAAGCTCAGGCTTTAGAAAAACCAATATACCAACTGAGCCTAACAGGTTTACAAAGTTACGCAGGGCAACCGACATGGTAGAACCCGCCACGGTTTGTATTAATGTGGTATCAGCGGTAAGACGCGAAGCGATCTCGCTTGGTCTGTTGCTTTCAAAAAAAGCAGGCGACAGGCCAAGTAAATGCACATGCACAGCTTTTCTAATGTCGGCGACCACACGTTCGCCCAAGGTGGTTATCCATAAAAACCTGAGGAATGTAGCCACAGACATAATAGCAATAAGATAAAAACCAGTAATAAACAGGTTATCAATGGCGCTAGGGTCAGTGCCGCCAAAGCCGTCATCTATAACCCATTGCAGCGAGCGAAACAGGGTTAGAACAGATGCTGATGATATGAAAAGGGCGACAATAGCGCCGAACATCAAAGCCTTATAATTAAGCATGAAAGAAAATATCATGCCCAAGCTGGACAGTCGTTTTATGCCTGTTTTTTTCTCATCTGACGTTGATTCGCTAGTATTTGAGCTTTCTTGAATTTTATTGTCTGCTGTCACGCTAAAACCTTTTTATTTGGTAATTTTTATGCCCTTACATGCCATAAAATACCCTTGAACACCACGACATAAATAATCTGCTTAATGAAAATTACAATAAATAAAAAGAATATGACTTTTAGGTGCTTTCTCTATTGCGTTTATCTATCAGTACAGCTATACAGCCGCTTCGTTTGAATGGAGAATAAGATGAAAAATGATATTCATCCTGACTATCACATGATCAAAGTGGTTATGACTGATGGCACAGAATATGAAACACGCTCAACTTATGGCGAGCCAAATGGTTCACTAAAGTTAGACATTGATCCAACTACACATCCTGCATGGACTGGTGGTAACCAGAAACTTATGGATGCTGGTGGACAAGTGGCACGTTTCAACAAGCGCTTTGGTAGCTTGAAGTTAAAACGCTAAACCTTACAGTCTTGGCTTTTAGCCAGATATAAAGTTTTAAAAAGGATGCTCTTTTGAGCGTCCTTTTGCTTTTTCTGGCCTTGAAAAAACTAATATCCCTCCCACATCTATTGTAACCAGATGCCCAATTGGGGTCTGGGAAACAGTTTGGCTCACTCGTAACACCCGAGCAAACAACATAAAATAGATTGCTTCAAAGAAGGATCAATATCATGAGAACACTTGATTTAGCACCATTTCTACATTCAGCAATTGGGTTCGACGACCTGTTTGACTTTAATAGCCTAGGCGGTATGGGCGCACCCAGAAACAGAGCATTAGGTAGCCTGGCATCAAAGGCGCAGACCTTCCCCCCTTATAATATAGAAAAGCTAGATGAGGACGCATACCTTATCACCATGGCATTAGCCGGTTTTAGCGAAGAAGACCTGACCTTAACTGTTGAGGACGACACCCTGACAATTGAAGGCAAGGCGGGCGAGCAGATTGAGGGTGAAGATAAAAACTATCTTCATAAAGGCATTGCCAAGCGAGCATTTGAACGCCAGTTCCAACTAGCGGAAAGCATTAAGGTTGTGGATGCAGACTTTGTAAACGGCCTCTTGAACGTAGCTTTAAAACGTGAAGTGCCAGAGCATAAAAAACCCCGCAATATTGAAATTACCAAAGGGAAAGCAAAAAAGCTGGCATTTAAGACCGCTTAAAAACACCTAAAACAAATAGAAAAATCGCAAGAAAAGGGTCAGTTCACGCTGATCCTTTTTTTGCGCTATTAGTTATAGGTGTTTTTCATAAAAAAATGAGCCGCAAAATTAAGCGGCTCATTAGGTAATATCCTATGGGGAGGATATCAGGGGGAAGTCAATATTATATCAATTAATACCATGTCTATGTATTAATGTTACTTGAGAGGGGCATCTCACCTAATTTTATATCAAACAATCTTTAACAAGTTCTTAAACTCAACTTTTAAAGAAGTTTTCAGCACTTTTATGGCTGGCTTTCTTGTCTACTATTATCTTTTTCACCCTGACAATCTCTGCATTTAAAATTGTTATACGCTCGTCCAGCTCATGGATAGAAGCTTCGGACAAATCTTCGCCGTGCATTTCAGTTAACGCACTGGGTTGGTGCATGCTGTTTTCTTCTAAATCCATAAGCCCCTCCTTTGTTTAAGTTGTATATTGCCATAGTTATTTAAGTTAAACACTCACAAAACTAATGACTTTGATAAAATTTGTTGTTACAAGGTGGCTGAATCATCCAGCCAAGTAGAAGTTTCGGCAGGATCTGACAGGGGAAAACCCAGTCAGCGAGCAAACATTATTGCTTGGTGACAATCTGGCATGCAATACATGCTTTAAAGAATAAAGGATAATACTATGTCAAAGCCATTAATGCCTATGGCCACAGCAGTTTGGTTGGTTGAAAACACCACACTTACATTCAGGCAGGTTGCCCGCTTTTGCGAGATGCACCCGCTTGCAATTCAAGCCATTGCAGATGAAACCATTGCGCAAAACATTGTTGGCATGGACCCAACCCTTAGCGGTCAGCTTACTTGGGATGAAATTAATGCATCGCAAGATGATGAAACCAGAGACCTTGCCCTAACGGTTGATGAAGTGCCAGCGCAAGTGCGCACCAAAGGCCCGCGCTACACACCCGTTTCTAAAAGACAAGACAAGCCGGATGCTATTGCATGGATTGTGCGCCACCACCCTGAGCTAACTGACGCACAAATATCCAAGCTTATTGGTACAACCAAGCCAACCATTCAGGCTATTCGCACACGTTCACACTGGAACATTTCCAAAATTGCACCCAACGACCCTGTTGGTCTTGGGCTTTGCTCACAAATTGAGCTAGATGCAATGGTGAAAAAAGCCGCCGCTAAGAACCCGAAAAAGGTTGTGACCGAGGAAGTGGAAGAGCCAAAAATACCAAACTCACTTGCTCCACTAAGACCTAAAAAGGAAGTGCCTGTTGCGGTTGAAGAGCCTGTTGCTGAAGAACCTGCTGTTGTGGAAACAAAACCAGATGATGATTATATCAACCCTGATGATGTTTTCAAAAAAGCACCAGATGCTGAATAATAAAGTTTAAGTTTTAATAATAAAAAAGGCGACACCATCAGGTGTCGCCTTTTTATTAATTTCTAACCATACTCATTTAGCTGATCTTTGATTTTCAGCTTTTCTTTTTTTAGCGCCATCAAAAGCACCGTATCCGGGCTTGGTCGTCGCTCTTCTTTTACAATATTTGTTTTTAAACTGGTGTGTTTTCTTGTCAATGCTGACAGGTGAGCCTGTAAATTCATACAATCATTCTCCTTTGATAGAAGTTGTTGTGATTAACAATTTAAGTATGCACATTTTTTGGCAAATGTCACGAGTTGCCCAATAATTCACATGTGTCTTTAGTGCTAATTGCTAGCTTAAAATACCTATAAATGTTTGTAACTATTGTGATAGTTGGTTTTCAACTGGTGCATAAAAAAATATGGTTTTGTTGTTTTTATAACTTGCTAGTTTTAACACGAGCAAGAACGAATCACTTTTTAAAGGCCTGAGATATAATATTTTCCACCTCAGTTTTACCTGCTTTATCCAGTTTTGTTTTTTCACCTGCTAAAATAATTTCAAAATAAAGCATTAGCGATAATCTGGCCATATTTTGCTTTTGCTCCACAGAAAATAATTTTTCATCTGAAAAACTTGTCTGGCCAAGAAAATCCAGCAAGGCTAATTGCTCTGACTTTTCTGCCTCTAACTCGCTACGTAACAACGATGCCTTTACCTTTCTGGCATCCAACCCCTGCATCGCCCCTATTTGCTTGCGCAAATGACGCAGTGGTTCCACCACATCACGCTGCCAAGGGGCGGCAATTTTAATAATAGATTGCAAAAACTTCTGATTGCTTATGTCTTTGTTTTTGTCCACCAACCAGCACAAAAACAACAAAATATTTACATCGGCATTAAAGCTGTTTTGCAGGGTTAGGCACGCCGCCTCAACCTTGTTCTTAGCATATAGGGCGCAAGTATAATCCCACAGCGCCTCGTCCAAATTGTTGTTTTCATTTTGCATGGTTTAAATTTAGTCACATAAAAGCTGATAAAACATAAGAAAAGTAGTATAATTGTGGTCAGGCGTTTTTACTAATCAAATGGCGAAAAGTCAGTTATTGAAACATGGATAAAGAAGAACTAGAGACATTATTGATTGAACTGCGGGAAGAGCATCGTGATTTAGATGATATGACCGCTGTGTTGGGCAACCCAACAACAGCCAACCAATTACAATTACAAAGATTAAAACGTAAGAAGCTGATGCTGAAAGATAAGATAGCTAAAATAGAAGATAAGCTTTTACCCGACATTATTGCCTGAGCAACATCACTGAACAGATTATTGCTCGGCCTTTCTGGCTTTTTTATTTTCATACATTTTACGGTCAGCTTCGGCTAATGCCTCAGCAGGGTCTTGACCAGGGCCGAAGCTGTAACCACCGTGAGCCAGATAAACATTAATCTCAACCCCATCAAACACTATGGGATTTTTTTCCACTCGGTTTATTAAATCCAGTGCCTTTTGCTGGGCAGACTGTTCACCAATTTGCGCTAACAGAACACCAAACTCATCACCACCCAAGCGACCAACCACATCCAAATCACGAACACCATCGCTTAACTGTTCAGCCACATGCATAAGTGCCTTGTCGCCAGCCGCATGACCAAAGCTGTCATTAATGGTTTTCATGTTATTC
Source organism: Alphaproteobacteria bacterium (assembly GCA_030634465.1). Lineage (GTDB taxonomy): Bacteria > Pseudomonadota > Alphaproteobacteria > Sphingomonadales > SMXR01 > DAOWAS01. The sequence continues at coordinate 20,463 of DAOWAS010000018.1, read as the reverse complement.
ACATCAAAGAAAATAAGCGTGGACTTTGTGCCATAACGCTCGGCAAATGAAACTGCACGCGATACCTCTCTAACAAAAGCACGGCGGTTAGATACAGGCACAAGTGGGTCTAGATCTACCAAACGCTCCAGTTCTTCAATACGGCGGTGCGCTAAAGCTAGGTCTTGGCGTAAGGTATCAACCTCAGCCATCAGGGTCATAATGGCGTTATGTACCTTTGGGGTCATTTCCGCAGAGGGAATGCCCATAATACTAACAGTGTCCTCAATTGGGTTAACACCAGTTGCCACACCACTAGTGGTCACACCAGTTTTTGTGGTTGGTGTAACTGAGCGTGTACCTCTAATTTTTGGCGGACCACCAATTTTCATAACTAAACCCACACTTAACTCGAATTATGGTTTTTTAACTCTAGTAACAGAATATATATTTTTAATATCTCTGCAAGTTTCTCTGAAATCTTTAACGATTTTATTCATATAGAACAAAAGTTAACGCTTTCTATGCATTTCACTATTTTGAGTGTCGCATTCGCTTGCACCGTGACGGTGTTAGTTTATAATCCTGCTTTAAATTAAACCTTTAATCTTGGGAGTTTTACTAATGGCTGACGTTTCTATTCTTATGGGTAGCCAAAGCGATTGGAAAGTAATGAAGCGCGCTGCTGATATGCTGGATGAGCTTGGCATCAGCAACGACAGCCGCATTATCTCGGCACACAGAAAACCTGCAAGATTGCACGAATATGTTGCCGAAGCTGAAGCAACAGGAACCAAAGTGTTTATCGCGGGTGCTGGCATGGCCGCGCATTTACCTGGCGTTACTGCCAGCTTGACCCTGCGTCCAGTATTGGGCGTTCCTCTTAATGCCACCCTTGATGGCATGGACAGCTTGCTTGCAATTGTGCAAATGCCACCGGGCATTCCTGTTGGCACATTTGGCATTGGTGGTGCTGGCGCTAAAAATGCCGCCTTACAAGCCGCGGCTATTTTAGCCACATCTGACGACGAGCTGCATCAAAAGCTTATTAACTGGCGCAAAACCCAAGCTGAAAGTTTGGAAGAAATTCCGAAAGACTAAACAAGAAGAAGAACATGGCAAAACCAACTTACTTTAATGCTGAGAACTTTTCTGGAATTACCCCAGAGATGTTATCTGATTATAAGCGAGATGGTGTTCTGGTTTTGGAAAATATGCTGTCCCCTGAGAGCTGTGAGAGCATTATGGCTCACATGGGTGGGTTGGTAGATGCCTTTGAACCTGACGACCATAAAACAGTTTTTTCCACCCTTAGCCGCGAACAAGAGCAGGAAAATTATTTCCTGTCGTCAGGCGGGGAAATACGCTTTTTCTTTGAGGACAAGGCCTTTGATGCTGATGGCAACTTGGTACAACCAATGTCACAATCCCTTAACAAGGTTGGTCACGCTATGCATGACCGCGACCCTGTTTTTAACCATTTTTCACGGCAAAACCGCTTTAAATTAGTGGCTGAGGGTTTGGGGTTGGCTGAGCCGCTGTTGCTACAATCCATGTATATTTTCAAACCACCTCACATTGGGGGCGAGGTTGTTTGCCACCAAGACAGTACTTTCATTTGGACTGAACCACAAAGCTGTTTGGGGCTTTGGATAGCGTTAGAAGATGCCACATTAGAAAATGGTTGTTTGTGGGGCATTCCTGACCAGCACCACGAAGAAAACCCCAGAACACGCATGAAGCGAACTTCTGATAACCCCGCCTCCGACAACTATAATGCCACCGAAACCATTACATTGGACGACACCCCGTGGCCTGAGGAAAACAAAGTTGCCCTGCCAGTGCCGCAAGGAACACTTATTGCTTTTAGTGGCCTGTTCCCGCACCTGTCCAGTGCCAACACCTCGGACAAGTCACGACATGCATACACCGTTCACTTAATTGACGGCACCTGCCACTACCCGCAGGATAACTGGCTAATTCGTGATAAAAATGACCCCATTAAAGGGTATTAAGACTTATCTGCTTTATCTGTTTTGTCGGTGTCTTTTTGCTTATGGGATTTTGGACCAAAAATATCAGCCAGACCTGGAATGTTATCCAGAAACTTCAAACCCTTAGACTTAACCTTTTCAAACTGCATAACGTTTTCTATACGGCGGTCTAAATAGCCCCAAGTATCGGCGTAACCTTCGCTATCATCATTTAACCAATATAAAAGTGTGGTTGAATAAACCCCTGATAAAATTACCCGCTTGGTATAGTGGTTGTAATCTGTGGCTTTGTCCCCTGCCCAACGCCACATCATATCTGCGGTGCGCCATAAGCTACGAACCGAAAGCGGGGTGTTTTGTGGCATGGCTAAAAACGCAACTGTGCGCGAAACAACCTCTCTGTTTTTTTGGTTTATTTCCATGCGCAATTTAACTGCGGTGGATATGCGATCGCGAATACGAATTTCATCAACAGGCAGTTTGTGCAATTCTTTCAGCATTTCAGTGTCAATTCGCTTTAAATAGGCATCAACCATATCCGCCGCACCCTCGGGAAAGGCTAGCTTGATGTAAGCACGAGAGAGACCAACATCATCAGCGGCTTTTTTAATGCTGTCCTCAGACCAACCGTCAAAAGGAACATGGGTCATAACAGCATCAAGAATTTCACCCGCCATTTCGTCAGGCGTTTTGTCTTCTTTTTCAGCTTCGGGCTTGGATTTGCTTTTATTATTGGTCATATACCCCACCTTTTATTTATCTGTCTTTCCCAGAATAACTGAGTTTATATAGAAATACCTCTAAAAAATCACATAAAAATGCTTCCCAAGCGGCAATGGGTCTGTTATTAACCCCACACCTTCGGGATAAACCTAAAGGTTACGGCTGTTAAAGGCCAACAGATTAGAAAGAGAGATGATTTAAATGCAAGTCGTTGTACGCGATAATAATGTGGATCAAGCCCTTCGTGCATTGAAGAAAAAAATGCAACGTGAAGGTATTTACCGTGAAATGAAAATGCGTCGGTTCTATGAAAAGCCTTCTGAAAAGAGAGCTCGCGAACAAGCCGCTGCTGTACGTCGTTCACGTAAGCTAGACCGCAAACGCGAAGAACGCGATGGCATAGTGCAAAACCGCTAAGCTATCAGCATACTTCAATGATTAAGCCGCCCTTTTTGAGGCGGCTTTTTTATTGGCTTTTATTAACTATCATCCGACCAAGCGTTTTGTCGCAAACCCCTTGCCTCGCACGAACCTTGCCAGTAGCATGTGCCCCATATCTAAGAACAATAACAATCGTGCAAGGGTAAATAATGACAAAAACAAATTTTCATAAGGCGAGCCAATATGCGCTCCCGCTTTTCTCACTTTTATTAGTTTCAACAAGCAATTTTGCCATTGCTGAAGATGATACAAACGAAAAAGAATGGGATGTAGCAGCACCCATGGCTGAAACCAGAGAGGTCGCACTAGATGTAACTAGCGGCACATGGATGAGTGTTGATGTTAGCCCCGATGGCAAGCTAGTTGTTTTTGATCTTTTAGGCGATATTTATACAGTTTCTATAAATGGTGGCGACACCACAAGAATCGCATCTGGCAATGCGTGGGACATTCAACCGCGTTTTTCACCTGATGGCAGCAAAATTGCCTTCACATCTGACCGCGATGGTGGCGACAACCTGTGGGTTATGGACAGCGATGGTAGTAATGCCAAGCAAATTTCCGACGAAAGTTTCAGACTGTTAAACAGCCCGAACTGGAGCCCAGATGGTAACTATATAATTGGCCGCAAGCATTTCACCACCGGTCGCTCTGCAGGCACTGGCGAGGTGTGGATGTACCACATTGATGGCGGTGACGGCGTTGCTGTGGTGGAACGCCCTACCCCCAAACACCAAAAAGATTTGGGCGAGCCTGTATATTCGCCTGATGGTGAGTTTATTTATTACTCATTAGACAGCACCTCGGGCGGAAATTTTGTCTACGCCCAAGACAGTAATGATCAAATTTATGAAATAAGACGTATTAACCTTAACACTGGCGAAACAGAAGATATCATCAACGGTGTTGGTGGCTCAGTTCGTCCAACCCCGTCGCCTGATGGTAAAAGTGTTGCTTTCATTCGCCGTATTCGCACAAAAAGCGCGCTGTATGTAAAAGACTTGGAAAGTGGCAAAGAAGAAATGATCTATGCCAACATGGACCAAGACAACCAAGAAACATGGGCTATTCAAGGTACATACCCCGGCATGGACTGGACACCTGACAGCAAGTCCATTGTTTTCTGGGCAGGTGGTAAAATTAATAAAATTGATGTGGCTAGCCAAAGCAAAAGCGACATTGCTTTTCATGTGACAGACACCCGCACAGTAAGCGATGCCCCGCGCCCAACTATTGATGTGGCACCAGACACGTTCGAAATAAAAATGGTGCGTTGGCCTGTTACATCACCCGATGGCTCAAAAGTTGTTTTTGAAGCCCTTGGCAAGCTTTATATTCAAGACACTGATGGCGGCGAAGCAAAACGCCTGACCCGCGACAGTGGTGACCAGTTTGAAATGTACCCATCATTCTCAGCCGATGGCAAAACTGTTGTTTTCACCACATGGGACGACCAAGACCTAGGAACCCTGCGCAGTGTTCGCGCTCGTGGTGGTCGCTCAAAAACCCTAAGCCAAAACCCCGGTCATTATATTGAGCCGCAGTTTAGCCCTGATGGTGACACTATTGTTTTCAGAAAACGTGACAGTGGCTATCTATTGTCTGATATGTGGAACGAAGAAGTTGGTATCTACACAATGTCAGCAGATGGTGGCGAAGAAACTCTGGTTAGTCTTGATGGTTTCGCCCCGCATTTTGCAGGCGACAATGACCGTGTTTACTTCTCAGACAGACGAGACAGCCGCCTTCATTTTGTAAGTACAGACCTTTCAGGTTACGGCGAACGTGACCATGCCAGTGCTGAGTTTGCCGTAGATTTTGAAGTTTCACCCGATGGTAACTGGCTGGCATGGCAAGAAAACTATCAAACATATATTGCGCCATTTACCGCAACCGCTAGCAGTGTAGAACTTAGCCCAAGTGGTGGTGCTGTACCTGTAACCCGCCTTAGCGGCGATGGTGGTAACTATCTGGAATTTTCTGGCGACAGCAAAACCGTTTATTGGGCACTAGGGCCAACGCTTTATTCAGCAGAACTTGCTGATGTGCTTAAAAGTGGTGACGATGCCTACGAGACACCAGAAAATGGACAGCACATTGGCTTCACTGCTGATGCTGACAAGCCAGATAGCAAAATTGCCCTTGTTGGTGCGCGCATAGTAACCATGAACGAAAAACGTGATGTAATAGAAAATGGCACAGTTTTAATTGAAAACAACCGCATTATAGCTGTTGGTAACAGTGCTGATATTAGCGTTCCATCTAACTACACCACACAAGACATGGCAGGAAAAACCATTATCCCTGGTCTGATTGATGCCCACGCTCATGGCTCACAAGGTGTGGACGATATTATTCCCCAACAAAATTGGAATAACTATGGTCACTTGGCACTAGGGGTTACCACAACCCATGACCCATCTAACCGCTCTGCTGAAATTTTTGCAGCTTCCGAATACCAACGTGCTGGTAAAGTTATAGCACCGCGTATTTATGGCACTGGTGAAATTATATACGGTGCCAAAGCCGCAGGTTATTGGGCACCAATTGATGCTTATGAGGACGCCTTGCAACATGTAAGACGCTTGAAAGCACAAGGTGCAGTTAGTGTTAAAAACTATAACCAGCCACGCCGCGACCAAAGACAACAAGTGGTGCAAGCCGCCAGAGACGAAAACATGCTGGTGGTAGCAGAAGGCGGTGCCCAGTTTTATATGGACATGAACTTAATTGCTGATGGCAACTCATCCATTGAACACACATTGCCTAACTTGCAGGTGTATGAAGATGTTATTCAGTTCTGGTCTGGCACTAATGTGGCGCACTCGTTAACACTGGTTGTTAACTACGGCGGCATTGCTGGTGAAGATTATTGGTATCAGCACCAAGATGTGTGGAAACACCCTATTTTGGCGAACTTTGTGCCTGCACATGTTTTGCAACCACGTTCTATTCGCCGCCAAAAAGCACCTGAAGAGGATTATGTTTTTGAAGATATTTCAAAAATTGGTCAACGTTTTGAAGAGGCCGGCATTAGCATTAACCTAGGGGCACACGGCCAACGTGAAGGTCTTGGTTCCCATTGGGAAATGTGGATGTATGCCCAAGGTGGTGCTTCAGCAATGCAAACTATTGCTGCAGCAACCATTAACCCTGCCACCAACCTAGGCATGAGCGGTGATATTGGTAGCTTGGAAGTTGGCAAACTGGCTGATCTGGTAGTGCTGAGCGAGAACCCGCTTAAAAATATCAGAAACACTGATAAAATTAGCCATGTAATGGTAAATGGTCGCTTGTATGATGCCCAAACCCTAGACGAAGTGGCAACTGGCACCCACAAAACCGAACCGTTTTACTGGGATGGCAGAGCGCAATCAAACGCCAGATAGTAAATAAGCATTGACCTTCGCTTACATGCAGTAATTTTAATAAAAGGGGCGGCTTGTTCGCCCCTTTTGCTTGCGCTAATGAAAAGCCTATGTTACTGACAAAATATGAGAAACGTTAAAAACATAAATATTACTGTCCTAACCGCAAGCAAAAACACAGCACCACGCCGTGTTGCACCCGCGCGTGCGGCGTTGCGCCGACCAATGAGCGGAATATGGACTGGGTAATATTATTGGATTTTTGACTAACCATCAAACCACATGACCCCAGCCAGCGAGCTGGGTTTTTTTATGTCTAAACACCAAACGAAACAATTGAGAGCAAAAAAATGAAACACTTTTTAACTACTGCGGACTGGACACTGGAAGCACTTCAAGCAATTTTGGCAGATGCCGAAAACTTAAAGCGCAGCCCCATTCGCGATGATTTAAAAAATAAAGCCATGGCTCTTTTGTTTTTTAACCCCAGCCTTAGAACCCGCACCTCGTTTGAACTTGGGGTGCAACAATTGGGTGGCACTGCCATTGCCCTCAATGCTGGACAAGACAGCTGGCCGCTTGCCTTTGACGAGGGTGTGCCAATGCTGGGCGATGAAGAAGAGCATGTAATAGAAGCGGCACAAGTGCTTGGTCGTTATGTGGATTTTATTGGCATCAGGTCATTTCCAAAGTTTAAAAATTGGCAAGAAGACAGGAAAGATCAAGTAATAAAGTCATTCGCCAAATATGCTGGTGTGCCCATTGTAAACATGGAAACCATTACCCACCCTTGCCAAGAGCTAGCCATGATAAAAGCCTTGCAAGACAGGCACGGCGAACTGAAGGGTAAAAAGTTTGTGCTAACGTGGACGTACCACCCCAAGCCCCTGAACACCGCTGTGGCAAACTCAGCCCTAATGGCGGCGGCAAAGTTTGGCATGGACGTAACTTTATTATGCCCAAATGAAAACTATATTTTAGACCAACGCTATATGAAAAAAGCGGGTGAATATGCCGCAGGTTTTGGTGGCGACATTACCATAAGCCACGATATCGATAGTGCTTACGCAGGTGCCGACGCAGTTTACGCCAAGTCGTGGGGTGCTATTCCATATTTTGGTAATTGGGATGAGGAGCGACCGATAAGGGATGCCCACAAGCATTTTATAGTGGATGAAGAAAAAATGCAGAAAACTAACAACGCCACTTTCAGCCATTGCCTGCCCCTAAGGCGCAATGTGAAGGCCACAGACGCGGTTATGAATGCCGATTATTGCTTGGCTATTGAAGAGGCTGAAAACAGATTACACGTACAAAAGGCGCTATTATCAGCGCTGGCAAAAGGATAAGGGCATGCCCCAAATTAAAGCAACCAGAGAGACCATTGTGCGGCTGTTGTCGTCCATGGCAGATGGCAAAGAAATAAGACAGTATTTGAAACTGTATGCTGACCCAAACCACAAACGCTTGGCGGTTATTAAGGTTGGCGGAGCAATAATTAGAGACAACCTAGATGTGCTGGGTTCAGCCATCAGCTTTCTTTATAGCGTTGGTCTAACCCCAATTATCATTCATGGGTCTGGACCGCAAATTGATGAAGCTATGAAAAATGCTGGCATTGAAAGTGTGAAAAAAGATGGCTTAAGAGTTACCGATAAAAAATCCATTGGCCTAATTCGCAATGCATTTCTGGATACAAATTTAAAACTGCTTGAGATGTTAGACAACCTTGGTGTGCCTGCAACACCTGTTACATCTGGTGTATTTGCCGCCGCCCACTTGGACGAGGAAAAATATGGTCAGGTTGGCAAGGTGCAGAATGTGGATATTGAGCCTGTTCAACGCATATTAGCCATGAACCGTATTCCTTTGCTTTTGCCCATGGGTGAAAGCGATGAACAGCAAATTTTAAACATTAATGCTGACACTGCGGCAAACCAGCTTATTAAAAAGCTAAAGCCACACAAGGTTGTATTCTTGACCCAAACTGGCGGGGTGCTAGATGGCGAGGGTGTTATTATTGATACCATTAATTTGGCATCTGACTTGGAAGGGTTGATGGGCGAGAGTTGGCTGAACGAAGGCATGCGTCTAAAGGTAGCTGAAATAGCCAGCCTGTTGGAATACCTGCCACCATCGTCATCAGTTTCCATAACTAGCCCTGAGGAACTAGCTAAAGAGCTGTTTACCTATAAAGGCTCGGGAACTTTGATTAAAAAAGGTGAGGCTATTCAACACCTGACAAGCAAAAAACAGCTTAATTGTCAGGCGTTAACAGGGCTTATCGAAGACAGTTTTGGCAAAAAACTTAAAGCAGGTTATGCCGAGAACCTGAAGATTAGCCATGCGTTCACCAGTGAAAACAACAGGGCTTTGGCTATTTTCAGCCACCTTAAGGGTGAAATTTGGCTAGACAAATTTGCTGTGGCGGACGATGCCCAAGGTGAAGGTTTGGGCCGCACCATTTGGCGCCATGTGACCGATGAGTTTGACAGATTTTTCTGGCGGGCGCGTTTTGACAACCCCATTAGAGGTTTTTACTTAAATGAAAGTGATGGTCATGTAAACTGTGGCAACTGGACGGTGTTTTGGGTAGGTGACTTTGACCTGAAAAAACTGCCCGAGCTGATAAACGCAGCAGTTGAAAAACCGGCAAGCTTCGAATAATAATTAATAAAAGGGCAAGTGAATAAAATGAATAATGCAACGTCGGTAAAAACTGTTGGTCTGGTTGGCGCTAGAGGCTATGTGGGTAAAGAGCTGTTAGAGCTTATCCACGGGCATAAAGGTTTTGAAATTGCTTTTGCATCTTCGCGCGCACTTGAAGGCAAGCCCATTGATGGAACTGATTTAAAGTTTCAAAATCTTAACCCCACCGCGGTTGCCAAAAAGAAAACCGACGTGGTTGTGCTGGCACTGCCAAATGGTTTGAGCGCACCATTTGTTGAAGAAATAGATAAGCACAATCCAAATTGTTTGATCGTTGACTTGTCTGGCGACCATAGGTTTCAAGACAATTGGGTTTACGGCTTGCCAGAAACAGGAACCCTCAACCAGCAACCGCAACTTAATTTAAACGTAGCGTCGTTAGGTGGCAGGGTGCGTATAAAGCAGGCAAAACGCATTGCAAACCCCGGTTGCTATGCCACAGCCATGCAACTTGCATTGTTTCCTATGTTGCAGGAAATTGGCGGCGACCCTGCGTGCTTTGGGGTATCTGGCTATTCAGGTGCTGGCACATCACCATCACGCAAGAACGACCTTATGACATTATCTGGCAACATTATGCCCTATGCCCTAAAGGGACACATGCATGAAAAAGAAGTTTCGCGCCAATTGGGTATAGAGCTTTCGTTTATGCCCCATGTGGCACAATTTTTCAGGGGGCTATCCATTACCGCCAACATACCCCTAAACGCCCCTTTAACCATGACGCAAGTTATTGCCCGTTATTCCGCATGTTATGACAAGGAACCACTGATCAGGTTATGTTTTGACGAACCGCCTGAACTGCAAAGCGCTGTGGGCACACCATTTGCCAATGTTGGTGGTTTTACCCTGTCTGAGGATGGGCGCACACTAGTTGTGGTGTCGGTTATTGATAACCTGATGAAAGGTGCCGCTAGCCAAGCATTGCAAAACATGAATTTGGCTTGTGGCTTTTTGGAACTAAGCGGCTTGCAGGCGAAATAAGCCCAAACTACTCAGCACTTAAATGCTTATAAATAACCACATATAATATGGCGTTAAAAACCGTAATAATTCCGCTTAGCAATGGCACAAGAGCATCAAGCGATGAAGGGCCAAAAACAAGGGAAGCGATAGCGATAGGTACTAACACCACGGCAACCATTATCATTAGTATATAGAAAATTTTCACCTTATAGCCATCGGTTAGCTCATAACTGCGCTTTAAGCTGGCAGTAATGCCGGGGTTTTCAATAACAACAACAGGCGCAACCAATGATAATGCCAAGGCAACAATAATGCCTGGAACAATAAACAAAAGAAAACCAATGGCGGCAAAAATGCCCACCAAAATCATTGCCCCCAAAAGCATGGGGAAAACCTCTAAACAGCGAGCCATACCTTGTTTTATGGGGCTTTCATGTTGGTTCATGTGGCTCCACACCGAAGCAGTGTAAACCCCAGATAGAAAAGCGGTTAAAAGATAAGCAATAATTATATTAAGGGTTAAGGCAAGTGTTGTTGGCTCTGGAGTATCGGCACCCAACATTATAGCAACCAATGATGTTACAAGAAAATAAACCAGATACAGCAATATCATAACGGTAAACATTTTCTTGAAAATACCAAATGCCTCGCCAAGCAAAGCACCAATATCAAAATCTATTAGCTGATTATCGTTCACCAAACGTCCCCCACCCTAAAATAACTTTCAGTTTTATAACCTAAATCCAACGTCTAACGCTAGCTTTATAATCACGGTAACATTCGCCAAAAGCTTTTTCTACTGTCATTTCCTCCGCATGAATAAACCGCCACTGGATAATGATGGGAAACAACACCACAATCAAAATAGCAGACCATGCCGAGAACATAAGACCAGTTCCAACCAAGCCAAGCGCCATCATTAGATAAATAGGGTTTCTGCTATATGCAAAAAAACCATCAGTTATCAATGCATCACAATCTTTATATGGAATAATAGATGTTTCTGCTCGTTTGAACTGAGAGTTGATAAGCACAACCACAGATATAGAAAGAAACAGCAAGCTGGCACCCAGCCAAAAAACCCAAGGTGCAGCACCAAAAATAGCCATAGAATAGTTCAAACTAAGCCACCACTGGGCAAAAATAAATACTAATACATAAACAGGTGGGTACATAAAAATAGGCTTAGACAACAAAACGATATCTCCTCAAACTTTAATTATTTTTTAGGGTAGAGCATGCGCTGCATTACACCGTCTTTATCAACGATCAGGTGCTTCAAACCACCAAGAATGTGTAAAGAAGAAAGAGTAATAATCGCAACTACAGCCATCTCATGAACCTCTTCTAATAGTTCATGTAACCACTCAATTTTAGCCATAGGAGTTGGTATGGTTAGCCAATTAAACAAGTGCAAGTCAAAACCCTTTGTCCACACCATCAACGGGCCTGACACAACCAACACAACAGTAGTTATTAACAGCAACCGTGGAACCCACCGTGAAAGCAAAGCTATAACAGGTGGTGCTGAGGGCAATTGTTTTTCGCCAGACCTAAGCCGCCAAAAAACCCTCACTGAAACAAAGATAAATGTTATTAAACCAACAGATATGTGCAAAACCGTAGCGGCGCGCTCAGATGCATCAGTGCCATCATCCATGCCCTGTGCAATGACAACTTGCGTAATAACAAGCCCAGCTACTATCCAATGCAAGGCAATGGATACCCAACCGTAAGTGTCCTGTGTATCTTTAAACTGCATATTCCCACTCCTTTAATTTAGATGGGAACAAAAGTTCCCTGTTCAAGTGACGAAACCGAATTTAACTATACATCATAAGTGCAAAAACTTAAATTCGAGCTTATTCAAGTGCCTTAATTATGCCTTCGGTCATTTTCTTGGCATCAGAAAATAGCATCATGGTGTTGTCTCTAAAGAACAGCTCGTTAGCAACACCCGCATAGCCAGAACCCATAGAGCGTTTTACGAACAGCACAGTTGCCGCCTTTTCAACATCCAAAATAGGCATGCCGTAAATGGCAGAAGTTGTGTCAGTTTTTGCCGCAGGGTTGGTCACATCATTAGCCCCAATAACAAATGCCACATCCGCTTGGGGGAACTCGTTATTAATATCTTCTAATTCAAACACCTCGTCATATGGCACGTTGGCTTCAGCCAACAGCACGTTCATATGACCGGGCATACGACCCGCCACAGGGTGAATGGCATATTTAACATCAACACCGTGGGACTTTAGAATATCAGCCATTTCACGCACCGCATGTTGGGCTTGGGCAACCGCCAAACCATAACCTGGCACAATAATTACACTGCCAGCATTTTTCATAATAAACGCGGCATCTTCAGCAGAACCTTTTTTAACTGGGCGCTCTTCCGTCTCACCCGCAACTGCGGCGGCATCGTCGCCACCAAAGCCACCTAAAATAACGCTAATGAACGAGCGGTTCATGCCCTTACACATAATATATGAAAGTATGGCACCTGATGAGCCAACCAAAGCACCTGTTACAATCAGAGCGTTGTTCTGCAAGGTAAAACCAATGCCAGCCGCCGCCCAACCAGAGTATGAGTTAAGCATTGAAACCACCACAGGCATGTCTGCACCACCAATGGGGATAATAAGCAAAAAGCCAATGACAAAAGAAACCGCAGTTAAAACCCAAAATGCATGTACCCCGCCAATGCCCGCACTGTCGCCGTACATGGCATAAAGAACCATTTGGCTAACAATAAGCAGTGCCAAAGCGCTGTTAATTACATGGCGTGCAGGCAACATAATTGGCGCGCCAGACATAACCCCTTGCAGTTTTAAAAACGCAATTATTGAGCCTGAAAATGTGATAGCACCAATGGCAACGCCTAAACTCATTTCAATTTTTGAGGCCATGAAAACTTGCCCCATGGCATCAACAATATGAAACGCACTAGGGTTTAAAAATGCCGCGGCCGCCACCAAAACCGCCGCCAAACCAACTAGCGAGTGAAACGCCGCCACCAGTTGTGGCATGGCGGTCATGGCAATGCGGTTGGCAATGATCAAACCAATAGCACCACCCACAGCAACCGAAATTGCAATCCACTGATACGAGACCACCTCAGGGCTAAGCAAGGTTGTAACCACGGCAATAGCCATGCCCAACATGCCAAAAAAGTTACCCTGACGAGAACTTTCAGGGTGGGACAAACCACGTAAAGCTAGAATAAACAAAACAGCTGAAACTAAATAAGCAAAGGCTGTTAAATCACCATTTAATACATTCATGCCCGTACCCTATTTTTTCTTTTTATACATGGCTAGCATACGGCCCGAGACCGCAAAACCACCAAAAATATTAACCGAAGCCAAGCCAATTGCTATTATGCCCAGAATTTTGGAAAGGCCCCAACCATCAGGCCCCGCCGCCATAATGGCACCCACAACAATTACACTGGAAATAGCATTTGTTACACTCATCAATGGGGTGTGCAGTGCGGGCGTTACCGACCAAACCACGTAATATCCCACAAAAATGGCCAAAACAAATATGGAAAGCTGTTGCATGAACGGACTTGCCGCCACATCAACCACCTCTTTTGCCAAACTAACATCCATGGCTAGCTCCTTTTCTTCACCTGTTATTATTGCAACGTCTCATGAACGACATTTCCGTCCTTGGTCATAAGCGTACCTTTTACAATTTCGTCTTCCCAATCGATAGCAAGAGCTTTTTCCTCGCCATCCACCAGCAGTTCCATAAAGTTCAGAAGGTTTTTTGAATATAATGCACTGGCATCTGTGGCTAAGCGTGATGGCACATTGTAATGCCCCACAATGCTGACCCCGCCAATTTTAACAACCTCGCCTGCTTTTGAACCAGCCACATTGCCGCCCTGCTCTACCGCCAGGTCAACAATAACCGAGCCCGCCTTCATAGATGCCACCATGTCTTCGCTAATAAGCAATGGTGCTGCACGACCGGGAATAAGCGCTGTGGTAATAACAATATCTTGCGATTTTATAGTTTCTGCAATCAGCTCGGCCTGACGTTTTTTATAGTCTTCGCTCATTTCTTTGGCATAACCACCTTCGGTTTCACCACTGTCATCGTCATCAGGTTCAACCATAATAAACTTACCACCCAAGCTTTCCACCTGCTCTTTGGTGGCGGCACGCACATCAGTGGCTGAAACAATAGCCCCCAAACGCTTGGCGGTGGCTATGGCTTGTAAACCCGCCACGCCAACACCCATAATCATAACCCTAGCAGGGGCAACTGTGCCCGCGGCAGTCATCATCATGGGGAATACACGGCCATAATGTTCAGCAGCATCCAACACTGATTTATAGCCAGCTAAGTTAGATTGTGATGATAAAACATCCATAGACTGTGCCCGTGTTATGCGGGGCATAAACTCCATAGCGAACAGCGTAACACCAGCTTTTGCCACGGCATCAACCGTGTCACGGTCATTAAACGGGTTGGCAATGCATATCAAAACAGCACCTTTTTTTAATGAACCAACCTCGTCCACATCGCCTTCACCCGAACGCAGTGGGCGCTGAACTTTAAGCACCACATCGGCAGTTTTCAGCATATCACCCGCGTTTGCCGATATTTCTGCACCCGCATCTGTGTATGCCTCATCTGAAATGCTAGCACCTGCACCTGCACCTGCTTCAACCGTTACAGATGCCCCCAGACCAATTAGTTTTTTTATGGTATCTGGTGTTGCGGCAACGCGCGCCTCATGGGTGCGGCGTTCTTTTGGAATAACAATTTTCACAAATTATCCTTTATTTGATTTCGGTGCTTGGTTTCGGTGCTTGGTTTTGCCCCCATTAGTGTTTCAGATATTTTCAGCACAAATTAAACGAAGGCAACAGCCAGAATTGCCAAGAATATAGCCGTTCCTATTATTGCTTTTACTGTGAATTTCACAAATGCATGGAAAAAAGTATTTTTAGTTTCATAAAACTTATCATCTGTATTGCTCATAATCGTACCCCCAATAGTGATTAAACAAATAAAAAATAAGTATAAGCACCGAGAGGGCAAACCAACAAGCTTTTTGAATATTACGACCTGTAAATTTATAAAAAACAGAGCATTTTGGTTGACACTTGGCTGATTTCTTACATATTGACGCTAGTTGTTTCATTTTGAAACAATTATAGATGCTGTTTGGGGATAGTTATGCGCGGTACCATTTTAATTGTAGATGATGAAGCCACCCAACTAAGAATTATGGAAAGCGTTTTAACCCGTATGGGCTTTAACGTACGCACCGCTAGCGATGGGGAAGAGGCGCTAAACATATTAAAACAGGTTTCAGGTGATGAAATAACCTTAATGATTTTAGACCTGTCTATGCCGCGGGTATCTGGCATGGATGTTTTGAAAACCATACGCCCCCTTCGCCCCGAACTGCCAATTATTGTTCTGACCTCTCACTCGTCACTTTCAACTGCGGTTGAGGTTATGCGCGCTGGCGCCAATGACTTTATATCCAAACCCGCCAGTGCCGAGCGCATTCGCACCGCTATCACATCGGTTTTGGATAAGGATCAGTTAGTTGGTGAAATTGAAGCAGTTTCAAAAGCCCTAGCCGACACCCAAGGCTTTGATGATCTGGTTGGTTCCTGCAAAGCATTTTTAGATGCTGTGCGTATGGCAAAAAAATCTGTCAGGGCAAAAATACCTGTATTAATTGAAGGTGAAAGCGGCGTTGGTAAAGAACTGTTCGCCCGCGCCATTCAAAAGGCCAGCGACAGAGCAGACAAACCGTTCATAACCGTAAACTGTGGTGCTATTCCTGAAAACCTGGTTGAAAGCATTTTGTTTGGTCATGAAAAGGGTGCCTTTACAGGGGCAACCACAAGCCACATAGGTAAGTTTGAAGAAGCAAGCGGCGGCACATTGTTTTTAGATGAGGTGGGCGAACTGCCGCAGGATATTCAGGTGAAACTACTGCGCGCCTTACAAGAAGGTGAGGTTGACCCAGTTGGTGCTAAAAAATCCAGAAAAATTGACATTCGTCTGATATCAGCCACCAACCAAAATCTTTTAGAGCAAATTAGCGAGGGTAACTTTAGGGAGGATTTATATTACCGCCTAAACGTGTTTCCCCTTCATTTGCCTAGCCTGCACGAACGGCGAAGCGACATACCAGCCTTGACCAAACACTTCATAAAAGCCATTCACCAAAGCGAGGGTTTGGAAGAAAAACACATAACCAAAGAAACCTTAACCATTCTGCAAAACTACAGCTGGCCGGGAAATATCAGACAGTTGCAAAACGCCATTTTCAGAGCTGTTGTTATGTGCGATGGCGACACCCTGACCCCGATGGAGTTTCCGCAAATCCTGTCAGCCTCAGGGTTAAAAACAACCCACCCTGCCCTGAAACGCTTTTCACAAAACCAAATCCCAATAGAGGGGCAAATGTCCATGCTGGATGATGACGACCAGCTGCGTTCATTTCAGGAAATGGAAAAAGAAATAATTGAATATGCCCTGACCTATTATAAATGGCGCATGTCAAAGGTTTCTCGCATACTTAATATTGGGCGCTCAACTTTATATAGAAAAGTTGAAGAACATGGCCTTAGCAAAAAATGACCATTTTTGTGACAATATATTCAGCTATGTTTTTTATAACAAAATAATGAGTGTGATTTTTTATGATCGGTGTCTTTGATTCAGGTTCAGGCGGCCTCACCATACTAGCCGCATTGCAAAAGCAACTGCCAAATGAAGACTTTCTTTATTTAGGTGACCACGCCAGAACACCTTATGGCGAGCGCGCCGAAGAAGAAATTATCGCCATGAGCAAAGAAATGGTTGAAGTTTTGTTTGATAAAGGTTGCTCGCTGGTAATTTTAGCCTGCAATACCGCATCCACCATTGCACTTCGTGAGTTACAAGAAAACTGGTTGCCACATACCCACCCCGACAAACGTATTTTGGGGGTACACATACCAGTGGTTGAGGCATTAACAGGACTGACTTGGGACCGTGCGGCAACTACAAAAAACCTAGACCACAAGGGTGGAACAGTTGTGGTTTTTGCCACCAGCAAAACCGTGGCATCAGGAACATATTCCAGACAAGTCAACCTTAGAACTGCAAATTACACAATTGTAGAACAAGCCTGCCCCCACCTAGCCCAGACAATTGAAAATGATAAAAACAGGGATAATATTGATAGCTTGGTTAAAGCGTATGTGGATGAGGCAATAGAAAAATGTGCCAACATGCCAAATGCTGTAATTTTAGGCTGCACCCATTATCCGTTAGTTGAAGACCTGTTCAAAAAACACCTGCCTGCGGGGATAGAAATCCTCAACCAGCCATTAATTGTGGCAAGGGCATTGCAGGTATATTTAGCGAAACACAAAAACATGACCTCAACAAACCCAAATGGCAAGTTGGTGTTTTTAACCACAGGCACGCCAAACGAAATTCATCCATTTAAGGTTCACGGCCTTAGCCAACCTGTGCAGTTTCAAAAGCTATAACATTAAAGGCTTATAAAGCCGGATTACTCAGCTGCACCCTCAGCCACACCCTCTAAGGCGTGAATGTATATATCCAACAGGTCTGATTGTTCTTGGCGCTCTTGGCTGTCCAATTTACGCAAAATAACCGCCTTACGCATTATTTTTGGATCAAAACCAAGGGCTTTGGCTTCGTCATAAACTTCTTTAATGTCTGTTGCGATCACCTTTTTCTCTTCTTCAAGACGTTCAATTCTTGACACTAAACTTCTTAAGCTATCGCCAGCTATACCACCGTTGTCGACCATTTTTATTCCTTTACGATTATTTGAAAGCGCACTTTATGGCGGCAGAAACGTTATCGCAAGTGCAATTTTTATTCTATTTCAAACTGGCTCAATAGTGCGGGGTTTTCGACAAATGGTGCCAAAGCATCTGCTATAAGTTCCGCCCAATGGTCAGCATCATCTTCATTACCTATCAGGTCTTGGCGCACTTCAATTTGAGTATGGAGCAGCCCGCGCTTAAACCCGTGGCTCATCATGGTGTGGAACAGATCGTCACCACCATATGGCAGGTTATGACCAACAGCTTTTCCCTGCTGTTCAAACGCACAAGCCAGTGCTAACCCCAAGCGGTCATCATCGTTCCACATAAAACCAATGTGCCAAGGACGTTTTTCACCGCCCATTTCAGGGGTAAAACTGTGCACCCCAACCACAAGTGGCTTTAGCCCTTTTGCCAATAATTTATTAATCTCGTCATCTACCGCTTGGTGGAACGGGGTATAAAAATTATCAATACGGGCTTGTTTTTCACTTTCCGAAAGATTTTGGTTGCCCGCAATAACAATGCCATCGCTAACATCAGGAATAAGATTTTTACGCCATAATTCACGGTTGGGGTCAATTAACAATCGTGAAAATTTGGCACAAACCGCCCTGCCCCCAAGTCGCGCCACCAAACCCTCAGCCACCTGCTTGGCACCAATGTCTATGGCCACATGGGTGGCAAAAACCTCAGGCGGTAAACCCAAGTTATCATACATGTCAGGTACAAATGATGAGGCATGGTCCACAACAAACACCAAGGCAACATCTTGGGGCTTTGCATCTGTTGTGGCACCCTCTGACACAATTATCTCAAACGATTGTAATTTGTTCGTCATAAAGTTTTTATATAGCTTTATTGTAAAATAACCTAATTGGCTATTAACACCCTTGGTCAATGTTGATACAATAAAAATCTTCTTAACATTTATATTCAGATTGAAAACATTGTGACAATTTCCAGATACAGAAAAACACGCATAGTTGCTACCCTTGGCCCTGCTAGCGATACTTTTGAAAAAATCGAACAGCTTTTCCTCGCTGGTGCTGACATTTTTCGCCTGAACATGAGCCACGGTGAACGCCAAGATAAAGCTGCACTTGTTACACATATTCGGGAAGTTGAGAAAAAGTACGGCAGACCAATCGCCATAATGGTCGACCTGCAAGGGCCAAAACTGCGCGTTGGTGTTTTTGCAGATGATGCGGTTTTGCTTGAAGAGGGCGAGATATTCACGCTGGATCAAGACCCCTGCGAGGGTGATAAAAACCGAGTTTGCCTGCCCCACCCTGAGCTGTTTTCGGTCATGACCAATGGTACCCACATTTTACTTGATGATGGTAAGGTCAGGTTAGAAGTTGAAAGCGCCAGCAATGCAAAAATTAAATGTCGGGTTGTGGTTGGTGGTAAATTGTCAAACCGCAAGGGTGTTAATGTGCCAAATGCTGTGTTGCCACTGGCGGCATTAACAGAAAAAGACCGCAAAGATTTAGATTACGCCATGACCCTGTCCATCGACTGGGTGGCACTGTCGTTTGTGCAACGCCCTGAAGATGTGGCTGAGGCCAAAGCTGTTATTAAAGGACGCGCTGGGGTGTTGGCAAAAATTGAAAAACCCGCCGCACTTGGTCGCCTATCTGAAATTATAGACATGGCAGATGCCGTAATGGTGGCAAGGGGCGATTTGGGGGTTGAGGCACCTTTAGAAGAAGTTCCGCTTATTCAAAAACACATTATTAGAAAAGCACGAGCTACTGGCAAGCCAGTTGTGGTTGCCACACAAATGTTAGAATCGATGATTTCATCGCCTGTGCCAACAAGGGCTGAGGTATCAGACGTGGCAACGGCTGTGTTTGATGATGCTGATGCTATTATGCTATCTGCCGAATCGGCGGCGGGCAGTTATCCAATCCAGTCTGTGGAAACCATGGATAAGGTAGCAAAGAAAATAGAAAGCGACCCCGCTTATATTAAAACCCATTCTAAAACACATTCCGACCCTAACGCCACCGTTGAAGATGCCATTACAGCAGGGGCAAAACAGGTTGCCATAACCATTAACGCCGCCGCCATTGTTACATTCACCAACAGTGGCGCAACCGCCATTAGGGCAGCCCGCGAGCGCCCTAGCACACCCATATTGGTGCTAACACCAAACGAAACAACCGCAAGACGGCTTAGCCTAGTGTGGGGGTTGCATGTTATTAAAACTGACGATGTTTTGAGCTTTGAAGAAATGGTCGATAAATCCAAGAAATTTGCCAAAAGAAGCAAGCTTGCTGAAAATGGCGACAGAATTGTAATAACCGCAGGTGTTCCGTTTGGCACGCCGGGAGCAACAAATGTTCTGCATATTGCTTGGATTGATAAAAACGACGACAGCTAAAGCAAGCCGTGGCTTGTTAGCTCCAACTCTAAACTTTCAGGCGATGTGAAAAGGTGCGGTAACAGGCC
>DAOWAS010000010.1 GCA_030634465.1 Alphaproteobacteria bacterium | reverse complement strand
TAGCACCGATATCGCTGAGGGTGGCGGAACAACAGTTCCGGCGCAAACTCTGTTCGATATTGTTAGAAAGCTACCAGATGGTGCGGATGTTGAATTGTCGCTTGGTGAGGACCCGCGCCTTTCGTTAAAGTCTGGCCGCTCAAAATTTACCCTGGCTTGTTTGCCGAGAGAAGATTTCCCGGTAATGTCAGGTGGCGACCTGCCGCACTCGTTTAAAGTTCCAGCAAGTGAGCTGCGTCGTTTAATTGACAAAACCCGTTTTGCCATTTCAACCGAAGAAACCCGCTATTATCTGAACGGCATTTACCTGCATGTGGCAGATGGCGATACGCCGTGCTTGCGTGCTGTGGCAACTGACGGTCACCGTCTTGCTCAGGTTGAAACTGCGTTACCAGAGGGTGCCAAGGGCATGCCTGGGGTTATTGTTCCGAGAAAAGCTGTGGGCGAATTGCGCAAGCTAATCGAGGAAGAAGCTGATGACATTGCGGTGTCACTTTCAGACACAAAAATTCGTTTTGAGTTTGGCGGCATTGTGCTGATATCAAAATTAATCGATGGCACATTTCCTGATTACACACGGGTTATCCCTGAGGGTAATGAAAAGTTTTTAGAGGCCGATTGTCATATGTTGGCAGAGGCTGTTGACCGTGTGTCAACAATTTCTACTGACCGCACCCGTTCCGTAAAGCTGAACATTGAAAAGGATAAAATTATTCTTTCAGTAAACAGCCCTGAAAATGGAACCGCTACCGAGGAAGTTGCGGTGTCTTACGGTGCTGATGTTATGGAAATAGGTTTCAACGCCCGTTATTTGCTAGACATTTTGGCACAAATTGAGGGCGACACGGTTAAGGCAGAACTGGCTGATAGTGCATCGCCAACCATTCTTCGTGATGGCGAAGATGCACAGGCGCTATACGTTCTTATGCCTATGCGCGTTTGATAGCCTTTATTTGTCGCTAGCCGTTTGTGGCTCAACCTAGCCTTGTTTTTATGTGGTGCATTGCTGCGAGTGAAATATGGTACAAGCAAAACCTTTGAACAGCCAAGGTTACAACCGTTATAACGGTGGTTGTCAGGCAAGCGATTGTTCAGATGGTATATTTGTTGAAAATATTTTGCTTACAAATTTCAGGAATTATGACGCAGTGAAGCTAGATGTAGCCCAAGGTGCGGCTAGCCCTATAGTGTTATTTGGCGAAAATGGCGCAGGCAAAACCAACCTTTTAGAGGCATTGTCATATTTAACCCCAGGGCGTGGTTTGCGCGGTGCCAAATTGTCGGAAGTATCGAGAAATTCGGGTGATGGCAGTTGGGCGGTATCGGCAGAGGTGGTGGGACATGCGGGTTTAGCGCGGCTAGGCACGGGAATTGTGCCAAACGGTGGTGATTCCAGTGAAAATGGCGCCAAGCACCAAGGTGGCGCAAAGCAAATGGACCGCCGCATAGTTAGAATAGATGGCGAGGCCGCATCAGGCCCTGCGGCATTGGCAGAAATGCTTTCAATGGTTTGGCTAACACCAAAAATGGACAGGCTGTTTTTAGAGGGCGCATCTGGCAGGAGAAAGTTTTTTGACCGTTTTGTGCAGGGGCTGCACCCAGACCACAGCCGCCATTTGGGTGCGTATGAACGCACCATGCGGGAACGCATTGCAATTTTAAGCGACAAAGACCGCCAAGCTGACCCAAGCTGGTTGCAAGCGTTAGAGAAAAGAATGGCTGAACATGGCGTGGCGCTTGCCGCCGCCAGAAACGAAACCTTGGCGCACTTGATGGGGCAAATTGAAAGCCAAACTGATGGCGCTTTTCCAAATGCGAAATTGTCACTAGACGGTTTGTTGGAAAACCAGTTGGAGAACCAGTTTGCGCTTGAGGTGGAAGATGGTTTTGCTAAAGAATTGGCAAGCTCGCGTGGTTTGGACAGGGCAACAGGGCGCACAAATATTGGACCCCACAAAACAGATATGCTGGTGCATCATTTGAAAAAAGACATGCCGGCAAAACTGTGTTCAACGGGCGAGCAAAAAGCACTGTTAATTGGTATTGTTCTGGCTGATGTGCGCTTGCAACGAACACTTTGTGGTCAGGCACCAATTTTGTTGTTGGATGAAATTTCAGCGCATTTGGACGAAGGCAGGCGGGCTAATTTGTTTGATGAGTTGATCGACCTGAACTGTCAGGCGTGGCTAACAGGCACAGACGAGGGGCTTTTTAGCTCATTAGCGGGTAAGGCAAAGTTTTTATCTGTCAGTAATGGCAGTGTTGAGGTTTAAAACCGAAAGTAAGTTGGCGATTGAGCCAAGTGAGATAGGAAAAGAGTTATGAGTGATATACGTGATGTTAAAGATGTTGAAAGTGCAGCTGAGGAATACGGCGCCGAATCCATTAAAGTCCTAAAAGGCTTAGACGCGGTTCGCAAACGCCCCGGCATGTATATCGGCGACACCGAAGATGGCTCAGGCTTACACCACATGGTGTTTGAGGTAACAGATAACGCTATTGATGAAAGCTTAGCGGGTTATTGCGATAACATTATTGTTAGGCTGAACCCCGACAACTCGCTTTCCGTTGTGGATAATGGTCGTGGTATTCCCACCGATATTCATGAAGAAGAAGGCGTTTCCGCAGCACAGGTTATTATGACCCAATTGCACGCAGGTGGTAAGTTTGACCAAAATTCATACAAAGTATCAGGCGGGTTGCATGGTGTGGGTGTGTCTGTGGTTAATGCCCTGTCCGACTGGTTAGAGCTGCGCATTTGGCGCGGTGGCAAAGAGCATTTCATGCGCTTTGAAAATGGTGAACCAGTTGAAGACCTGAAAATTGTGGGCGATGCTGATGGCAAAACAGGTTCTGAAATTACGTTTATGGCCGCTGAGAGCACATTTAAAAAAGTTGAGTTCGACTTTGCTATTCTTGAGCATCGCTTTCGTGAGCTTGCGTTTCTAAACTCAGGCGTGCGAGTTACCTTGCGCGATGAGCGCCATGCCGATGTTAAAGAAACCGAGCTGTTTTACGAAGGTGGCATTACAGCTTTTGTGAACTATCTTGATAGAAACAAGTCTTCTGTAACTCCTGAGCCAATAACAGTGATGGGTGAAAAAGATGATATTCACGTTGAAATGTCTTTGCAGTGGAACGACAGTTACCACGAAAATGTGCTGTGTTTTACAAACAACATCCCGCAACGCGATGGTGGTACCCATTTAGCGGCGTTTCGCTCATCTCTAACCAGAACCATAAACAGTTATGCCAATAGTTCAGGTTTAGCCAAAAAAGCCAAAGTTTCCTTGGCGGGTGATGATGCTCGTGAAGGCCTAACTGCTGTTTTGTCGGTTAAGGT
This sequence comes from Alphaproteobacteria bacterium, assembly GCA_030634465.1. Taxonomy (GTDB): domain Bacteria; phylum Pseudomonadota; class Alphaproteobacteria; order Sphingomonadales; family SMXR01; genus DAOWAS01. The sequence goes on along the minus strand of DAOWAS010000010.1, from coordinate 29,751 downwards.
TCCCGACCCTAAGTTTTCTAGCCAAACAAAAGATAAATTGGTTTCGTCTGAGGTGCGTCCTGCTGTTGAAGGGCTGTTGAACGAACAGCTTGGTAACTGGTTTGAAGAGCATCCAATTGAAGCTAAAGAAATTGTGCAAAAAATTGTTGATGCCGCAGTTGCCAGAGATGCCGCAAGAAAAGCCCGCGATCTGACCCGCCGCAAAGGTGCGCTAGATGTGGCAAGCTTGCCCGGTAAATTGGCTGATTGTCAGGAGCGTGACCCAGCGTTATCAGAAATTTTCATAGTGGAAGGGGACAGTGCGGGTGGTTCAGCCAAGCAAGGGCGTAACCGTAAAAACCAAGCTATTCTGCCACTTAGAGGTAAAATTTTGAATGTGGAGCGTGCCAGATTTGACCGCATGCTTTCATCTAACGAAATTGGCACGCTTATTACCGCCCTTGGCACGGGAATTGGCCGTGAAGAGTTTAATATAGAAAAACTGCGTTACCACAAAGTGGTTATTATGACCGATGCGGACGTTGATGGTGCCCACATTAGAACACTGTTGCTGACATTTTTCTTCCGTCAAATGCGCCCACTTATTGAACAGGGCAATTTATACATTGCCCAACCACCGCTTTATAAAGTGGCAAAGGGCAGGTCAGAGGTTTATTTGAAAGATGATGTGGCCTTGGACATGTACCTGATTGATAGTGGTTTGGATGAAGCCACGTTGAGGGATGGTAACGGCACGGAACATTCAGGTGCAGACCTGAAAGATCTGGTTCTAACCGCAAGTAAAATAAGACGTTTGTTGGCATCAATCCCAGCGCGTTACCCACAGGTTTTAATTGAAAACATGGCTATTTTAGGTGCGTTAAACGCAGATGCCCTGAAGGATAAAAAAGCCGCCACCAAACTTGGTGAGGCTGTTATTGGTAAGTTGAACGACCAAGCCCTTAGCGACGAGGATGCCGGTTGGACGGTTGAGGTTGAAGAAGATTGCTATGTGTTTACCCAAACTATTCGCGGCGTTGAAGACGAGCACAAAGTTGATATGGCCTTGTTGAAAAGTGGCGAGGCCCGCTCACTTTCAAGCACAGCGAAAGAGGTGGCAAAGTTTTACCAAAAACCATCTTTATTCACTAAAAAAGAAGAAGAGGCGCGGGTTTTACGCCCAAGTGCCTTGGTAGATGTGGTGCAAAGTTTTGGTCGCAGACGTTTGAGCATTCAGCGTTATAAGGGTTTGGGCGAAATGAACCCAGACCAGTTGTGGGAAACCACACTTGACCCCGATGCCCGTACCTTGTTGCAGGTTAAGGTTGCCCAAGCTGACACTGCTGATGAAATTTTCTCAAAGCTAATGGGTGATGTGGTTGAAGAACGCAGAAACTTCATTCAGGAAAATGCTTTGAATGTTTCTAATCTGGATGTTTAGTTTCCGTGGGTGAGGACGATCACCATAAGGATGACGAACCACTTATAGATGGTGAAGAACAGTCGGTTGATGGTGAGGTTGAGCCGACTGGCGATGAAGAACCGTGTTCAAAAGAGGCAGATAAACCTGATTATGAGCCTGAACCCGAATCAGGGCAGGAACTTGACCCTGAACTTGAGCCTAAACCAAACCTAGAGCCAGATATTGAGCCACCCCTAACGCCACCATTAGAGCCAGTGGTTGATACACCCGAAAAATCAGGTGCTAAGAAAAAATGGCTTAAGGGTTTATACTGGCTAGCTGTGGCTGGTGTCTGGTTTGGCATTGCCCTTGGTTTTGTTGCCATTTATTTAGCCGCAGATCTGCCTGATTTAGATGCCCTGCCGCCGCCAGGTGAAAATGACAGGGTTGAAATACGCGCCAATGATGGCTCGCTATTGGTTACATATGGTGCTGTATTGGATAAGGAGCTAACCCACAGCGACATTCCAGACATTATGAAACAAGCAATTGTCGCCATTGAAGACAGGCGTTTTTTTGAACACTCTGGCATTGATACCCGCTCGGTCTTAAGGGCTTTATGGGTAAACTTGTCCAAGGGTCGCTTGCGGCAAGGGGGCAGCACCTTAACCCAACAGTTGGCTAAAAATATTTTCTTGTCGCACGAACGCACCGTAAAGCGAAAAGTGCAAGAACTGCTTGTGTCACTTTGGCTGGAGCAAAAGTTTGGCAAAGAAACCATTTTGACGCTTTATTTGAACAGGGTTTATTTTGGCTCTGGCACATATGGTATTGAGGCGGCATCGCAAAAGTTTTTTGGCCATAGTGCAAAAACCCTAAGCATTGGCGAGGCCGCACTGTTGGCAGGTTTGGTTAAGGCACCATCAAGGCTATCGCCTCTGCGCAACAAAAATGCCGCATATGAACGGTCACGGATTGTACTGGGGGCGATGACCTCCGTTGGTTTTATTAATTACGAAGAGCAAGTGTTTTGGCAGGAAAATCCGCCAGCAATTTCAGCCAAACAAGTTGGTGGCGAAGACAGATATTTTACCGACTGGGTTTTTCAGGAAATGCCAAGCCTAGTTGAAAACCAACACCAACCAATGGTTATTTACACCAGTTTAAACCCGCAAATTCAAAATGCGGCGGTGCGTGCCATGCGCGATGGCTTGGCGGGCGGTGCCGCAGAAGATGCTAAAATAGGTCAGGGTGCCATGCTGGCATTGTCGTTTGATGGCGCGGTACAGGCCATGGTTGGCGGCAGGCGTTATAGCGAAAGCCAGTTTAACCGCAGTACTCAGGCACTGCGCCAGCCCGGTTCTTCGTTTAAGCCATTTATATATTTAGCCGCCATTGAAAAAGGCATGTCCATGAGCGGCAAGCTAAATGACGAGCCGCTTAATATTGATGGTTGGGAGCCAAATAATTTTTCAGGAACATTTGCGGGCAGGATACCCATAAAAGATGCTTTTGCCCGCTCTATAAACACCATTGCGGTGCAATTGTCCGAGTGGGCAGGGCGGGAAAATGTCATAGATGTGGCGCGTCGTTTGGGCATAACCAGCCCAATGCGCCCCCACCCCAGCATTGCCCTTGGTGCGTTTGAGGTTAAAATGATGGATATGGTCAGGGCTTATTCAAGCCTTGCAAACGGTGGCTATGCTGTTGAGCCATATGGCATTTTAGAGGTGCGCTCAATAAGCGGGGCGTTGTTATATCGCCGTCCGCCTGCTGAAATTAGCCAAGTTATAAGTGCGGATAACCTGAACAGCTTAAGACCGTTATTAGAAGCCGTTGTTGCATATGGCACAGGGCGGGCAGCAAGGTCTGATAGCTACTATGTGGCGGCAAAATCTGGCACAAGCCAAAACTACAGGGATGCATGGTTTATCGGCTACACAGGTCAGCTAACGGCGGCTGTGTGGTTGGGCAATGACGATAACACACCAATGGTGCGGGTAACTGGTGGCGGAATGCCCGCCAGAATTTGGCACCAGTTTATGGATGACGCTAATATAGTGTTAGAGCAAGCCAGATGAGTTAAAACTCGCCATCATCAGCAATATGGTCTTGTAAATCACCCGCCTCTTTTTCACAGATAATTTTACCCTTAACTGAAAAACCTTGGTCGTGAATTGTGTTTTTAGAACCAGATATTAAATGGTGCCACCGTGGCAAGGGTTGTCCTTGCGCAATTAAAAGATAAGCACAGGTGGCGGGTAGCCAATTAATAGTTTTTAATTTTTCAGGTGTCAGGGTTATGCAGTCGGGTACAAAGCGTTTGCGCTCACCATAGTTTTTACACAGCACAGTTTCAGTGTCCAAAAGGCGGCACGAAACATTGGTATAATGTACCTCGCCTGTGTCATCATCCTCAAGCTTATGCAAACAGCATTTGCCGCAACCATCGCACAGGCTTTCCCATTGCTCAGAAGACATTTTATCCAAAGCGATAGTTAGCCAAAATGGTTTCTCTTTGGTCTTTTTAGTCATCTTAGTCACCTTAATTAGCGCCCAAAACAGCCTTAATGCCATCTGCTAATTGTTGTGGTGTCGCTTGAGGCGAGAAGTGGCGCAAATAAGTGCCAGTTGGTCCCATAAGATACATAATTGAAGAATGGTCCATTAAATATGACCCACCCTCATCAACGTCGCCTTTGTTAAAATAAACACGGTATGCCTGTGCGGCTATCTTAACATCATCCAAGCTACCGCTTAGCCCAAGAATTTTAGGATGAAAGTTTTCTAGATACTCATGCATCATTTCCGGGGTATCACGCTCAGGATCAACCGTAATGAAAAGTGGTTGCAGGGCTGATATGTCAATATTTTCTTCTTCCAATAATGAAAGTGCCATTGATATTTTTTGCAAATCTAGTGGGCAAACATCAGGGCAAAAACTATAGCCAAAATAAATCAGCATATAATTGTTGGAAAAGTCATGGTTGGTGCGGCGCTCGCCAGTGTCATCGGTCAGGGCGAAGTTGCCACCAATTATTGCCTGTCCAGAAGTTGTTGGTGCTGGGGTGTTGGCATTGTCGGGTTTGAGGGCAAAACCAATTGCCACAATAAGCACAATACCGATTATAATTCCGTTTATAATAGCTCGTTTATGGCTGTTCACTTTGTTTTCCTCTATAATTTATGTAACCTGTGTAAATATTAGGTGCGGCGTATCATAAAATTGCCAAATATTTAAGTAAAACATATAAACAGTATCTATAGCTTTGCAAAAGAAAGAAATATAATGACGACAATGTTTAAAAATTTTTTAGGTATGGTTCTTGTTTTAGGGTTTATGGCGCAGCCGCTTGTTGCTCAGGCTCAGTTCTCAGACAGTTGGGACTTTATGAAGGCTGTCAAAGAGCAAGACTATGCCAAAATGCTCGATAAGCTGGGCAGTGGTGCAAATATCAATGTGCGTGACGCTGATGGGGTTCCTGCCATTATAATAGCGGCAGATATGGCAAACGTAAGGCTAATGACCTTTTTGCTGGAAAACGGAGCAAACCCCAATGCCAGTATTATGGGAAGCGATGAAACGGCCATGATGCGCCGTGCTGATGCTGGCGACATGGACAGTATTCACCTGTTGTTAGAACATGGGGCTGATGTAAACCGTGCCAATAAAACCGGTGAAACAGCCCTGATGCGAGCCATTAGAAGCCGTAAAAGGCGGGTAATTTCGGGGTTGATTGAAATGGGCGCAGATATTGATGTATCTGACTATACTGGTCGCACCGCTATGGATTATGCTGAAGAAACAAGGTCGTCCAGAATAATAAAAATTGTTAGGGATGCTTTAGAACAATAATTTTAGGGTTCTAACCTTATGTAATGGGGCAAAAAATTGTTCAATGCCAAAAGAAACAAAGAGCATGTGGGGGCTGTTGGGGGTGACCCTTTAGGGGCGCTGGGCTTTAAGTTGCATAATTTTGTTTTGGCGCGCTGGGTAATGCTGTTTGCCCAGTTAATTTTTATTATAGTTATGGTTAAGTCACACCCAGCTTTCATGGCTGAAAAGCTTGTGCTTAGCATTTGGGCGTTGGCGGTTATTTTTAACAGTTATTATTGGCTTACTGGTCGCAAGGGAAAAAACCTTTCCCAGGGCGGGGCATTTTTTCAACTTGGTTTTGATGTTGCCCACCTTTCGTTAATGTTGTGGGCTGTTGGTGGCTTGGCAACGCCGTTAGCGGTGTTTTATTTTGTTGCGGTTTGTGTGGCGGCGCTGGTTTTAGTGTCGCACCTTTCGCTTGCGCTGTTGTTGTTGGTTGCTTTTGGCAGTGGTGTTGTTGCGTGGCTGGCGGGCGGTGAACTGGTTTTGTGGCTGTTGTTAATGCTGTCGCTTATGGTTATTTGGTATTATCTTTTTAAGGTTGGCGGCGACCTGCACAAAAAATATGAAGCATTGGTTGCCACCCAAGCCGCCCTTGCGGGTGAAGAGCGTTTGGCGGCTTTGGGCGCGCTATCCACCGCCGCCGCACACGAACTGGGCACGCCCCTTGGCACCATAACCCTAGCCGCTACAGAGGTTATGAATGATATGAAGGAAGATAACCCTTACCGCGAGGATATGGCGGTAATAGCCCAAGAAGCCCTGCGCTGTCGTGAGATATTGAAACAACTTTCATCAACCCATGCTGATGAGCGTGAAGACCTGTTGCGTCGTTTGCCTGTTGAGGCACTGGTTCAGCTAGCCATAGACAATCATAAAACCGATGACCGTGAAATTATCATCAAATTGCAGGGTGAGGGTAAAGGGGGTAGCGGCGAACAGCCCATGGTTTCTAACAAGCCAGAAATTATCCACGGCATAGGTAACTTTATTGAGAATGCTGTGGGTTTTTCCAGCCAGACAATTGAAATTCACATTGGTTGGGATGACGATGTTTTGCGTATAAGTATTTTGGATGATGGCCCTGGGTTTGACCGTACGGTGGTGGATAAGCTTGGTGAGCCATACATATCCACCCGAGATGAGCTTGAAGGTGTGGACGAGGCTGTGGCCGGTGGTTTGGGTTTGGGTGTTTTTATCGCCAAAACCCTGATAGAGCGCACAGGCGGGCAGGTTAGTTTTGGCAATAGCATGATGGGTGGCGCACAAATTGATATTGTTTGGCCCCGTGCTGTTTTTGAAGAAATTGGTACAAAAAACAGTGATGCCGGTGGCATTCCATGGGAACTGCAATGAGCCAAACCACCAACAGCACCCTTAACCAGCTTATGGTTGTGGATGATGATGCCCCTTTTCGCCGCCAACTGGTGCGGGCAATGGAGCGACGTGGCTTTGTGGTAATAAGTGCAGAAAGTTTTGCTGAGGCTGAGGTGTTGTCAGGCCAAAGCGATATCAATTATGCCATTGTGGACATTCGCTTGGATGATAAAAACGGTTTGGACCTTGTTCCTATTTTGCGTGACCACCACCCTGATATAAAAATAGTTGTTCTAACTGGTTATGGAAACATAACTAGCGCAGTTAATGCCATAAAGGTTGGTGCGGTTGATTATTTGGCTAAGCCCGCCGACCCAGATGATATTTTTGCCGCATTAAAAACCGAGGGCGACAACAAACCAGTGCCGCCAGAAGACCCTATGTCCGCAGACAGGGTGAAGTGGGAACACATTCAGCGTGTATATGAATTGTGTGACAGGAATGTATCAGAAACAGCCCGCAGGCTAAAGATGCACAGAAGAACCTTGCAAAGAATTTTGGCTAAACGCTCACCACAATAAATGTTTGGTGGCTTGGCTTGCAGTTAAAGCATATTTACATACGAACCGTGGAACAATGAAATTCCCAGTGCTTGCCCAGCTTCGACCGCCGCTTTATCACGACACGCCACAAGAATAACACGTTCACGACCAACGGTTTTGACCATGTCTTTAAACACATCTTTCCATTCTTGTGTTGCTTCTTGTTCAAATTCTTTGGTCCAGCGCACTTTTTCAAAGTCGGAACGAATGACAGAACGGTTAAGCAGGGTGAACATATAAGGGTCCATGTCGCCAATACAAATTTGGTACCCTCGTGCCTGCAATATGTCCTGAACCCGTAAATAGTCAGATACTTTTGATACGATATCCTGAAAAGAAAACTCCAGAATTAACTGGTTTCTTTTTATTTTTCTGGTGTTGCGCTCAAAGGTCATAAATTCTTTCGAATCTATCAGGTCAATGCTGACCCTGAAACCTCTAGCCATGGCACTAGGGTCGCTAAAGTCTAGAGAGGCAATTAAGGTGCGCCTGTCAACAATTTCACGCAGATGGCGCATAAACCACCTGTCTGAACTAATATCAACAAGGGGTAAGAAGCGCTCACGTACAAGCGGAATGGGTACGCTACGGTCTGAGAAAACGGTTTTGGCTTTTTTCTTGCCTGAAATAAGGCGAATATCTTCTCTGCTTACCATTGGCGACAGGTCTGTTGCCATAATGGCGGTTTCAATTTTTTCCAAATCCATCGCAGAAACAGGCCTGATTTCAATTTCTTTTTTGGGTGGTTTAATTTCCACATAGCGTATGTTGCGCTGAATTCCAGGGGGTCTGTCGTCTTCAGTCGGGTCTTGGTTTTGATAAGAAAAATCTGTAGCCAAATTTTTTGGTTGTTCTTTTTTTGCTTTATTACTTGTTTTTTTATTGCCCCTGTTTGTTTTGTTCGGAGCTTGATCTTCTTCTGGTGCCTCAACATCTTGTTCTACAACAATTTCTTGTTCCAGTACCTCGGGTGCTTGCTCTGTTTCGTTGTTAGATACCCGTGAGGCTAGACTTTCCAAACCTGACGACTTGTTAACTTGTGAGAAGCGCGCGGCAAGGCCAGGTTTTTCTGCAGGATTTTCCGTGGATTTTCCCGTAGCTTTTCCCGCAGTTTTTTCTGTGTCTTTCTTGCCTAAATTAGCAAATCTGTTTTTTAAGCCCTCTATGTCGCCGCCCATTTTGCCAGAAGATAAGGCACCGCCAGAAGACAGCGAGAAAATTTTATCGCCAATTGTTTTTTTCTGATCTTCAGCGGCGGCACGCTCAGCCTCGTTAATGCGTAACTGGTTGTAGCGTTCTTTGGAAAACTCTAGAAAACTATCAAAATCTTTTTCAATGTCCCACCACTGTACAAAGGCATCGTCTTCCATGTCTTCGAATTTTTTAAGGTTTTCATCGTCCCTGAACATAATGCGAATCTTTAAAACAATACTGTCCATGTTGGCGTAGGTGGCACCATTAAGACCGCATAATATGTCGTGGTTATCCAACTCTAGTAGAATACCTTCAAAATCTTGCATTAAAGGAGCAAAGTTTTTCATGGCGGCGCTGCGGTAGCGTCTTTCATCAAAAAGTCTGGTCAGGGCGGACATGCGTATTAAAACAGCGCGGCGTCCCTTGCGGAATTTTTTTAGGCCTTTTGCATAGTCGAGTAGACGCTCTTCGGCTGAAGCGCGTTTAATTCGTGAGCTACTCTTTTTTCTACTAGGCATAGGCAATTGCTTTAATTCCTTTATTTAAGCCATTTTATGCATGAAGCTTAATTATTCCAGCTTAAACATGGTTAAATGTATTTACTATTTAGTTAAAATTTTAACCATTTCCAAGCTTTAATGTACATTATTGTGTATTTTCTTTAAATTTAAGGGTGAATCTAGGCTAAAGAGTGTTCAACAAGCTCATTTAACCTGTCTATTAGCTGTTTTCCTGTATCGCCGCCCGAACCAGTGATATTATTATCAATAATTACCCGCATTGTTTTTACATGCGCCTCGATCAAATTGTTTTCTGTGGGCGTGGTTTCGTCCAGCTTTCTTAGATAATGGCAAATAGACGTACCCGCATCTGTCATTAGGGGATAGTTGAAGCTGCCGCCCATTCCTTTTATATCGTGGCAAATACCAAAAATATCACGGCGTAGCTGCGGATCCTCAGCCTCTTGGCTTTGCAGGTTGCCCAAGTGTTTTTCAAGCTTGGTCAAGCTCTCGGCAGTATAGGTAAGATAACTGTCTAACAATTCGGTACTTATCAGGTTTTCCGCCATCTCAAGGTCCACATTAAGGTTATAACTAACTTAGCAATGTTTGATTTTCGGCAAACTATGTAAATTATAAGTAAATTTTGTATCTAATTAGTAAATAAGGCAAAGCATTTTATAAGTTTATTTGCATGCGCCACTAAACAATGCCAGCAATATGAGGGGAATTATGGGCTTGGGCGTACGGTTGAGTAGAAAAGGTGCTGACCGTAATGAGCTGTTTTTTCCATGCTAGTAACCCAATATGGCTGAACATAGCTGGCATGGTAATGGGTGGCAGAATTGGTAATGTCGTGCCAGTTGTTAGCCATTGCCACATAGCTTATGCGGCTAGCAAGGTTCCATGCTCTGGCTTCACGAGGGCGATCAGACTTGCCATCGCAGGCAAATGAGAACTGGCAACGGTGTCTCATGCGTTCGTTTTGAAACACCACACCGCAAACTGAACTAGGGTAGCGGCGGTCGCCAACACGGTTCATAACAACCTGCGCAACAGCTAGCTGACCCTCAACAGGTTCGCTTCTGGCTTCAAAATATATTGCTTGGGCAAGGCAGTGCGCTTCAGCATTAAAGCTGTCTGCGGCAACCTGAACTGTATTGATATAATCGTTAAAACGAACTTGGGTGTTTTTATCAAAAAACTGAATATCATCCATTTTTTGTTGGTTTTGAGCAGCAGAATTGTTTTGCTGGCTAAAAGATTGTTTTGGTGCGTGGCTTGCCTCGTTAAGTTGAGAAAACCCGCCCAATGTAAAAACAATGATTATCATCACTAATGGAAATAATCTGTTCATTTTATCTTCCTTTTTGACCTTATCTTTAGGTCCACATACCAAACTAAATACTAAACTCAAGAGTATGTTTTTTACACACATGTTTTAAAGTGAAGTGCTGTGTGAGGTTTAATTATGTCATAATTGTAGCAAGTCAACACAAGAAATGACGAAAAGAATAATAAAATTATAATTAAGTGGTAATTATACAATAAATTACCCGAAAAAGCTGTTTTTTATATGTTTATTGCGCACCAGTTTTGAGTATTTTTTATGATTTTTGCCGATGATTTGTTTATGAAATGGTTGCTTCATTGGAAAAAGAAGTTTAAAAATGCCCAACCAAATTGATAGTTTTGTGTGGGTTTCCACCGTAATTAAGAAAGTAATTAGAGAAAGTTTGTCATGACATTTAATGAAATAGAAAAATTGCAAAAATACCTTAGAGGCACCTTTGGTAATGATCGCATTAAAATTAAAAAGCGTGAACAGGCTGAAGACAGCGCAGAAGTTACAATTGGTTCTGAATTTATTGGCGTTGTTTACCGCGATGAAGACGAGGGCGAATTATCCTACGCCTTTCACATGGCAATTATTGAAGAAGACCTGCCTAGCTAAGGTTATATTTGGCTAGGGAGGCTGTGCTTAACAGGTTTCTGTTATTTATTGGCCTTGTCAATTGAATAGCCCGTGCCACGCACAGTGCGTATAAGATCTGGTTTATCACCAACATTAAGCGCACTTCTAATGCGTCTTACACACACATCCACGGTTCTGTCCTCTAAGAAAATACCCGTTCCCCACGCCAAATCGATTAACTGTGCGCGAGAAAAAACCCGCCCTGGACGTGAAAGCAATGCCCGCAACAGCCTAAACTCGGTGGTTGAAAGCTCAATCTGCTCGCCATCGCGTATAGTTTTGTGTTGGGCTAAATCAAGAACAATGCCTTCAAATTCCAGTTTTTCTTCTTCCAGTTCTGGGCGGGTGCGCCGTAGCACAGCCCAAATGCGAGCGATAAGCTCACTAGCCAGATATGGCTTAACCACATAGTCATCAGCACCAACCTCAAACCCACGCAGGCGATCATCTTCCTCGCCTCGCGCTGTCAGCATAATAATGGGTAGTCGTTTGGTTTCGTCATTTGCGCGTAGTTTGCGGCAAACTTCAATTCCTGACATTTCGGGCAACATCCAGTCCAACACCAAAAGGTCTGGCTGTTGTTCTTTAATTTTCTCTAATGCGCTCAAGCCGTTATTAGCCGCAGCAACTTTAAAGCCCTCTTGCTCAAGGTTGTAGCGAAGTATTTCTGCCTGTCCTACTTCATCTTCAGCAACAAATATTAGCGGTTTAAAAGTCATATTTTTTCCTATAGCAACCATGCTAGTTATTTTTACCTTCGCCTTCAACGGCAACATAGGCTGACTTGTCTTCTTTGACACGGTCTTCATTTACCAGTTCGCCAGAAACTATGTAATAAATTTGCTCTGCCAAGTTGGTTGTATGGTCACCAATGCGCTCAATATTTTTTACAATAAACAAAAGGTGAGTGCAGCTTGTGGCCGTGTCTGGGTTGGCAGACATATAGGTTAGAATTTCCCTAAACAAGCTGGTGTGAATTTGATCAACCTGCTGGTCTTTTTCAATAACCTCTAGCGCTAAATCTTTATCTTTTCTAATGTATGCATCCAGAGTTTCACGGATCATAATACGAACCATTTCACCCATACGCTCAATACTTGCGCTTGTTTTGTTTAAAATTGGCAGGTGAGAAATGGTTATTGCCCGCTTGGCAATATTTTTACCATAGTCGCCCATGCGCTCAATATTGTTGGACATTTTAAGTGCCGCAACAATGTTTCTAAGGTCTTCACCCATGGGTTGGCGCAAAGCTAAAAGCCTAGTTGCTAATTGATCAATGGCAATTTCCATCTCATCAATTTTTTTATCTTGTTTAATTACAGCTTTGGCTTCTTCTGGCATGTGCTTTATCAGCACCTCAATAGCAGATGCCAACTGGCTTTCAACCAGACCGCCCATTTCAACTATCAACCGGTTTAGATCGGCTAGCTCTTCATCGTAAGCTTTAACAATATGACTTGCAGCCATGTTTAATTCCTTTCTATCCAATTCGACCAGTTACATATGCCTCGGTTCGAGGGTCTCTGGGGTTGGTGAAAATTGTTTCTGTCTCGCCCTGTTCTACCAGTTCGCCTAAGTGGAAAAACGCTGTTTGTTGTGAAACCCTTGCGGCCTGTTGCATGGAATGGGTTACCATAACAATGGTATAGCGTTCTTTAATTTCATCAATAAGTTCTTCAATGCGCGCCGTTGCAATGGGGTCCAGTGCCGAGCATGGCTCGTCCATTAAAATAACCTCAGGCGAAACCGCAATTGCTCTGGCAATGCATAACCGTTGCTGTTGTCCGCCTGAAAGGCTGGTTCCCGGTGCATTAAGCCTGTCTTTTACCTCATCAAACAAACCAGCGCGCTTCAAACTTTTTTCAACAATATATTCTAGTTCGTCTTTTTTGTCTGCAAGGCCGTGAATTTTTGGGCCATACGCTACATTGTCAAAAATAGACTTTGGAAACGGGTTGGGTTTTTGAAAAACCATGCCCACACGCCGTCTTAGTACAACTGGGTCAACCTGCGTATCGTAAATATCTTCGCCATCTAGCAAAATTTCGCCAGTTACTTCGCAACCTTCAATAATGTCATTCATGCGGTTCATGGTGCGCAGGAACGTTGTTTTGCCACAACCAGATGGCCCGATAAGAGCGGTAACCTTGCGTTCAGTTATATCAATTTGCACATCTTTCAGGGCAACCATTCCAGAATAACTTACACCCACATTCTTGGCTTGAATTTTAATCGCTGTTTTCTCTGTTGATTTTTCAGTTTCGTTTTGCATTATTTCTACCATCTTTTTTCAAATTTCTTGCGCAGGACAACTGCTACTAAATTAAATGCTATTAGTGTTGCAATAAGAACCAATATTGCTCCTGATGTTTTTTCCATAAAGGCACGCTCGGGGCTATCTGCCCATAAATAAACCTGCACAGGCAGGGTGGTGGCGGGGTCCATTATGTTGCTTGGGGCATCAGCAATAAATGCCACCATGCCAATCATTAGCAGTGGTGCTGTTTCGCCAAGCGCACGTGCCATGCCGATAATTGTACCAGTTAACATGCCGGGAAGAGCAAGCGGAAACACATGGTGGAAAACCATTTGCACCTGTGTGGCACCCAGGCCGTATGCGGCCTCACGAATTGATAGCGGTACTGATTGCAGTGAAATTCGTGAAGCAATAATAATTGTTGGCAGGGTCATTAGCGCAAGCGTAAGACCACCAACCAGTGATGCCGAACGCGGCATGCCAAAAAAGCCAAGGAAAATAGCAAGGCCAAGCAGACCGTAAACAATGGACGGCACCGCCGCCAAGTTGTTAATATTAACCTCAATAAAGCTGGTAAATTTGTTTTTACGGGCAAATTCTTCCAAGTAAATGGCACTCATAACCCCAACCACAAAAGATAAAACCAAACACACCAGAAGGGTGAAAAGTGAGCCCATAAACGCCCCTTTAATGCCAGCTAGTTCAGGGTCGCGGCTGTCACTGTTGGTAAAGAAACCCCAGTTGAAACCAACCTCAATTGCGCCTGCTTGTTTTAGAGTATTTACCAGATCAACCTGTTTGGCATTTAACCGCCCCGCGGCACCACTTTCTGCAACATCAACCGTTCCTTTAATATACATATCAACATCGTCTGATGCGGTAAATTTAATGGTTATTGGTGCGTTGGTTGTGGGTGCCAGTTCAACGACCTGATCTTTCATTTCAAACTCGGCAATGGCACTTACCAGCCTGTAAAGTGCGCGTTTGTCCCTGCGTCCACTAATATCAGGAAACCGCTCTCGCAGTGCTTTTCGGTTTAGTGAATAATAGTCAGCATCATCAATACCACTGTCCAAAACCTGTTGCATTATGGTGCTAGGCACAGGCAGGTTGATATAGGTTTTCTTAAAAGCGCCAATGCCACTGATGCCAATTGAAACTAGCACAAACAGCAAAAACAAAAGCCCACCCGCAATGGCAATAAGGCCAGTTGCCTTGAACATGCGCTCGCTACGGTGGCGTTTTGCAACCCCAGGCAAGCTCCCTGTGCTTAGTTTTGAAGCGGTATTGTCAGGTTTTTTTTCAGATTTATACATAGGATTATACATAGCGTTCTCGATATCGGTTTACGACCCAGTTTCCAACAATGTTTAGCAACAGGGTAATTATAAATAGCATCAGACCAAGGGCAAAAGCCGCCAGTGTTTTTGCGCTGTCAAACTCTTGGTCACCAGTTAATAGCACCACAATTTGCACTGTCACGGTGGTAACCGCCTCTAATGGGTTAAAGGTAAGGTTGGCTGAAAGCCCCGCCGCCATAACCACAATCATGGTTTCGCCAATGGCACGAGAAAGTGCCAGCAACAAACCACCAGCAATGCCGGGTAATGCCGCAGGTAAAACCACCTTTTTTATGGTTTCTGACCGTGTTGCGCCTAGTCCTAATGACCCTTCGCGTAGCGAGGTTGGAACCGCTCTTATGACATCATCAGACAGTGATGAAACAAGAGGAATAATCATAATTCCCATAACAAGGCCTGCGGCCAAACCGCTTTCAGATGCTATGGAAAGACCTACACCCTCACCCCAACCGCGTATGGCGGGGGCAATAACAATGGCGGCAAAAAAGCCATAAACTACAGTTGGAATACCTGCCAAAATTTCTAAAAGAGGTTTGATAACTGCGCGGTGGGCGGGCTTGGCATATTCGCTTAAATAAATAGCAGAAAACACCCCCATAGGGGCGGCAATGCTAAGTGCAATCGCGCTTATCATAAATGTGCCAAGGAACAATGGTATGGCACCAAAGGAGCCACCTGAACCCACTTGGTCAGCACGAATTGCTGTTTGCGGGCTCCACGTTAAACCAAAAAGAAAATCTTGTATGGGCACAAGGGCAAAGAACCTTGCGGTTTCAAAAATAAGGGAAAAAATAATCCCAATAGTAATTAAAATTGCCACAGTAGAACAGCCGATAAGAAAAATTCTTATCGGCCGATCAGGTAGTGATGTAAAGCTTATGGGTCTTTTCTCAACCCTTCGCAACGAACTTGCCATTATAAATTATGGTCCTGTTTTGTTTTAAAATTACTTCTCAATTGGGGTGAAACTTAAAACGCTAGAGCGCCATGTCTCCAACTCGTCTTCACCCATGGGGATTAGGCCACGTTCTGTTAAAAAGCCATCTTCACCAATTGCACGCTCGTCCATAAATAACTTCACAAACTCTGCTAAGCCGGGAACTTCATCCAAGTGAGCTTTTTTCACATAAAAATATAATGAGCGTGAAACTGGATAATCACCGCTGGCAATATTTTCAAATGTTGCCTCATGCTCGCTAATAAAGCTGGCCTGAACCTTGTCTGAATTTTGCTCAAGAAAGCTAAACCCGAAAATGCCTAGGGAGGTTGGGTTGGCGCTAAGTTTCTGTACAATCAGGTTATCGTTTTCACCTGCTTCGATATATGCACCATCTTCGCGTAGACCGTGGCAAATAGCTTTAAATCGTGGCTTGTCGGTATCTTTTAACGCTTTCAACCACGGAAAGGTTTTGCAACCAGTTTCCAAAACCAATTCAGAAAACGCATCTCTGGTTCCAGATGTTGGCGGTGGGCCTAAAACTTCAATTTTAATATTTGGAAGCGATGGGTTAATTTCCTGCCATGTTTGGTATGTGTTCTCAACCAAGCTACCATCTTCAGTTGGTATGTTTTTGGCTAGGGCCAAGAAAATATCACGCTGAGACAGATGATAAAGCGTTGAACCCACTGCGTTGGCTAGAACAATCCCGTCATAACCAATTTTAACTTCAACAATTTCATCTACACCGTTTTCAGCGCATTTCTCAATCTCGCTATCTTTAATACGGCGTGACGCATTGGCAATGTCTGGGGTGTCTTCACCAACACCAGAACAAAAAAGCTTCATACCGCCGCCAGTGCCTGTTGCTTCAACAACAGGTGTTGCATATTCGGTCATGCGACCAAAACGCTCAGCCACCACTGTTGAAAACGGATAAACTGTGGACGAACCCACTACACGAATTTCATCACCAGCTAGCGCAGGGGTTGCTACAGATGCGGTTAGTGTCAGTCCAATTATTAATGATCTCAATTTCATCTTTATTTCCTATATTCTCAATAATCAATATGGGGAAAATAGGAGATGAGTGCGACCACAAGTTTACGGAAATGTGACAGGAGTGTTACAGGGCATATTATTAATTAATATTGGTTGGAATGGTTATGGAAAACACTGTTCCGCCGCTTTTAGAGCTTTTAATATCTAACGCACCACGGTGGCGGTTAACTATGTGCTTAACAATGGCAAGGCCAAGCCCCGTTCCGCCCAAATCTCGTGACCTGCTTTTGTCCACACGGTAAAAGCGTTCCGTAAGGCGAGGAAGTTTTTCTGATGAAACAACACCGCCAAAGTTTTGCACAAAAAGCTCTAAGCTTTTGTCATTAACTTTTGCGCCAATGGTTATTTTGGTGTTTTCATCGCCGTATTTAATGGCGTTATCAACCAAATTATGAAACACCTGAATAAGCTGGTCACGCTCTCCCCGTACCGTGGGCAGGCTATCGGGTGCATCTAATATTATGGTCATAGACTTTTTATGTGCCTGATTTTCCAAAACATCACATGTGCGCGACAGCACCCCCAACATATCCACATCTTCTTCTGGTGGCATGTGGGCCTGTATTTCCATTTTAGATAATGACAACAATTCGTCCACAATGCGCTTCATGCGGGCGGCTTCTTGTTCCATCAGCCCTAAAAATCGCACCTGTGCTTCGGGGTCGTTTTTTGCTGGCCCTTGCAGGGTTTCAATACTGCCCATAAGCGTGGTTAGGGGCGAGCGTAGTTCGTGGGAAACATTTGCCACAAATGCTGACCGGCTTTTTTCGCTTTCTTTGGACAGGGTCACGTCGGTAAAAATCATCATTACATAATTTTTGTTTTCGCTGGTTTTGTTAAATGCCGACAGGCTTACATTAAAAAACCGTCTTGGTGTGCCAAGCTCTTCAACTTCAACCTCAGCACTGCCGCCGTGTTCTATAATTTTTACACAGGCCTCTAAAAGTGCGGGGTCACGCATGAAAAATGCAATGTCCTGCCCTGTGGTCAGGCGGGGAAACACCGCTTTTCCAGCCTTGTTTGCATTGGTCAATATTCGCACTGGGTTAACCACGCACACGGGCAGGGGCAACAGCCCTATCAGTTCATCTATTTGCTCTAGTGGTGTGTCCATCGTTTTTCTTTGGTTTTTCTTTTTGCTAATTTACACTTTCGCCGTGTCTATCATGTTTTTATGGGTAGAAAAAGAGCCATAAGCAAAAGGCCAGCCCGTTAAGGCTGACCTTATATTTTTTACATTATGTTTTCAGCTAACTTTGCATAAAGGTTTTTGCGGGCCTCCAAACTATTTGGTTTTACCCAGTTATGCCCCATCTCAGTCCAGTTCTTATCGTTTGGATCCAGACCAAGTGTGGTTATGAAATGCTCATCAACAATTAGAAATTGGTTTTTGAAGGCAAGCAAGTAACCACCTTTTTCACTGTGTATAGCTTTGGCCTCATCATAATTAGCTGACCATACATTCCAATGTACCGTACACCGTGTTGGGCTTAATAGTGTGCCAAAGTCATCATCAGATTTGCCATCAATAACGCTTTGTGCGTGACCCCAACTGTTAAAACCCAATTCTCGGGCAACAACTGTTAGGCAATGGCGACGTTTAAGGTCGGTTTCAAGGCTGGGTTTTAGACCAAGCCCGTGGTTTTTAGTAATACGTGTAAGGGCATCTTTATCGCCAGCTTGTGCCTGACGGTGAAGTATGCGCGCGTTCGCTTTTAATGAGCTGATAATATCAACCATTTGGTTTCTCCTACTCTGGATAGTTTTCCCGCTCCGTATAATCCAGAAGAAACGTTAGGTGACATTTCAAATTAAGATTCCAGGGTGATAAGTCTTTCGGCGGGCTAGGCACCCCTGAGCACCTAAGCAAGGCTATAGCGCGCCGTAACGTGGGAAGTCAATGATAGTTCTGTTTTTGAAATAACCAGAAAACAAAAAAACCACCCGTAAAGGGTGGCTTTTGGTTTGCCGCGATGGGTTGGCGGGCGGCATCGCAAAAAGTGAAGTGGTGCGCTCGAAGGGATTGACGGTTTCACCACAAGTGGTTCAACACGTCTACTGCGCTGCGCCATAAATGGCTCGCTTCGTGAACGAACAGGATCGCTCCCCACATTAAAGCATCCCTCAACAAAAAAACCACCCGTAAAGGGTGGCTTTTGGTTGATGGTGCGCTCGAAGGGATTCGAACCCCTGACCCCTAGATTCGTAGTCTAGTGCTCTATCCAGCTGAGCTACGAGCGCATTTGTCACATCAATTTGCGGATAGTTCGGGGAACCTAAACATATTACCCACAGGTTTCAAGAGGATTCACACCAATTATCATATTTTTATTTTTAAAACGTCTAACATCGCTTATGGTTCATTTTTTATACTATTGTTTAGGAATTTTTATGACCTCTCGTTTCTGCAAATTTTCCATATCTTTTTGCGCACTATTTATAGTGGCATCATGCGCTGGGTCTGACCGTGATGCTTGGCCACGCCTTGATGAAGGGTTTGAACTGCGAACCGACCCAAGGCTGATGGTTGCAGAAGAAACGGTGGTTGTTGCGGATAAGCAAGAGCCACAACAGCAACAGCCATTAAGTGCGGAAGTTATAAAGCTGATGGATGAAATAACCGATCAGCAGAAAAAATATGCAGAGGCACTTGAGCTAATGGCAAGCGCCGGGCAAGAAGAAAAACAACGTCATTGGTTTTCAGCACAGTTAGAATTGTCGCGCCTAGCGGTGTTAAAAGATGCTTTGCTTGGTTTAAACCAACAAGGCATAGGTGGATATTTGGCAGATTTAGAGGGTTATATGGATAATGCCACGCTACAACTTCAGCAACTTAAGCCAACACCTTGAAGCTAACACCTTGAAGCTAACACCCCAAGGCTAACCATTCGCCACAATAAACATGCGAATGAATGGGAAAATGGTGTTGCCGTCAGCCTGAGGGGGGTAGGCGTTATCTAGCTTTTTGCTCAACAGTTCCAAAAAGTCAGGCTGTTGGTCGGGGGCTAGCCCATCGAGATAATATTTTAAACTAGAACCTTTTAGCCAGTTAATAACCGCATTTTCACCTTTAAGGGTGTGGTTATACGTATTTGACCAAATATTTAGATGTGTTGAAATGGGCGATAACAGTTTTTTATACTCACTTTCATCAAGCACAGGTTTTTCCCTAACCAGCCCCTTCAGTTGCTGTGCCCAAGGCTGGCTTTTAGCCAGTTTTATCATTAGGGTATGAGATGGCTCGCCCCAATTGTTGGGCATTTGCACCGCAAGGCAACCATTGTTTTTCACCAAGCTTAACAGTTGGGGTAAAATATCTTGGTGGTCGTCCAGCCAATGCAGGGCGGCATTTGAAAAAATAAGGGTGTTGTCGGTTGGGGTTGTTTCATTTGCCCAAGTTAAAATATCTTGGTGGACAAAGCTAACGTCAGGGTGGTTGGTTTTTGCGGTTTTTAGCATTGCCTCGTCACCATCCACCCCAATAATTTCTGCGGCAGGATAGTGTTTTTTAAGGGTGTTGATGGCGGCACCTGTGCCGCAACCCAAGTCAAATATGCGTTTAAAACCTTGCGGTGGTATGGCGCCTATCAGGTCGTCAATTGGTGCGGCGCGCTCAGCCGCAAAGCTGTCATACTGTTTCGGTTGCCAGCTCATTAGGGTCATTTACTTAGTGCCTTTCGACTTTACAGGTAGGCGTATATGAAAAACCGTTCCCTGCTTGCCACTTTTTAACAATGCGAGTTCGCCGCCGTGGGCGCGCAACAGCTCACGTGCGACCACAAGCCCCAACCCCGTGCCTTTTGCTTTGTTGCTGTTAATAAATGGGGTGAACAGGTCGTTTTGAATAGCTTCAGGAATACCGTAACCAGTGTCTTCAACATAAATATGGTCGGTGTTTGCACTATCCTTTTCATCACTTTTTTCACCACCCTTTTCTGTACGAATCACAATGCACCCATCTTCACCCATAGCCTGTTTGGCGTTTTGCCCAAGGTTAAGAAAAACCCGAAACATATGGTCAGCATCGGCAAAAACTTCATGTGTTTCATCTATTTCAATTTGCCAACCGTGTTTGTTTTTATCATCAAACCCTAATGCCGAGCCAACATCAGCAAGCAAACTGTGCAGTTTGATGTTTGCTTGGTTGGGGGCGGCTTCATCAGCACGGCCGTGTTTTAATGTGCTTTCACACAGGTCAATCGCCCTATCAACCGATGAAATTAGCCGTGAGGTAAGGGTTATTACGGTTGGGTCTTTTATTTCCCGCAACCGTTCTGACGAAAGCTGCGCCGTGGCAAGAATGTTTCTTAGGTCGTGATTAATTTTGCTAACCGCCAAGCCCAGCTCTGCCAGTTTGGACTTTTGGTTCAGGGCTTGTCTAAGCTCCTCCTGCATTCGGCACAGCTCGCGTTCAATCATGCCAATTTCATCTGACCTAGACGATGCTTTTAAGGTTTGGCGAGCATCCTCAGGGTTGGCGCGAAAGCCAGTAATGCTTTTGGTCATGTGGGTTATGGGCTTAACCACAAAAAACTGAAGAAACACAAATATAAAACCCGCCGTAAGCAATGAAACAAGCAGTGATGTGCCTAAAATATTAAAGCTATATGCCACCATGCCATCGTAAAGATGTTTTTCCCAAACTACTATTTCCACAAGTTTAAACCTTGGGGTCATGGGCGCCCCTGCCACCTGAATAACCCCCTCGCCACCACGGGTGAAAACCGCAAAAGTATCTTTTATGTCTGAGATAAAACTGCTTTCACGAAGGTCAAACCGCCCAACTAGGGTAAAGGGCATGTCGGACCGTAAAGCAAGCATTCTGCTGTCTTCTCTGGTTATGATAATAGCCTGAATTTGTGCCGAGGTAAGAAGCTCCTCTTTCAAGGTGGGGCTAATTTGGTTGCCAGGAATTTCTTCTAATGAAAGGGCGGCGGTTGTGCCAGAGGCAAGGCGTTGCTCTAAAAACGAGGTGCGAAATTGAACAATAGCGGGGACAAATATGAAAGCTTCAAAAACCAAAACGAATGCTATGGTGAATAATAACAACCTCATTGTAAGGCTGTTTTTTACCAGTTTTTTATTTTCCCCCGTTTTGTTAGGCATTTCACTTACGCCCACCCTGCGCCTGTTTTGTCGTTTCAAGTTACTCGTTACCAGCCTCATTCAAATCCCAATTAAAGCCGTAACCATCTATATGGTCTGTATTTTTTAATTTACGAGAAATACCGCCAATAGCATATGACTTTATATGTTCTAAGAACCCAACATCTTCTCTTTTAAATATATATTTAGACCAGTAAAAAAGTTTAGATATTTTTATGCTGTGTTCCTTAAATTTTAAAATTGCTTGGGGGCCGTTAATAAATGCTACTGCGGCGGCATCAAGATAGCCATCAACATGCTTGCCCCTAACTGCTTTTGAGCCAATGTTCGGACAGCCAATTGCCCCGCAAGACAGGGCGTAAATTATTCTAACATCGTCCCAGTTTGCAAAAACAATGTTATGGCGGATGTTAAATAAATTAATTGGCGTGCCGCCAACTGAAAAATAATTATCCCTCCACGGCCCACGGTTAAAAATATTACCATCAACATCCAATATACTATCAACTGGATATGACTTTAAAATAGCCTGAACAATAATGGCGTTATATGTGTTTATCCAAAATGCCAGTTGTTCATTTTTGTTCAGGTCTTGCACATGGGTGGTTGAAAGCATTTCTAAATAATGTTTTAGCGCGCGCATATCTGCTGGCGATACCGCCCCATAGTTAAACAGGTTTTGCCCGTGGGTGTTGGTGCTGACATATGTTTGTAGCAGGCGATTCCATACAGAATGGTCAATTTCCTCTGTAGAGGCCTCATTATGCTGTGACCATTGTTGCCAATTGTCATTTTCAGCATGAACATTGCTGGGCCAGAAAAATAAAAATGCCAAGACAAGACAGGCCGTAAAAAGCCAGTTTAGTGATACCTTACCCGGTTGCATATTTTTTCTATAAATGATCATAAAGCCTAGGGTTTATTTGGTTAAACGCAGTTACTTTAATATCTATACTAGCCCATTCTGGCAAGGGTTTGTCCCCCAATGTTTCGATAAAATGAGTGGCATAATCGTTGAAACGAACTTTTTTTGCATTTTATTAAGGAAAAAAGGTAAGAAAAGCGTGCTCAAATGGTTGACGAACCCAGTTTCGCTAGTTATACACCGCCATTCGTGATTTTAAGTAGGGTTATGAGCATTATTCTAATTGATGATGTGCCGACAAAGCCCTACAAGACCAGACAAGCTGGTAATGGAGAAATGAAGTGAAAAGAACATATCAACCAAGCGTATTGGTACGCAAACGCCGCCACGGTTTCCGTTCAAGAATGGCAACACCAGGTGGACGTCGTGTTATTACAGCACGTCGCAGCAAGGGTCGTAAGAGCCTCTCTGCATAAATAAAACTCTTTTGCTTAGGCCAAAGCATTGTTTTATATTATGTGACAGAGGGGTGGAGGTCTGCCTTGCCCAGTAAAAGCCAAAATAAGAATAATGAAATTGAAGTCGGTCGTTTCAAAGAACGGTCGGCTTTTTCTATAAATGATGGTCGCAATCCACTGCCACCACGCTTGCAAAAAAGACCAGAGTTTTTAGCGGTGGCGGCGGCAAATAAAAAGTTTGTAACCACAGGTTTTATATTGCAATGTGGCGCACCATTTGATGAAAAGCGGGTGCCTAAAATTGGCTATACCGCATCACGCAGAGTTGGTGGCGCGGTTGAGCGCAATAGAGTAAAAAGAAAAATGCGTGAGCTGGTTCGCTTGGTCATTGCACCAAAAATTGCCAGCGATAAAGATTATGTAATGGTGGGTAGAAAAGCTGCCATAAAAAGACCATTTGCACTGTTGGTTAAAGATGCTGAAAAGATTTTGGCAAAAATAGAAAATAGTTAATAGTGCTGTAATTGTTATGCCAAGGATATTACGGGGAAATGAATAAGCTAAATACAATTTTGGCGTTTGTGGCGAAGGGCTTTATCAAGCTCTATTCTCGTTTCATTTCGCCTATGCTGGCCCCTAGCTGTCGCTACCAACCCACTTGCAGTGCATATGCTGTTGAGGCCATTGAAAGTCATGGCGGCATTAAGGGTGTGTGGTTGGCGTTAAGGCGTATTGGGCGTTGCCACCCGTGGGGTGGTGAGGGTTTTGACCCAGTTCCAGAAAACCACAAAAAAGACGAAGCAAGTAATAGTTGCTGTTCTGGACATAAGGCGCACTAAGCGCGTGAGAATTTTTAAACTGACAAGTTGGATGTGAAGAGAGAGAAATAAAAATGAGTGACCAAAGAAACCTGATATTGGCAATTGTGCTGTCCCTTGTGGTTCTTATTGTTTATCAACAGTTTGTTGAAGCACCGCAAATGGAACAACAAGCTCAGTTCGAGCAAGAAATGGCTGCAAATGGGAGCGCATATAGTGACCCCATGGCAGATAGCTCGCTAACGCCGCAACCGCAATCTGGTCTCTCTCCTCAGGTTATGGGTGCTGGGGCAGGTGCTGAACCTGTAGCAGCAAGCTCTCCTTCTCCTCGCATTAACATTCGTTCACAATCATTAACAGGTAGCATTGCCCTGCGTGGCGCTAGGTTAGATGATATTTCTCTGAATAATTATATGGAAAGTCTGGATGAGGATACTGATAATGTTCAGCTGTTCCACCCATCTGAAGGCATGGATGGTTATTATGCGGAATATGGTTGGGCAACACGCCCAGGTGCTTCTGTTAACTTGCCTACCACCGAAACATTGTGGAGCGCATCTTCGGGCGAACTAACCCCTGCCAACCCAATAACCCTAAGCTGGGCTAACGGCGCAGGGCTTTTATTTACCCGCATCATTAGTGTTGATGAGGATTATGCTTTCACCGTTACTGATGCAGTTCAAAACAGCACCACTAACGATATTGCGCTGGCACCTTATGGTGTTATCAGCCGCAAAGGTCGCCCTGACACATCAGGCTTTGTAATTTTACACGAAGGCCCCATTGGTGTTTTAGGTGGCGAGTTGCAAGAAATTGATTATGACGACCTTAGAGATGATGGCCGTTTTGAAACACAAACCACAGGCGGCTGGCTTGGTTTTACCGATAAATATTGGATGGCAATTATGGTGCCAGACCAAAACCTTCCAGCATCAACACGCTTTTTCTACAACGGTTCTGAGGCGGTTGAGCGTTATCAGGTTGATTATCTTCACGCTGAAATGATAGCCCCTGCGGGTGGCTCAGTTGAAATTACAAGTCACCTGTTTGCTGGCGCTAAAGAGGTTAACCTTATTGATGCATATGGCGAACAGTTTGGCGCCGCACTATTTGACCGTACTATCGATTGGGGTTGGTTATATTTCTTAACCAAGCCAATGTTTATGGCGTTAGATTTCTTTTATGGTCTGGTTGGTAACTTCGGCATCGCCATTTTGCTTCTTACCATCACAGTGAAGCTTATTTTCTATCCATTGGCAAACAAGCAATATGTATCAATGACGAAAATGAAAAAACTATCACCTAAAATGAAAGAAATTCGTGAGAAATATAAAGATGACCGTATGCGTCAACAGCAAGAAACCATGGAGCTGTATAAAAAAGAAAAAGTAAACCCAATGGCTGGTTGCTTGCCAATATTGCTGCAAATACCTGTTTTCTTCGCTCTTTATAAAACCTTGTTTGTAACCATTGAAATGCGCCACCAACCATTTTTTGGCTGGATCAGCGACCTGTCAGCACCCGACCCGCTAACACCATTAAATTTGTTTGGCTTAATTCCTTGGGATCCACCAAGCATGATAGCTGTTGGCATTTGGCCTATTTTGATGGGTTTAACAATGTACTTGCAACAAAAAATGAACCCACAACAATCTGACCCCATTCAGGCAAAAATATTCTTGATGATGCCAATATTGTTCACCTTTATTTTGGCACCATTCCCTGTTGGTTTGGTAATTTATTGGACATGGAACAACCTGCTTTCCATTTTGCAACAATGGGTAATTATGCGCCGTATGGGCGTTTCTATTAAGGACTAGCTGATGGAAATGGACAAACCACACTCAGATGAGTTGATCGAAAAAGGACGGCTGCTGTTTAGTGGTGAGGCTGACTTTATTATGGGGGCGGTGTCTTTGGACACATTGCCCGACCCTGACAAGTGCGAAGTGGCGTTTGCCGGTCGCTCTAACGTTGGCAAGTCCAGCTTGATAAACGCCCTAACTGGCAGAAAAGCACTGGCGCGAACATCCAACACCCCTGGTCGCACCCAGCAATTAAACTTTTTCACCTTGGGTGCTGAGCGCGGCACACCGTTTTATCTGGTTGATCTGCCCGGTTATGGTTATGCCAAAGTGTCAAAGGTTGAGGTTGCGGCGTGGACAGAACTGCTGAAAGCATATTTGCAGGGTCGCCCAAACTTAAGACGGGTATTTTTGCTTATTGATGGTCGCCATGGCCTGAAGGCAAACGACAAAGACATTATGAAAATGCTTGATGTTGCGGCGGTGTCTTATCAATTGGTTTTGACAAAACTGGACAAGGTTAAAAAAGGTGCGCGTGAAAAACTGTTTGAAAGCGTAGCCGCGGAAGCCAAAAAATTTGTTGCTTGTCACCCGACCATATTGAAAACCAGTTCTGTTAAGGCTGAGGGTTTGGAAGATGTACGCACCGAAGTGGCCTTCCTGCTTGAAACCTAGTTTTATTACCCTGCTTATTTTTAACCTGTGAAAAATAGCAAGTTTTGCTGCATTTCTGCTTGGTTGAATGGATAGTCGGTTCCGCCCTTGGCTTGCACCGCTTGGGCGTGTGGCACGCCTGCTATTTTAATTTGCACTTCAATTGCTGTACGCATTTTCAATTCTGCCATCCAACACAGTGCAGTTACAGCACGACCGTTTTTTGATGATAAAATTTTATCAACCACAGGCACGCTCAGGCTCGCCATAAGTGCCAGACAGTGAACCAGCAATTGTTTTTTCCTGTTTTTAATCAGATCCAAAACCAGATCGTCATCCAACATGCCTCGATTTAAAAAGTCCATCGCTCTTTCTTGGGCAGACATGGTGTCTTCAATATCGGGTGCTTGGCCGTCAATAACCTTGCGGGTGCGCCTTATCAACTCACTTGCGGTTTTTTCATCTAACTGGGCGTTATCAACCATTTTATGAACCAGTGCCGATGCCACAAAACCTGCCACACGTTTCATAATCCGCAGGGACAGGTTTGGTCGCTCCACCAATGGTTTGTGCAACACTTCTGTGGTTTGTGCCTGAGTTACAATTTTCACCATTGTTTCTTCTCTAATATCGGCATCTTTGTTGGTTAACAGGGCGGCAACAGCAGGAATTTCCAATGTGCTGGCAATGGCCTCTGCCAAATCGTCACTAATTTTCTTGCGTCTGGAAATCGCTTCTAACGCCTCGCCAACCACCCCTGCGGCAACAATTTCTCTAAGGTCGTTATCGCTTAACAAAGGAGAATATTCTAAAATTGGTGCAGCAACAATTTCTTCGGGGTCGTGGGCTAGTTTTATAATTAGCTCTTTTGGTGCTTTGTCAGTTTCTTTTAATTCGGTGGCAATAATTTCCCGCACCTTTGGCAATTGGTCTTCGGCCAGTTTGTTTAAAATATTAATGCTGTGTTTTTGCAGTTCGTCGGCATCATCAGGGTTCAGGTTGGGAATTATGCGGGCAATTTTTCGCGCCAGTTCCATGCGCACTTCGGCGTGTTCATCATCAACTAATATCTCATCAGCCTGCATGGGGGTTGCGGTGTTTTTGGCAACGCCCACCCTAGCCTCATCATCACCGTTTTCAGCTAAATAATATAAAACCTCAGGCGGGGTTTCTTTGTTGCTGGCTAGGGCGTGGGCCTGTTCAGCATCGCCAACAGCCAAGGCACTTTTTGCTTGTTCGTACTTTTTGTCGGTGTTGGGTATAACCTCTCCCTCAAGAATAACACCTTCGCTTGGTTTGTTTTTATCATCAGACATTTAATATAAACTCACTTTTAATCTTGAGGGGTTACTTTCACTGTCCCATAGAGCTATAAACGGGTTATAACCCACCTTACGTCAGCCAAGCTTGTGGCTTCAAGTTATTACTAACGGTTTTGGAACAGCATGTCACATAACAACCCATCAGATATATCCGATAAAAATGTCTGGATATTCGACCTAGACAACACGCTTTACTCTGCGGACAGTCATTTTTTCCCGCAAATGGATGTGCGAATGGGTGGCTTTATTGCTGACCTGTTGGGGGTCGAGTATGACGAAGCCAAGGTTATTCAAAAGGGTTATTTTGTTAAATATGGCACAACCTTAAGCGGGTTAATGGCAAACCACGGTGTTGAGCCTGAAAGCTTTTTAGATTATGTGCACGATGTTGACCTTGCCCCCATTTTACCAGCACCCAATCTTTGTGAGCAAATTTCAAAATTAAATGGCAGAAAACTGGTTTTTACCAATGGCTCACGCGGGCATGGCGAGCGGCTGTTAAAACACCTGAACATGGAACATATGTTTGATGGAATTTTTGGCGTGGGGCAATCGGGCTATGTGCCAAAACCAGAACAAAAAGCATACGATAGCTTTGTTGAGCATTTTGATGTGGATACTACCAAAGCGGTGATGATTGATGATATGGCGCGCAACCTGACACCCGCCCATAAAATGGGAATAAAAACCGTGTGGCTACAAACTGATAGCCCGTGGGCTGATATAGATTATAGTGAACAACATGTGGACCATGAAATAAATTGCTTGGAGGCGTGGCTAAACAGCGTGTTGGGAGAGAAAGCATGAGCAAAGAATTAGAAGCTATAATTGAAGAAGCTTTTGACAATATAAATAACATTACCCCGCAAACTACAGGCGATGTGGCTGATGCTGTTAAACAAGCGCTTTTACTTTTAGACAGCGGCAAAGCACGTATTTCAGAAAAAGTTGGTGCTAATTGGCAGGTAAACACATGGCTAAAAAAAGCGGTTCTGCTTTCTTTCCGCCTTAACGAAACCACGGTTATGGACGCAGGCATTGGTCAGGCGTACGACAAGGTTCCGCTAAAATTTGCCAGTTGGAGTGACAAGCAGTTTGCCGAGGCGGGCTTTCGTGCCGTGCCGGGTTCTGTGGTGCGCCAAGGTTCGTTTATTGGCAAGGGTGTGGTGCTAATGCCATCGTTTGTAAATATTGGCGCTTTTGTTGACGAGGGCACAATGGTCGACACATGGACAACCGTTGGTTCCTGCGCCCAAATTGGTAAAAACGTACACCTGTCTGGCGGTGTCGGCATTGGCGGTGTGTTAGAGCCATTGCAGGCCAACCCCGTGGTTATTGAAGATAACTGCTTTATTGGCGCACGGTCTGAGGTGGCAGAGGGGGTAATTGTGCGTAAGGGTGCGGTTATTTCTATGGGGGTATATTTGGGCCAGTCTACCAAAATTGTTGACCGCGAGACAGGCGAAATAACATATGGCGAGGTGCCAGAAGGTGCGGTGGTTGTGCCGGGCACAGTTGCGGGCAAGATCAGAGCAGACGGTCGCCAAGACCCAGACCTTTACGCCGCAGTAATTGTCAAACGTGTGGACGAAAAAACTAGAGCAAAAACATCAATTAACCAGTTGCTAAGAGACTAATTGGAATAAATAAAAATGACTAAAAAAATCGACCCTATAAAAATGGCGCAAGACCTTATCCGATGCGAAAGCGTAACCCCACATGATGATGGCGCACTTGACCTGCTGGAACATACCCTCACAGGTTTGGGCTTTAATTGTGTGCGTTTGCCGTTCTCAGAAGAAGGCACGCCAACTATTGATAACCTATATGCCCGCCGTGGTACGGCATCGCCCAACCTTTGTTTTGCAGGGCATAGCGACGTTGTGCCTGTGGGCAATGCCGATGCATGGGCCGATGACCCCTTCGCCGCCACTGTGCGTGATGGCAAATTGTTTGGTCGTGGCTCGTCAGACATGAAGGGTGCGGTTGCCGCATTTATCGCGGCGGCATCACGCCATAACCAAGATGAGCTGACAGGATCGCTATCATTGCTAATTACAGGCGACGAAGAAGGCCCCGCCATTAACG
The DNA here is from genome assembly GCA_030634465.1 of Alphaproteobacteria bacterium. Taxonomy (GTDB): domain Bacteria; phylum Pseudomonadota; class Alphaproteobacteria; order Sphingomonadales; family SMXR01; genus DAOWAS01. Next base: position 172 of record DAOWAS010000010.1, on the reverse strand, counting down.
GCACTCGCAAAATGCTAGAGGCGTTGGCTGAGCGTGACGAGGTAATTGATTATTGCATAGTGGGTGAGCCCACAAACCCGAATGTAATGGGTGAGATGATCAAAATTGGACGTCGTGGCAGTATGAATGTGCGCCTAACGGTCATGGGTGTGCAAGGGCATGTGGCATATCC